>NZ_FNGR01000028.1:0-93628 GCF_900103045.1 Ensifer sp. YR511
ACCTTGCCGGGGCGGGTGTTGAGCACGATGCCGAACAGGATCGGGTACCAGAACAGTCGCGACCACTCGATCACCCGGCGGTCGGTCAGAAACTCTTTCAGGTAGCGGCGCATCGAGGTGTATTCGGTGCCATCAGGGGTGCCGAGATTGACCAGCAGCACTCCAATGCCGCCGTGTTTGATATTGGGGTGACTGGCAGGTTTTTTGAGCATCACATCCTTCTTCATTTATCAACCCAATCAAATACGCATGGAATGCGGGATGGATCAGCGGCGACTGAAAATTCTGAAGCGACCAGGGAAAGCGTTCTTGATTGAAAGCTCCGATACTGGAAGCGGAACACAGCGACCGTTCATCTTTCGACATTCGCCTGCGGCTCCCCGCGAAACCTTGACGAACATAACATGAACATCTAAAGTCGCGTCATGACACCTATGGCACTTGGAAAGAAGCTGGCGATCCTATCGGACGCAGCCAAGTACGACGCCTCATGCGCCTCGAGCGGTGGCGAGAAGCGAGATTCACGCAAAGGAGGAATAGGATCTTCTGGTGGGAGCGGTATTTGCCATGCCTACACGCCAGATGGGCGATGCATATCGCTATTAAAGATCCTGATGACGAACTTCTGCATCTTCGACTGTGCCTATTGCATCAATCGCGTCAGTTCCAATGTCGAGCGCGCGCGGTTTAGCGTCGAAGAAGTGGTATCATTGACGCTCGAGTTTTACCGACGCAACTACATTGAAGGCTTGTTTCTCTCCTCCGGTATCATCCGCTCGCCTGACCAGACCATGGCCGATATGGTCCGCATTGCCCGAACGCTGAGAGAAGTCCACGGTTTTAAAGGCTACATTCACCTCAAGACCATCCCCGACGCACAGGCTGAGCTCATTCGTGAGGCCGGCCTTTGGGCCGACCGGTTGTCAATAAATGTCGAACTGCCAGAGGATTCGAGCGTAAGGAAGTTCGCGCCGGAGAAGCGGCCGGAAACCATTCGTGCCGCCATGGCACAGGTTCGGCTGGAAGGTGAAGCCGCGCAAGACAAGACCCACACCGGCCGCAAGCCGCAACGCTTTGCCCCTGCCGGCCAGAGCACGCAGATGATTGTCGGCGCTGATGGCGCCGACGATACCGCCATCCTGTCCTGCGCAACCCGGCTTTATAGCGGCTACAAGCTGCGGCGCGTTTACTATTCGGCGTTCTCACCGATCCCGGACGCTTCCTCTGCGCTTCCCCTGGTTCAGCCACCGCTTGTTCGGGAGCACCGGCTCTATCAGGCCGACTGGCTTCTGCGATTTTATGGCTTTACGACCGACGAGATCGCGACCGGCACGCAAGGAGGCTTTCTGGATCTGGAGCTCGATCCGAAGACGGCATGGGCGCTGCAGAACCGGCAATTCTTTCCGGTCGACGTCAACCTCGCCTCCCGCGATACGCTTCTGCGCGTGCCGGGATTTGGGACGCGCGTGGTCGATCGCATCATCAC
Organism: Ensifer sp. YR511; assembly: GCF_900103045.1. NCBI lineage: Bacteria > Pseudomonadati > Pseudomonadota > Alphaproteobacteria > Hyphomicrobiales > Rhizobiaceae > Ensifer > Ensifer sp. YR511. The sequence continues at coordinate 1,487 of NZ_FNGR01000028.1, forward strand.
CGCGCGACGCAACCGCCGCCTCCGTGTCGAGGATCTTGCTCGAATGGGAGCGCTGACACGCAAGGCCCGCCCCTTCGTTGCCCTGCCCGGCTGGAGCCCCGGCGGTTTGACGGACAGCGGCGATCTGCGCGCGCGCGTGGCGCCCCCGCCAAAGCAACTTCAGCTTCTATGACTTACGGGGTCTCACTTCCGGACAAGGGAACTTTTGATGCCTGGCGAAATGCCGCCAGGCGCGCTATCAGCCACCGGATCGCCCCCGACCAAATTGACTGGAATAGCGCGGGCGGCCTATTCGACAGGGCCTTTCTCCCGGAGACTCCAGGCGAGCACGCAGCACGCGTTCCTCAAGCCTTCATGACTTTGGCGCAGTCCGTGATCTGGCATTCAGCACCAGAACGCTTGGCGCTCCTTTATCGCGCGCTTTGGCGCCTCGACAGGCGCGAGGGCGAGCCGCTCTCGCCCGCCGATCCGCTCGGTCGCAAACTGTCGCTTATGCAGAAATCCGTCGCACGGGACATTCACAAGATGCATGCATTCGTTCGCTTCCGCGAAATCTCAGCAGAGGGTCCGCGTCGACGCGTTGCCGCCTGGTTTGAGCCGACGCACAATACGCTGGAGCCGGGAAGCGCTTTCTTTGCCCGCCGGTTCGGCGACATGGATTGGATGATTGCGACGCCGCGCTTGACCGCCCTTTTTGTTGACGGCGCGTTGACCTTTGATCAGGGTGGCACGAAACCAGACCTGCCGGAGGATGCGGCCGAGAAACTTTGGGCAGCCTATTTCGTCAACATCTTCAATCCGGCCCGCATCAAGCTCGACGCCATGCAGTCGGAGATGCCGAAGAAATACTGGCACAACCTGCCGGAAACGCGCCTGATCCCCGAGATGCTCGCCGCAGCGGAAGCACGGGTGCAAAAGATGCGCGAGGCAGGCATCTCCGCGCCGCGAACGGGCGCAGCCGCGGTGTCCGAGCGCTATCGGGCTTCAATGCCGCAGCCGCCCGAGCAAATTGACACCCTGGAGGAGGCATCGAAGGCCGCGGCACAATGTCGGCGTTGCGACCTGTGCGAATCCGCGACGCAGACCGTCTGGGGTGAAGGTGCCGCTGACGCGCAGCTCATGATCGTCGGCGAACAGCCTGGCGACCGGGAAGATATCGAGGGCCGCCCGTTTACGGGGCCGGCCGGGCAGTTGCTTCGGGCATTGCTTTCCGACGCCGGTATAGACGCAAGGACGCTGTGGCTGACGAACGCCGTCAAGCATTTCAAGTTCAGCCCACGTGGCAAGCGGCGTCTGCACCGCAATCCGGACCGCGGCGAAATTGCTCATTGTCGCGGGTGGCTGGGACTGGAACTGACCCTTGTCAAACCGAAGTTGACGGTGGCGCTTGGCGCCTCCGCGGCCTTCGCCCTCACAGGCGACAACCGTCCAATTGCGGAGCGGCGGGGGGAGATTGAAACCGGTCTTCACGGCGGCCCCGTCCTCGTGACATGGCATCCTTCCTATATTCTGCGTGCAGGCGACCCAGCAGCCGCCACGATCGCCCGAGATGATTTGGCGCGTGACCTGGCCAAGGCCATAGCAGTTATCTATGAAAGAGGAGTGGAGCAACTCAACCAGAGATCGTACGGAGTTACCAAATATGCACCCTCCGGCCGTACGAGGGGATGGCGAGAGTGAAAGAGAGGCACGTACTGCTTGGCCGCTTGGCGCTTCCCAGCCTACCCTACTCTTGAGGATCTATCGGCCGGAGCTTCCATGATGCCCAGGTGCTTGGTGACCAGGACTGAAAGGCGTCCGATCGAGGGGTGGAGTTTCTTGCATTGGATTAGAAGCCTTCTAATATGTACTCAGGTTTTAGGGACTGGGGCATGGTGAGAAGTCTGACGGTTACGGTGTCCAGAGCCGCGACGTTTGTCATTGCGGCAATGTTTGCGGCGCTTGTCGTGCTACTGAGCCTGTGGTTATACGAGAGCTACCATGCCGCGATACGGCGGACCGAAGAGCGCGCAATTGCCGCCTCGAAAATCGTATCCACGAACGCCTCATGGATAAACGCGCTCTCGGCACAGACACTTCAACGAATTGATGACGCTCTTGGACCGACGCTGGGCATTGCCACGGATGACGTCAAGAACATCAACGAGGCGGTTTCTAATCTTCCGGGACAAGTTCAGGCCTACGTCGTCGACCGGAATGGCCGGACACTTCTGTCCACCGATCCCGATATTAAGCCCATCGACATAAGGGACCGCGAATACTTCGCCGCCGTCGAAAAGGGAGCGAAAACTTTCGTTTCCGGTCTTCTGGTCAGCAGACTCAACGATCAGCAGATATTCGTGTTCAGCCGGCGCCTGGAACGGAACGGCGTGTTCGTCGGCGCTGCAATGGTGTCGTTCCAAGGGAGCGACCTGCTGAAGGATGTTTGGGAGGCCGTCTCTCTCGGCACGAATTCGACTATCAGCATGATCCGCAAGGACGGAGAACTCGTCGCACGCTACCCCGCCCCCGACGGTCCGTTGAACATGAGCAAGTACGTATTGTTTACCGACTATCTTCCCTCCTCGCCCAACGGGACTTACGAGGCAATATCTCCAGCGGACGGCGAGCACCGTATGGTCGCCTATCGGGTTGTTGAGGGAACGGAAATCGTTGCGCTCGCGTCGGCTGACTACCGTGTCGGGCTGGTCCCCTTCCGCAATGACGTCTTCATCGCGATCGCCGTTATGGCACTTGCTGCCGCTTCATCGCTTGCCGCAGGAGGATGGGTCAGGCACCTCGTTAAGCGCGATGTGAAGAAATCCGCCGAACTTGAGGCCGCACTTGAGGACAATCGCCTTCTGCTGCGCGAAATCCATCATCGGGTCAAAAACAACTTTCAGGCTGTGCAGGGCGTCATCCGCATGCAGCTACTGCCGCCCGAGGCACAGAAGTCGCTCTTTGACCGGATCGGCGCCATGATCGCGGTCCATGAGCAAATATATGATCGCGACCAGTTCAACGCCCTGTCCGCCCGTGATCTTATCCCGTCGATCGTGGACAAACTCGTCAGCGCCTATTCTGACAACGTATCCGTACGGTACGATATCGGTGAGTTTGACCTGACACCCGAACAGGCCACGGCCGTCGCGCTCTTGGTGAACGAGGTCGTGACAAACAGTCTTAAATACGCGTTTCCGGACGGCCGCCCAGGGAAGCTCGAGATAGCGTTCCACAAAGTGTCTTCGCGCCGCTCCCTGCTTACCATCTGCGACAACGGCGTGGGCTTCGACACATCGACTGTGCGCAAAGGCATGGGCAGCCGTATCATTCGCGGGGTCGTAAGTCAGTTGCGCGGTTCATTCGAATACAAGTCAACAGAAGGCACGCACTTTATCGCGCAAGTCGAGCTCGGTCTAACAGACTGAGGAGCAACCTCGTTAAGACTGTTTGCGTGACCTCATAAGATGCCGTGTGCGCCCCCATTTCGGAAAACCTTGAAAACACAAAACGCGCGGATAGATACCTATCATCTGCAATCCGTTGTTTGGGTGGCCAGCAACAGCCGACCTGGATGAGCAAAATGGCCGACGAAAACCACCTTCGTGACGCCCGTGATGCGGGCGACCGCCTATTAGCTTCACACCCATCTGAAGATCCATTCGCGGCTGCGTTCAAGGCCACACGCATGCCGATGCTAATTACCGATCCAAGGCAGGACGATAATCCCATCATCTTCGCGAACCGCGCCTTCACCGAGTTGACGGGCTACAGTCAGAATGAGTTGGTCGGCCGGAACTGTCGCATTCTCCAAGGGCCGGACACGGACAAAGCGGCGATCGCTAAGATCAGGGATGCCATTTCAGAAGCGCGCGATGTCTCGGTCGACATCCTCAATTACCGTAAGGACGGTGGCAGCTTCTGGAACGCGCTGTTTGTCAGTCCCGTCCGCGATCAGGCCGGCGCAGTGATCTACTTCTTCGCGTCGCAACTCGACTTCACGAGCACCAAAAGCAAAGAAGCCGAGCTGGCCAAGGCGCGCCAGCTTGCGGAAGAGGAAGTCTCAAGTCGCACTGCGGAGCTCATGGAAGCGCTGCGCGTGAAAACTGCCCTTGTCCACGAGGTCGATCACAGGGTTAAAAACAACCTTCTGACAATCGCCTCGATCATCAGATTGCAAATGCGGATGACCAGCAACGCTACGGTCGCACAGACACTTAAATCAATACTCGACCGCGTCGAGGCTCTGAGTGCCGCGCAAAGGAAGCTTCTCAATGATAACCGCGTTGGTCAGTTCGATGTGGCCGATTTCGGTCGAGACCTGATTACCGAAATCGTGGGTTCTCTGAAAAGGCCAGACATCATCTTAACTACGGACCTTCATTCTGTGACAGTCTCGGCGTCGAAAGCTTCGGCCCTCGCCCTTATCGTTAACGAACTCGTTGGTGATGCAGTCCGACGCGGCCTCAGTGATGGCGGGGGCGAAATACACCTCGAAATCCGAAGGCTCAACGGACACTTGCTCATACGAGTCCTGGACACGGTCACACCCGTCGAGGTCGACAAAGAACAAGAGTCCTTCAGCCGCGCCATGCTTGACGCCTCGATCAGGCAGCTAAGGGCAACCAGCGAGCGAGAGGTTTCCGGTCACCGCACGGAAGTTCGTGTAACGCTGCCGGTAGGAGATTAGGAAGGGCCGATATTTGCGAACCCTGATTGTCGAAGACGAAATGCTCCTGGCCCTGCAACTTGAACATGAGGTCGAGTCCAGCGGTTACAGGGTTATAGGCCTGGCAAGCGATGAAAGCGAAGCGATTGCGCTCGTCGAGCGAGAACAACCAGAGTTCGCTTTCGTCGATATCCACCTGCGCGATGGTCCGACTGGTATTGATATCGGTCGATACTTGGCCTCGAGGGGCATCCCCTTCGTTTTTGTCTCAGGCAACCTTAAACGAATTCCGGCGGACTTCGCGGGTGCACTCGGCGCTATCGAGAAACCTTACTCGGCCAACGGCCTACAAAACGCTCTGTCGTATCTGCGGGCGGTGTTATCTGGAGAGGATCTGCCACCACCTCCCTCAAGCCTGACAATCTTTCAATAAAGCATCTCCGGAGTAGCGCCGGCGCCGTCGATTATCTCACACCACTTGCTCTGATCGCATGCCTGTGCCCATCTCAAGTGCCGAGCAGCTGGTGTGTTTCGGCGACAGCGCCGCTCGCCCGCTCAGACCCTTACTGCACCGCCGGAACGTTCTGCCGGCCGAACTGGCTCTTATGCAGTCTTATCCGAGCCGCGGAACGCGGGCCTGCGCTTCGCTTGGACGCAGTCTGGTACGAGCCGCAAACGTCAGGCCAGCTTGAACGCGCCACTCGCCCCGCAGATGCTTACGGGGCGAGACATTCCTCGCATATGCCACAACCATCGACGTCCATACGTGAGGCTGGGAACTGCTTTTGACAACACTGACACGTCAAAGTGCTCCGAGCGTCCCGCTTTACGGGCGCAGGCGGGATGATTTCGATCACGCGATCGGTAGGGAGTTTTCGTGCCATCTGGTCCATCTCGAGGCTCCATGTCGAGGGTGGAATCTGAGATAGGAAGTGCTGAGGCTTGTACAAGATAATCCTCTCAAAGAGTCTTCGCTGACGCTTTCATCGGTCGTCCCTCGTTGAAAGGCCGATGGCTTCGACAACCAATCGCTTGTCTAACACCCGGCCGCTTCCGTTGCTCGGTCCGTCGAACCATCCATCGCGGCAGATTCAGCATGGTTCATTTCATCAAATGTCACGCGGTCAGATCAATTGAGAGAGTACATTTTGGACGGCCACACAGCTGGTCACGGAAGCGAGCCCGGGAGGTATACAGATCCGCTCTGGGGCGTGACGTCTTGTTCCCCATCGCAAGCACCACGTCCGGATGATTACCGTATTGCAGTTCAGCGACGAGGACCTTCTGATGTGCCCACAACTCCCGCATCTCGTGGACGTCGGTCGACGTTCCGAGCCACTCGACGATCCAGCCAGTTTCATTTCGAACCGGCGCGGCTCGGGAACCAGCGGTACTCGTCGAACCGTACACGACAGATGGGTGGCTCAAACTCAAGAGGTCCCTTGCTTGGGACTGACCTATCGATCAAGCAGAGCCGTCAATCGATGTGAGACGGGTGCAGCCACCCACTCTCGCCGGCCCTCTCTGCTCGAACGACCTGTCGCTTGCTGAGGGCTGGAACCAGTTATTCCCCAACGCGGTTTGACAAGCGGCGACGGATACAGCTCTGCTCTGCAACCGAAGTCGCCCCGTCCAGCTGCTGTAGGGGCGAGGTAAGGAATCGTGCAGAGGTGCCCAAAAGCCACTCCGCTCGTACGAGGGTTCTGACTGGCTTCTACGGAGGTTGATTTCTCGTCTCCTACCCGGTCGCGTCGGCGACCGGGTCGATGACCCTCGTCTCTCACATGCCACTCCTGCGGCTAAAGCAGTCTGGCGCACGAGCGGCCTCGAGAAGTGGGGAGTCGGGCGCTTCGGGTTGCCCGGATTATCACATTCTAAATTGGGGAATGGTGGCCACCAGCATCGGGTTTGGCGCCGAACGGCCGCTCGGCATCTGTCGACATTCCAGCGTCTCGGCAGGCCTCAACGAACGCTTCGCGGGCGATGGCAACCGGCGTCATTCGGTTAAGCGCCCGACGACATGTTTGAACCGCCCTATTGTGCTTGCGGCCTCTATAAATAGTCCATTCGCCTTCCAGGAAATCGAGAACGTCGTTGACAGACGCAAATACCTGCCGCGTGCCGTCCTTCATCTGAACCGAGATGGGTGCCATGAGCAGTAGTTCGGGATTAAGCATGGTGATCTCCCTTCGCCTTGATGCCATACAAAGACTTTTCAACGGCCGTGCCAGGCACGGTGCCGATCTCAAAAGCCGGCGGCGCAGATGGGATGCTCGCATCCATCGCTGGCGCTAGAAGATGGTGCCTTTCGGCGAAGGCGACAAAAAGGCCGCGCACAGTCTCTGCTTCAACCTCTCCCCGTAATGCAGCCAGACAGGCCTTGATCGCCACCGAATGCACCGCATCCCCCGACGGGGCTGGCCAATCGACGAGGAGACGATAAGCGTCCATCACGGAGCGGATTTCGCCGGGGAAACCAAGGCCAACAAGGATGCTAACCGGCCGCTCGAACATATCGGGTTTCATCGTGCTCTCCTTTCCAACCCGGAATGCCGATGGGCGCCTTGAAACCGGCGCCCAATTTACGTCAGCTACGCGGCATTCGATGCTTCGATTTGCATCTGAGCTTTTGACTGCTCAACCGCCGCAGCTGTTTCGATCGCGATTTTGCGTGGCTTCATCTCCTCCGGGATTTCCCGCACGAGATCGATCTCTAGAAGGCCGTTGTTCAGATCCGCGCCCATCACTCGGACGTGGTCGGCAAGCTCGAACCGATGCTCGAACGGTCGGCCGGCGATCCCGCGATGCAGATAGGCTTCGGAAGAGGTCTCCTGCTTCTTGCCGACGACCGTCAAAAGATTGGTTTGAAATGTGATATCGAGATCGTCGCGAGCAAAGCCGGCCACCGCAATCGAGATCCGGTAGCTATCGTCACCGGTCTTGGCAATGTCGTAGGGAGGCCAATCACTGATCGAACGAGCGCGCTGCGCGTTTTCGAGCAAATGGAAGAGCCGGTCGAACCCGACAGTCGAACGGAACAGTGGTGCGTAGTCGTAAGTTGTTGCCATAACCATATCCTCCTTGAGCAACATGGGTACGGAAGCGCCGAAAGACGACGCTTCCAGCAAGGCCAGCCCTACACGAGCGGCTGGCGGCAAGCGATTTGGTTAGGATGGACCGCAGTTTCAAGGGCCTATAACAAAAAAAATCGCGTGCGCGTTTCGACGTTTTTAAACGACTGCATCTGCAGACTCAAAACCCCAACAGAGGGCTCAGTTCAGTCGGAACTCGCCATCCACGCGTCGCCATTCATTCGGGCCGATCAGATGGTGATGCGTATAGCGAACGGAATGCAGCGGACCGTCAAGATTGGCTTGCCAGAAATCGAGGAATTTCTGCATCTCAGGAAACTCGGGAGCAAGATCATAATCCTGCCAGATATAGGTCTGCAGAACGGACCTGAAATCGGGAATGCGGTAAAGGATATGCGCGGTGGTCAGTCCGTAGCCGTTTATTTGACGCTCGAAATCCGATGAATATCGCATGTTTCATCTCCGTTGCCTCAACAAGCGCCAAGGTGGCGCAAATTGTTCGCGGTCATCGACGAAATTCTAAACGGCAAGGAGGCTTTGTTGTTCCTTTACAGCATGTTAGCAGCCGCACGATGCGAGTGCTGATTTTTTTGATTTCACCCCTTGAATTCGAAAAATTGTGAAACCAGATGATTTGCGCAAGACGCTCATTCGAGGTTTTGCACCCGTCCGGACTGTCCGGTCCGGTGATGGGGGAACAACGTCAATAGTGTTTGTCCATTGGAGGAAAACATGTCTTTCCGACCGCTGCATGATCGCATTCTCGTCCGCCGGGTTGACTCAGAAGAGAAAACCAGGGGCGGCATCATCATTCCTGATACGGCAAAGGAAAAACCCCAGGAGGGACAAGTCGTTTCCGTCGGACCTGGCGCACGCAATGAAGCGGGCCAAGTCCAGGCGCTCGACGTCAAAGCAGGCGACCGTATTCTGTTCGGCAAGTGGTCAGGAACCGAGATCAAGATCAATGCGGAAGACCTGCTGATCATGAAAGAAAGCGACGTCCTGGGTGTCCTCGAGGCCCAAGTCGAGCGCAAGCAGGCAGCTTGAGCCAACCACACCATAAATCCATCAGTCAAATAGCTGCCTATTGAGGAGTTAAGGAAATGGCTGCGAAAGAAGTCAAGTTTCATACCGATGCCCGTGAACGCATGCTGCGTGGGGTCGATGTTCTTGCCAATGCCGTCAAGGTGACGCTCGGCCCAAAGGGGCGCAATGTCGTTATCGACAAGTCTTTTGGCGCCCCTCGCATCACCAAGGACGGTGTCTCGGTCGCCAAGGAAATCGAGCTGGAAGACAAGTTCGAGAATATGGGCGCGCAGATGCTGCGCGAAGTCGCCTCCAAAACCAACGATCTCGCCGGTGACGGGACGACTACGGCCACTGTGCTTGCGCAAGCGATCGTCAAGGAAGGCGCGAAGGCCGTTGCTTCGGGCATGAATCCTATGGATCTGAAGCGGGGCATCGACCTTGCGGTTGACGCGATAGTGAGGGAACTCAAGACAAACGCCCGCAAGATCTCCAATAATTCGGAGATCGCCCAGGTCGGCACCATCTCGGCCAACGGCGACGAGGAGATCGGCCGCTACCTGGCTGAGGCGATGCAGAAGGTGGGCAATGAAGGTGTCATCACCGTCGAGGAGGCCAAGACTGCAGAGACTGAACTCGAAGTCGTTGAGGGCATGCAGTTCGACCGCGGCTATCTCAGCCCGTATTTCGTAACCAATGCGGACAAGATGCGGACCGAGTTTGACGATCCCTACATCCTGATCCACGAAAAGAAGCTTTCCAACCTTCAGGCCATGCTGCCCGTTCTCGAAGCGGTGGTGCAATCCAGCAAGCCGCTGCTCATCATCGCTGAAGATGTGGAGGGCGAAGCGCTAGCGACGCTGGTCGTCAACAAGTTGCGCGGCGGCTTGAAGATTGCAGCGGTCAAAGCGCCGGGCTTCGGCGATCGCCGCAAAGCCATGCTTGAAGATATCGCCGTTCTCACCGGCGGCACGGTTGTCTCCGACGACGTCGGTATCAAGCTTGAGAACGTCACCCTCGACATGCTCGGTCGGGCAAAGAAAGTTGCGATCGAGAAGGAGAACACAACGATCATCGACGGCGTTGGCGCCAAAGCTGATATCGACGGCCGTGTCGCACAGATCCGCGCCCAGATCGAAGAAACCACGTCCGACTACGATCGCGAGAAGCTCCAGGAGCGTCTGGCCAAACTCGCCGGCGGTGTTGCTGTCATTCGAGTGGGCGGGTCGACTGAGGTAGAGGTGAAGGAAAAGAAAGACCGCGTCGACGATGCGCTGCATGCCACCCGAGCGGCCGTTGAGGAAGGTATTCTTCCGGGCGGCGGTGTCGCGCTGCTGAGGGCCGTCAAGGCGCTCGACGATCTGCCTTCGGCCAATCGAGACCAAAAGGTTGGGATCGAGATCGTTCGACGTGCGGTCGAGGCCCCGGTTCGCCAGATCGCTGAGAATGCTGGCGCAGAAGGCTCAATCATCGTCGGCAAGCTACGCGAGAAGACGGACTTCTCCTACGGCTGGAACGCCCAGACCGGAGAATACGGTGATCTTTACACCCAGGGCGTGATCGACCCGGCGAAGGTCGTGCGCACAGCGCTCCAGGATGCTGCCTCGGTCGCTGGCCTCCTGGTAACTACCGAGGCGATGATTGCAGAAAAGCCGAAGAAGGACGCCGCGCCAGCACTACCGGCCGGCCCTGGCATGGACTTCTAAAGCGATGGTTCAGGCCCGTTCTCACGGGAGCGGGCCTGACGACTCCACCGATCGGCCCCGCCGGCTGGTCCACAGGTTGGTGGTGCCGCAGCTATTAAGTGAGGTAGAAATGCAAATGAAGATGTTTGACCGGCCACTTTACCTGCGTGAAAGGAAGGATCTGATCCTCGAAATCACAAACCTAGACGATGCGATCGATTTCCTTGAGGAGTGGTCCAAAGGAGACCGTGACATCATTCACGACGCAACCCTGAAGACGTGCTACCTCGCCCACGACGGACATAAGCCCCTTCAGGTGGCGCGAGACGCACTGCGCGCCTTCGCGAAGAAGAAGGGTATACTCGTGAAAACTCCCGCGGTTGCGCCGTGGATGATCAAAGCAAAGTCCGGCGGCGGGCGACTCTCGCCTTAAACCAACCTTCCCGCGAGAGGCTGCGAGGCCCGCTGGCGTCTAGCACGGACGCTTTTTCCCGAATTAAGGATATGGCCGTCGGACGGTTTGCTGTCCGGCGGCGGAGGAAGCGTCAGGCTGAACGGGTAACCTGCAGGCTTCGGGGTGGAGAGCAGATGGTTTGCCCGGGTCCCTTGTTTGGCGCGCGGGATCTCAGCGAGCCTAGTCTAGAGGCGACGACGCTTTACCCAGCTTCACCGACGGTTCTCGGGCCCAGACGCGCAGCTTGCCGAGCGTCGAGACGAAATCGGATATTCCCTTTTCGCCTGGAAGCTCGATTGTACCCTCATCGAGGCCATCGGCGATCCCGGCTTTTTCGATCAACGGCATCGCCGAGGGGTCGTAGCCGATGAACTTGCAATGCTGGAAGGCGTCCGCCACGAAATCGCGGGCGGTGGCTTCCTTTACGAGGTCGTCGATGGCGTCAGCCGAAGTCAGCAGGACGACGGCGTCGAACAGCACGGAGGGACCGCCATCGATCATGTGATGTGCTTCTATCCAGGTCCCGTCCGAGGCCGTAGCGCCCCCGACCTTCGGAGCGACAAGTTCGCAGGCCCCCTTTTCCTTGGCGACCGCCGCCGTCAGGCCGTTTAACAACGCTGCATCCAGACCGTCGGTGATCAGGATGCCGAGCTTGCGGCCCTCAAAGCTTTTCGGTCCGCGTTCCACGATGCTGAGCGCTGGGGACGGTTCAAGATCCTGCCGTGTTGGCATGGCCGCATCAGCCGGGCTTGGCATCGAATGGAAGCCGAGCTTCTGGGCAACGGCGGTTGCTAGCGTTTCGTCGATATTGAGGAGATGGGACACCATCCGTTCGCGGATAGCCGGCGTTTCGACCTTGCTCAGCTCGAATGTCAGCGCGGCCGCTATGTGGCGTTGCTCGGGAGCGGTCTGGCTGATGTAGAATTGGCGAGCCTGGCTGTAGTGGTCGGCAAAGCTCTCCGGCCGTAGCCGCGCCTTCGTCCCTGTCTCTTCGGCGGGGAAATGCCGGTAGCCGCTCATCGGCGATTCCCGTGGCCCCTCCGCAAAGGAGTTCGGCTGGTAGTTCACTCTACCGATCGGATTGCGCATAGCCATGTGGCCATCCTGCTGGAAATGCGCGAAGGGACACTTCGGCGCATTAATCGGAAGATGGGTAAAATTGGGACTGCCGAGACGTTTCAGCTGCGTATCGAGATAGGAGAAGTTACGCCCCTGTAGGAGAGGATCGTTACTGAAATCGATGCCAGGCGGAACGTTCTGCGTCATGAATGCTACCTGCTCGGTCTCGGCAAAGAAGTTGTCCGGCATGCGATCAAGGACGAGCCGTCCAATCGGCTGGGGCGCCAGGACCTCCTCGGGAATGATTTTCGTCGGATCAAGCACGTCGAAATCAAAGCTGTCTGCAAATTCCTGATCGAAAAGCTGAACCTGCAATTCCCATTCCGGGAAATTGCCCGACTGTATTGCCTGCCAAAGATCGCGGCGGTGAAAATCCGGGTCGGCGCCATTGATCTTCACCGCCTCGTTCCAGGCTACCGACTGGAGGCCCAGCTTCGGCTTCCAGTGAAACTTAACGAAGGTCGACTCGTCCTTTGCATTGACGAGGCGGAAGGTGTGAACGCCAAACCCTTCCATGAACCGGAACGAGCGGGGGATCGCGCGATCCGACATCACCCACATGATCATGTGCATGCTTTCCGGCGTGAGGCTGATGAAGTCCCAGAATGTATCGTGGGCAGATTGCGCCTGGGGAAAGGCGCGGTCCGGCTCCGGCTTCACCGCGTGAATAATATCGGGAAACTTGATTGCATCCTGGATGAAGAAGACAGGAATGTTATTGCCTACCAGGTCCCAGTTGCCCTCCTTGGTGTAGATTTTTACCGCGAAACCGCGGACGTCGCGGGCAAGATCAAACGACCCCTTGCTGCCGGCAACTGTGGAAAAGCGGACGAACGCCGGTGTCTTCTCACCTGCTCGTTGAAAAACATCAGCCCGGGTATAGGCGGCGAGCGACTCGTAGGTTTCGAAATAGCCGTGCGCTCCATAGCCTCGAGCGTGGACTACCCGCTCGGGGATGCGCTCATGGTCAAAGTGGAAAATCTTTTCACGGAAATGAAAGTCGTCAATCACAAGCGGACCGCGTGGCCCAACGCGCAGGGAGTTTTGGTCGTCGGCAACGGGGCCGCCCTGAGCGGTGGTCAGGACGGGCGTATCGTCTTCCGCGATCTGGTGAAGCTCGCCTCCTTCCCCGCGGCGCACCTTTTGATCATGGATCGTCACAGTTTCCCGCTGCTTCAAGGTCGACTTTTCTTGAGATTTCTTGGCCATGGGGCGAACTCCGTTGTTTCGAATTGATTGGCCGGGGGACTACGCGGAGAGTGCGCACTTGCCTGTGCCGGAATGAAAAAGCCGCCGTTCACGGCGGCTTCTCCATGTCGAGTTGGACTACTCGGCGGCCTGCTTGGACGCCTTTAAGTTTGCCGCAGCTTCGCCCAGTGCCGTCAGCTTTTGATCGGTGGCGATCTCCTCCTGGAGATTGGCGTCGAGCAGTGGAACGGCTTCATCGAGACCAAGCTGGGCGGCCCACGATTTGAGCGTCCCATAGCGGGCAATTTCATAGTGTTCGACCGCCTGGGCCGACGAGATGAGGCCGGCATCGAGGGCGGGACTGTCACGGTACTCTTCCATGATTTCTTCGCCTTCGGCGAGGATGCCTTGGATGGCTTCACATGTCTTACCCCGCAGAGGTTTTCCGATAATCTCAAAAACCTGCCCCAGCCGCTCGATTTGACCTTCGGTCTCGTCCCGGTGCTTGAGGAAGCCAGCTTTGCCTTCTTCAGACCGCGCAGCCCGTGCCATCTTTGGGAGCGCCTTGAGGATTTGCTTTTCCGCGAAATAGATGTCCATGAGGGTATCGTGGAAGAGATCGCTCAGGACTTTCGTCTTGGTAGCCATTTGGTGGCCTTTCTCTCATTTCGAGTTGAACTACATCAGTTCACTCTTTGAACAGTTCACAGGTGAGGGTCACCAAGTCATCAATCCGCATGACCTCAGACCACACCAAACGTTGTGGCGCCGGCTATGTTCCGGTTTCTGTGAAAAGGAGCGTCGAAAACTCGCAGTGCCAAAGATCGGCGACGCAGTGAACTCATTCTTTCTTTCTGCAGGATGCCTTTTTCCTTCTGACGATCCCGTGTTCAGGGACGTTTGAAGTTCGGCTTTCGTGAGCAGAATCGGCGCCACCAATTGGAACTGATTGACACCGGTGGTCCTGAATAGATGGGTTGGGAAATTTAAGTTGGCCAAAACTGGAACAAACCGTGTGCTCGGCGGTTCCAAGCCGAGACTATTAGATTCCTGACAAATACAACTCCGTTTCCCCAAACGCGGTGGTCGTCAAGACGTTCGCGACTGTAGATGTGCGAAGTGAGTAATGCGAAAGATTGTCGTCATCAGTGATTTCCAGGACGGCTGGCCACCGGTTTCAACAGTCCCGACTAAGTCAGAGCGCTTGGCGGCCTGGGCATCGACTTTCGCGGATGATTTGGCTGCTCGGCCAACCGCAGAAGACAATGTCGAGGTAAAGGGTAGCTATCTCGAACGAATGCCAATTGCCTGCGTAGCCGATGGCCTAGTCGATCGGGCGGAGATCTGGAGCCATTGGCTGGCCAGCGGCCCCCCACCAACGGTAAGAGAAAGCTCCTTCCTGACACGGCGCTCGTTCCACCTCGACGGTAACACCCCTCCGTTTTCGTCGGACGACATGCTTGCTCATATCGAGATCTATGGCGCTCCGGATATTCTCTGTGTCTGGGGCCTAGGGGTCGATGAGGAAATCCTGCAGGCTTGTAGAAACAGCTTCAAGATCTATAACTCGATCGACGCGCCGGCGTTGCGGGTCCCTTTCGCCACGAGCCGCCACTTCGATCTGATCCTGACCGGATCAGAAGAGCAGAGCCGCGAGGTCGAGGCGTGTCACCCGGGCAAACGCACCGCGGTCCTTCCGATCGGTCCGGAATTTGCAGCACCGTCGATGTTCTACCCAATCGAGGGGGCCAAGCCTTACGACATAATTTATGTAGCCGCCGCGCAAGCCTATAAGCGTCACGATGTCCTGTTTCACGCGCTCGCCAAGATGCCGAAGTCCGTGCGCGCACTTTGCGTTTTCGGCTACGGCGATCGATCGGATCAGTTGCGTCAACACGCGGCGGAATTGCAGATTGATGTCGACTTTGTCGGACCTCCAGGCGTCTCCTTCGCGGAGGTCAACAGGTTGATGAATCTCGCTCGCATGGGCGTGGTGTGCGGGGTCGATGACGGGGCCCCGGCGGTCCTCACCGAATACATGCTCGCAGGTTTGCCTGTACTTGCCAACGCCGAACTGCGATGCGGCCAGCAATACATAACCCCGCAGACCGGCGCGACCGCAACGTCGGACGAGTTTCATATTGCTATTGCCCAGATGTTGTCTCGGCTTACCGACTTTAGTCCGCGCGACGCAGTCCTCCGATCTTGGACTTGGCCACACTCCATCAAGAAACTTCGCCAGCTCATTCGAGCCGAACAGTCAGCAAACAAGGAGGCGCGCGTCAAATGAAGTTGTTCGGGCCTACGAACATCTCAGCGCGGAATGAGTATGGATGTTCTAACCGCAGATCCGAAGAAAAAAGAGAGTTCTTCTAATGCTCGCGCGCCGGTGATTTGTTTTTCACACCTGCGGTGGGATTATGTCGTGCAGCGGCCACAACACCTCATGAAGCGGTTTGCTCGCGACCGACACGTCTACTTCTTTGAAGAGTTTATTCCGACAGACCACCATCTGGCCTATCTGGAAATCCATCCTTTCGCGGGCACGACCGTAAAATCCGTTAGGCCCCGAATTCCCAGGGAATGGACCGAGGCACAACGAAACACGGGTTTGGCCGGATTGCTCGACGAGCTTCTGGACCTTGTTGGTCATCCCAAGCCAGTCCTGTGGTTCTACACACCAATGATGTTTCCATTTGCCCGGCATGTCGATGCGGCCGCAATTGTTTATGATTGCATGGACGAACTTGCCAACTTCAGATTCGCGCCGGCAAATATGGTGAAACTGGAGCGTGAGCTGATGCATCGGGCTGATGTGGTCTTCACAGGTGGCCATAGCCTCTACGACGCCAAGCGCCTCCTGCATGACAACATTCATCCCTTTCCCTCCAGCGTGGATGTGGGGCACTTTCGGTCGGCACGAACGGTGCCGATCAGCCCACCGGACCAAGCGGATCTTGCTGGCCCTGTCCTCGGTTTTTGCGGAGTCATCGATGAGCGTCTTGATCTGGAACTGATAAGCGTCTTGGCGGCACGACGGCCGTCCTGGTCAATCGTTCTCATTGGTCCGGTGGCCAAGATCAGGGAGGAGGATCTTCCTCGCGCACCCAACATCCACTACCTCGGCCAGAAGGACTACAAGGTCCTGCCTGCCTATTTCTCTGGGTGGAACGTGGCTCTAATGCCGTTTGCCATGAATGAGGCCACCCGGTTTATCAGCCCGACAAAGACCCCGGAATACCTGGCAGCCGGGCTTGCCGTGGTCACTACGCCGGTTGTCGACGTCGTGCGTCAATACAAAGACATCAGCGGGGTCTTCTTTGCATCCGATGCGAGCGAATTCGTTGAGGCATGCGAAGCCGCAATGAATTTAAAGCCCCGGTCAGGAAAATGGCTGAAAGGCGTCGATGAATTTCTGTCGACGGTCTCATGGGATGAGACTCACCGGAAAATGGACGGATTGGTGCAGGAAGCGGCTGAAACAAATCTGCGCTCGATATCGCCCCTTTCGCGAAAACCGCCAAAAATGAGATCTAAGCGCCGTGCTTATGATTTTTTGATTGTCGGCGCCGGTTTTGCTGGGGCAGTCCTTGCCGAGAGGCTGGCAAACAAAGGCAAGCACAATGTGCTCGTCTGCGATCGGCGATCCCACATCGCAGGCAATGCGTACGATTTCTACAACGAACATGGCGTTCTTGTTCATAAATATGGCCCGCACATCTTCCACACCAACAGCGAAATGATCTTCGACTATCTTTCGCGCTTTACCGCGTGGAGGCCATACGAACATCGCGTGCTTGCTGATGTAGAGGGCAAGCTCTTGCCGATACCGATCAATCGCACAACCCTCAATGGGCTGTACGGACTTGATTTGAAGGACGACGACGCGGCTGCCCAGTACCTCGCCTCCAAGGCGGAGCCGATGGACCGGGTGCGCACTTCGAAGGACGTCGTTATCGCGCAGGTCGGATTGGATTTGTACCGGACATTTTTCGAGGGCTATACGCGCAAGCAATGGGGACTGGATCCTTCTCAACTCGACAAGGCAGTTAGCGCCCGCATTCCTACTCGCACGAACACCGACGATCGCTACTTCCAGGACACCTTCCAGGCGATGCCAAAGGAGGGCTACACGAAGATGTTTGAGAATATGCTGGATAGCGATCGCATCGATATTCGGCTCAACACCGACTTTAGAGATGTCCGGGATGAGTTCCCCGGCACGCATATCATCTTCACCGGACCGATCGACGAGTTCTTCAACTATCAGTTTGGTCGGCTTCCTTACCGGTGCCTGCGGTTCGAACACACGACCTACGACCAGCGGCGAATTTTGCCCGTCGGGGTCGTGAATTTTCCCTCTGAAGAGATTCCTTACACGAGAGTGACCGAATTCAAGCACATCACCGGGCAAGTCCATCCCAAGACGAGTGTGTGTCACGAGTACGCGTGTTCAGCCGGAGACCCTTACTATCCGATCCCAAGGCCCGAAAATCAGGAGCTCTACAACCAGTACGCGCTTCTTGCACGCTCGCGCAGCGATGTGACCTTCGTCGGACGACTGGCGAGCTACCGCTACTACAACATGGACCAGGTTGTGGGTCAGGCACTTTCGACTTTCAAGCGATTTGCGGCCAGGGACACGGCGGACCATAGCTTGGGTGTTCGATGAGCCCTCTCATGAAGCCAAAACAAAAGCTCGTCATTGCGACCGATAGCTGCGATGCATCGGGCATGGGTGCCCACATGCTTATTCTCGGCGAGGGGTTGAGCGAACACTTTGAAGTTACGATGGTGTTGCCGCGAGGATGCGAGGGCAACCTTGCTTCGAAAGCCTTCGCACTCGGCTTGGCGGTCAAAGAGTTCGACGACATCGCCGAGTGCGGCTTGTGGCTGAAATCGGTCGATGCCGATCTTATTCATGTTCACGCAGGCATCGGCTGGGAAGGCCATGGGCTCGCACACGCCGGAAAAGTCGCAGGTGTTCCGGTTATCAGAACGGAGCATTTGCCGTTTCTCCTCACCGAAGGAGAACAGAAGGCGGCGTTCTTCGAGGGCCTTGGCTTCGTCGAGCGACTGGTTGTCGTCTCCCCCGCGGCGCGGTCGACTTTCCCGAATGAGAGCGTCGATCCAAACAAGATCACGGTTGTCCGAAACGGAATTCCACCGCTTCGCGATGGCATCGAGGTGCGGTCTGAGTGGGGTTCCCAACGATCAAACACCCTTATATCGATTGCGCGCTTCACACGGCAGAAGGACCACCTGACCTTGGTCAGGGCGATGCCTCGCGTCCTGCAACAATTCCCCAATGCTGTGCTGCTACTGGTGGGTACGGGTCCTGAAGTCGGCAATGTGAAGGATTTGGTCGCAGAGCTCGGACTTGAACGCGCTGTGTTGTTTGCAGGGCAGCGCAACGACATAGCCTCGCTGCTGGCATCGGCGGACGTTTTCGTTCTCTCATCGCTGTTCGAAGGGCTGCCGCTGGCGGTTCTTGAGGCGATGTCGGTGGGGGTCCCTGTCGTTGCGACTGCGATCGGAGGCACGATTGACGCTCTTGGAGACGAGCATCCCTTCCTTGTCGAGCCCAGCAATCCTGAAGGGCTTGCTGAGGGGATTATCTCCGTCCTAGCCGATCCGGCAGGGGCAGCTCGCACGGGAGAGGCGCAGCGACGAAGGTTCAAGCAACAATTCACCGCAGCCCGGATGGTCGAGGAGACCGCAGAAATCTACCGATCCGTTCTCCATTCAGCGGTCGCCAACGAAAGAGAGCATCGAACCATGAAACGCACGCGCATCGGTTTTATTGGAGTGGGCGGGATCGCGTCCCGCCATCTCGATATTTTGGCGGAATTCGACGACGTGCAACTCGTAGGCTTTGCCGATCCCGCCATCGAACGGGCCCAGCATGCGGCAGGCCGATTTGGCGCCAGAGCCTTTACTTCCTCTGCCCAGATGCTGGGCGAACTGGAACTGGATGCCGCCTATATCTGTGTCCCCCCATTTGCGCATGGCGATGTCGAGCGAGAGCTCATTTCGGCTCGGATTCCATTTTTTGTCGAGAAGCCAATCAGCCTGCATCTCGATCTTGCCAGGGAGCTCGCCGCGGGCATTGCTGCGGCCGGCCTGATTACCGCGGTGGGCTATCACTGGCGATACCTCGACACCGTCGAGGAAGCGCGCCGATGCCTGGCTGAGAACCCTGCGCAACTTGTTTCGGGCTACTGGCTCGATCAGACTCCACCCCCGAAGTGGTGGTGGAAAAAGGAGACATCAGGCGGGCAAACCGTCGAACAGACGACCCATATCGTCGATCTCGCCCGTTATCTTGTCGGCGATATCGTCCGGGTATTCGGCCAGACGACGCATAGAAAAAGGGATGACTTTCCTGATCTCGATGTTGCCACTTCGAGCACGGCCAGCTTTTTATTCGCAACAGGTGCAATCGGAAACATTGCGTCCACGTGTGCCTTGAAGTGGGGGCATCACATGGGATTGAACCTCTTTGCCGATGGCTTGGCGATTGAACTGACAGACCATGACAGCATGGTGGATGTCGGGGCGGGGAGGCCGGTGCGCCGGGCCGACGGAGACCCGGTGCGGCTGGAGGATCGCGACTTCGTCGATGCGGTGCGGGGCCGCGAAAATCGCATTCGTTGCCCTTACCATGAGGCGCTCGCGACCCACCGCATTGCTTTAGCTCTGAGCAAGTCTGCCGAAACCGGCCAGCCGATCGACCTCCACAACTTTTAGGAATTGTGCCGATGTTCAGCCGCACCATAAGATCCCTCGGCGTCGAGCGCCCTGGCAAAATGTACTTCCTGGAATATGAGGAAGAGGCGCCAGCCGACGGTCACGTACAGCTCGACACACTCTTTACCGGGTTTTCGGCCGGGACCGAGTTAACGTTCCTCAAAAACACCAATCCCTACTTTCATTCGCGCTTCGATCGCGAGCGGGGGGTTTTCATAGAGAACGAACCTGACCTGTCATATCCCGTTCCCTTTCTAGGCTACATGGAGGTGGCGCGGGTCGCAGACACAAACGCCGCCGGCTACGCAACAAACGATATCGTCGCTGCAACCTACGCCCACAAGACCGGCCATGTAGCCGACCCGTTTTGCGACCTTCTCGTCCCACTTCCCACCACGATCGATCCGCTGCTTGGCATCTTCGTCGCACAAATGGGCCCGATAGCTGCCAATGGCATTCTCCATGCCGATGCCGATGCGTTCGGAACGGCACTGCCCTTCCTGGGGTGCGGTGTCGTCGGTCGACGCGTATTGGTTATCGGAGCTGGGACCGTAGGCTTGCTCACAGCGCTCTTTGCCAAGACCCTTGGGGCTTGCCAGGTCGTCGTCGCGGATCCGTCACAGTTCCGCCGAGAAAAGGCAGAGGCGATGGGCATTCAGGCAATGTCAGAGGAACACGCCTGGCAACACGCGAAGACGCACTGGCACGACGGCGCTGCAAGCCGCGGAGCCGATATCGTGTTTCAGACCCGGGCCCATTCGGAAAGCCTTAACGTCGCACTCAAGGCCGTACGACCCCAGGGGAGCGTGATTGACCTGGCATTTTATCAGGGTGGAGCTGACAGGCTGAGATTGGGTGAGGAGTTCCACCACAATGGCCTTAACATACGCTGCGCGCAGATCAATCGTGTTCCACGCGGTCTTTCATCGCATTGGAGCCAACGCCGGCTTGCGGGCGAAACAATCGACCTGTTGGCCCGTGAGGGCGAACTGATCAAACAGCACATGATCACCCATGTGATCCCCTTCGAGGATGCTCCGGAGTTTCTTTCGGATCTGCTGCAGCGGAGGTTTGAGTTCTTGCAGATCGTCTTCAAGGTGGGGCCATGACGGGATCATGCCGCCCCAAGACCGTCCTCTTCGTCTTCGGCTGGTTGGTGGTGGGAGGAGAGGAAACCGAGGTTCGTCTTCTTGCGGCCAATATCGACCGTTCGCGCTACAAAATCGATGTGGTCGCATGTTTGCACAAGGACGGCATGCCCGCGCAGACGCATCAGCAGCTGCGGGCTTTGGGCATCGAAGTGGACACTGCGCCCTATTCTATGTCGCTCGAAGAGACCGTTGCCTATCTCGCCGACAAAATTCCTTCTTATGACGTGGTGGTTTCATGTCAGAATGTTGCAGACATTTACCCGGCACTTGAACGGCTGCACATTCGCCCGCCGTTGATCGAGCATGGTGGCCTGGTCCTGGAAGCTTTGAGCGGACCGAAACATTTGACCAGTCGCTATGTGGGTGTCTGTCGCTCCATTCGCGACGCCGCCGCGTCTCGAATGCCTGGGCGGGAATGTGATGCCCGAGAGATCCCATCGATGGTCGATCTCAAGGAGTTCGAGCCGAGCCGGCGGTCTGCAACGCGCCGGCAACTTGGCATCTACGACGACACGATCCTGGTCGGCTGGGTAGGGCGTCTTGATGCAAAAAAGAACGTCGAGACCTTCATCGAGGCGGCCGCGATTATTCACGCACAAGATCACACCATGCGCTTTGTGATCGTGGGGGGACCAGATGCATTCATGCCCGAATATGCGCAGCATCTGAAGGCTCTGTGTGGCAAGCTTGGATTGGATGCCGTCTTGAGCTTCCTGGGTGACCGGGTCGACGTGGCGGACCTGCTTGCAGCGTTCGACGTGTTCGTCTGGCTTTCGCGGGACGAGGGCATGCCCCATGTCATTTCTGAGGCTGGGGCCGCCTGCCTTCCGGTCATTGCAACGGCCGACAACGGTTCACGACAACAGATCAAACATGGCCTTTCTGGCTATTTTGTCGGACATGACGATCCACTAGCAGTGGCAGAGGCCGTCACAATGCTTGCCGGATCGCCGGAGTTGCGCGCCAGCTTCGGTCTACAGTTGCGTTTGCATGTAGAGAAGACCTACAGCGTCGAAGCGGTGGTTCCGCAGTGGCAGGCGCTTTTTGACGAAGTCCTTGAGGAAAGGACGCCGTGCGCTCCGACCGGACTGTTCCAGTCTTTCTTCCAAGGAGGCTTTGAATGTTCCACCCACCGCGTCCGACCAAGGGATGGGGTGGGCCGGGGTCGGCGCCTGGATATGATAGCCTCGACAAAACACGAACAATATGCGGAAAATGATTACCGTCAGCTGGCGAGCCATCATATCCGCAGCGTACGGGATGGTTTTCGCTGGCATTTGGTCGAGCAACTGCCCGGAACCTATGACTGGAGCAGTGTTTTACCGTTAATACGCGCAGCGCGCACCACCGGAACGCAGGTCATCTGGGATCTTATGCACTACGGCTGGCCCGATGATATCGATATATGGTCGCCTGAATTTGTAAGACGGTTTGCGCGTTTTGCGGGGGCTGCCGCAAAACTCCTGCGAAGCGAAATCGCCGCCCCGCCGTTCTTCGTGCCTGTCAACGAAATCTCTTTCTTTTCATGGGCGGGTGGAGACGCTGCTTACCTCAACCCTTGGGCAGGGCGCAGGGGCTTTGAGCTCAAGGTGCAGCTTGCGCGCGCCTCGATCGCGGCGATGGATGCTATTCTTGAGGTCGAGCCTCGGGCCCGATTTGTCCACTGCGAGCCGGCCATCAATGTTTTGGCCGATCCCGAGCGACCAGGCGATCGACTTGCTGCTGAAGGCCATCGATTGGCACAATACCAAGCCTGGGACATGATTTCGGGACGCTTGTGGCCCCAGTTGGGAGGCGCGGAAAAGTATCTCGATATCATCGGCGTCAACTACTACCACAACAACCAGTGGATCCACGGCGGCCCGACTATCGACGTCGAACACCCTCTCTACAAACCATTGCGCAAAATTCTTGTCGAAACCTACGCTCGATATGGCAGGCCAATGCTGATCGCAGAGACGGGTACTGAAGGCGATCGCCGGTCCGATTGGCTGGCATATGTCGGCGAAGAAGTCAGGGCTGCCATGATGTGGGGAGTGCCTATAGAGGCAGTATGTCTTTATCCTATTGCCAATCATGCGGGCTGGGATGACGGTCGCCCTTGCGACAATGGCCTTTTGTCAGCTGAACCAACGCCACCTTTTCGCAATGTTTACAGGCCGTTGGCGGATCAGTTGTTCCATCAGGTCAAAACGTTCGAGGCATTTCTTCAAGAAATCAAAAACAAACATGATGCTCCGCCCCGGAGTTCGCGTGCTTCACGGATGTAATGGCGCGAAGGTGGATAGGTGTTTGGAAAGCAGGGACCAAATCCCGTCTCGAGACTTTCTGACCAAGGAAAACGGCGGATTGTCAGATGGTGGAGCGCTATTCGGAAGAACTTGCAGAACGTCGCGCCCGTCGCGCGCAGCGCCGACAGAGGCAGCGGCTTGCGAATATAGGCCGGGCCGAAAAGATGCATGCGTTGAGATTGGCGCTGGGGACGAATGGAGGCGCGCTCCCCATTCCGCGGGACATGTTACACGGCGTCCATATCGGCTGCTCGGGTTGGTACTATTGGCACTGGAAAGGACAGCTTTATCCGGCAGATATTCCTTCGAGCAAGTGGTTTCCCATCTATGCCCAGCAGTTCCAAACGGTGGAGCTCAATGCGCCCTTTTATTCATGGCCGACGATCGCCGCGGTGAGGAATTGGCTGCGACAAGCAGGACCGAAATTTGTTTACACGGTCAAAGTCTGTGAGCTCATTACCCACGTCAGGCGCTTCGACGACACCAGCACCTTGGTCAAGGACTTTGGCTACATAGCCGACGTTCTCGGCCCCCAGATGGGCTGCTTTCTGTTTCAATTGCCTCCAAGCGTCCGTTACTCCGCCGAGATGTTGCACACCATACTGACTCAGCTTGACCCTTCCCGTCGAAACGTTGTGGAGTTCCGCCACAAGAGTTGGTGGAATGACGACGTCTTCGACGCTTTTGAGAAAAATGGAACTATTTTCTGCTCCTGCAGTGGCCCTCGGCTGCCCGACGCCCTCGTGAAGACTTGCGATGACATCTATGTGCGGTTTCACGGGCCATACCAATGGTATAGGCACGATTACAGTGACGCCGAACTGAGGATATGGGCGGAACGCATCCGCCAAAGCGGAGCGAAAACGGTCTGGGCTTACTTCAACAATGATCGTGATGGTCATGCGATCAAGAATGCCAAGCGCCTGTCGGAGCTGCTGCTCGAGTAGACTCCCTTTGATCAGATTTTGCCTATAGCCCTATCTGGCTCGCCATCTCTATCGGAAACATTGAAGGGCCGCCGTGCGGCCCCCTTCACGATCTCACCTCCCGCCCGGGGCCTCCGACAATTGCCGTTCGTAGCAATGAGGCAGTTGACCGCCCCTGCGGCATTCACTCAGCGCCTGAGATCGGCGCCGGGAAGGAGCTTGATCAAAGTGGCACGACGGAAAAAGCCCACAAAAGAGCGAGGTTCGCAGATGCGCCAGGATCCACTGAGCAGGCGCGCCGCGGCGGCTTGCGTTTGCCGGGTATGCGCTAAATCGGCCTCACGAAGCAGGAGTTTGCGAACTCTCGGACTTACTCGCAGACCGGCCGCGGAAATCGAAGGGCACAGATAAACCGACGTTGGTGTCGCTGGACCGGCCACTCGGCTTCGTGTCGGAGCA
The DNA here is from genome assembly GCF_900103045.1 of Ensifer sp. YR511. NCBI lineage: Bacteria > Pseudomonadati > Pseudomonadota > Alphaproteobacteria > Hyphomicrobiales > Rhizobiaceae > Ensifer > Ensifer sp. YR511. The sequence goes on from NZ_FNGR01000028.1 coordinate 26,276, forward strand.
ACGGCAGGATCCCTAACCACGGTTCACCCTGGACTTGTGCACGCGCTCCCGGAGGGCGGATGACCTGGGAGATCGCGCATGAAATTCATAGTGATGAGCGAACGCTATCTGCCGCGGCTTGAGGTTTCGTCGAAGTGCGAACGCCGAGCGCACTGGTGTCGGTGGCACGAGAACGGAGCTGAGCACGCGCCACAACGTCGGTCGTTGGAGCGTTTCTTGCTGACGGTGCGCACACCCGACCTTCAGAGTGATCGGCTCATTCGGGTCTGCAGATCCCCCGCCTCGGAGAGCGGTGCGCGAACCGACGTGGCTTTACGCGCCTAGTCGGCAGCTTTGCCGAGTGTGTCAGCAACGTAGGCGCCGCGTTCACCCATCGGGAGCGGTATACCGGTGGTGGAGTCGACGACTGTCTGGTGTTCGAGCTCCGCGTTAATCAGAGCACCTATGATGAGGATAACCGTCGAAATCCATACCCACATCATGAAACCCACTAGCGCGCCGAGAGCGCCGTAAGTCGCGTTGTAGTTCGCGAAATTCTGCAAATAGAAGGAAAAGAGCCATGAGGCGGCGAGCCACATAAACGTGCTGAATATGACACCCCAATTGAGCCACCGTAGCTTCGCCCGCTCGCGGCTCGGCCCGTACCGGTAGATCGAGGCCGTACCGATAGCGACGAGGAAGAGGATCATCGGCCACCGCACCGTCCTCGTCAGGATTTCAGTCCACCGATCGAGCCACAGATACGCCAGCAAGGCGGGAACGACGCCGATTGCCACGATCACGACCACCGCAAAAAGCAACCCGGCGAACGTGAATGCGAGACAAAGCAGCGTCCGGGTGACGAATGTCCTCTTCTCAGTTTCGCCATAGGCGACGTTCATGGCATCAAAAAGCGCCGAAATGCCATTGGCAGAACTCCAGAGCGAGATGAACAAGCCGCTGACGAAACCGAAACTAAGCGTTGTCGTCTTCTGGGATGTCAAAGATTTCAACTGGTCCGAAATCAGAGCGTAAGACCCGGGTGGCAACAGATCGTCCAGCACGCTCATATGGGTTCCGATGTCGATGGGATCGGCGATGAAGCCGTAAAAGGACACGAGGGCAGCAAGAGCGGGAAAGAGTGCCAACAGAAGATAGAAACTCACCCCCGCGGCGATCAGGAAAACACGCTCCTCGAACATTTCTGAAACAACACGCCAAAAGACATCGCGAATGCCTTTCGGCGGTATCTCTTCAGGCGTTGAAGCATTTCGCCCCCTGCCCGGTTCCACGGCTTCCCTTGACTTCGTCACATCGACCTCTTGCCGCTCAAAAGTTATCGCCTCTGCGATTTCTTCGTCCGTCAATCTACGGATGCCAAGTCCCCTTAATCGTCATCGAAAAAATCAAATGTCTGCCTGCGTCGGGAGACAAGACGAAGAGAGCGATCCGGCTGAATGACATAGATCTCAGAAACGCGCCGACCGAATTGGTCTCGAAACTCGTGTGGCACGATGCTGCCCACAGGTGCTTTCGTCAGCTTGGTGCGAGGCTGGCCGCGATAGGTGATGCTACCGGGTATCGGTTCTAAGTTTGGCGAGAAGCCGTAAGTCGCGACGCCGGCGGTGCATCCGCCGAGCGAAACGCTGACAATGACCGCGGCAACTGAATTCCGCATCGTCTTTTCCTTGATCTGGGCAGCCGGGCATCATCGCTCGACTGGCATTGGCCGCAAATCCGATAAGCGAGCTAAAAGACGGAAAGTTCCAATCGGCCCCGGACAAGTATCCCAAGCCTATGTGATTGAGTACCTCGCGCGCCGCTTTGTGATTCGTTGATTCCCATAATTGGCTCCTCTTTCAGGCCAAAACCGGCGAGAAGCTTGAACGTTCCGCAGGGCGCTCGTCGCTTTCGCCCCCCAAGCGGACGCTTCCGCGCTTGTCGAGCGTAACCGCTGGAAGGGTCTCATGCCGCCGCTATCCCTCCGTGTGGCTTTCTTCGACCATTGACGGGCGAGAATTCGCCAAAAGCGCCGAAGTAAAATTCCCGCGTTGCGCCGACGGAGCGGCGGGAACCGTTTGGAGCGAAGCTTTCCGCGTCCGGCAGAGAGGGGGCAGCTTAAAAGACCGCGTCGCACGAAGGCGACGTGGGCATTTTGAGACCCTCCGACTACCTCGAGGGCCTCAAGGTTTTTTGGAGGTGGCTGCAGCGCGCCGCTGGAGTCGAGCGAAAAGGAAGGGCAACCACTCCAATGCTCCGATATATTGCATCAGCACTCCGTCTGGGCATGCAACCGCGCCGGTTTGAAAAGGGAGCCTCCGAATCCGCTCGCCCATCACATCGGGTCATTGCCTTTCATCGCATTCGACATGTGCGTTTTGCATTTGTCGCTGTCGTTTGATGCAAGCGCGTCCTTTGCCATGGCGAGTTCTTTGTTTGCGTAGTCCTTCTTCATCTCGTCTTTGATGCTCTTTACGTCCTTCTCGAGCTTCGACATGTTCGATTGGTCACACACGATATCCGATAGGGCAAATGCGGGAGGCGTCGCCGCAACAAACAGCGCAGCTGCCGTTAACATTGTTTTTAGCATCGTGAATCTCCTCTTGATCCAGTACATGTCGGACCAACCATCGAGCCAAACTCCCGTTCCTTCGGCAAAGTACACATCGTCGTGATCCAGATGTGAGCTTGCAGCAAGCGCCTTTCTGAAGTGACGCCTGAGCTCAGTCTGCCGCCGGCAGGTTCCGCGTGAAAGATTTCGCAGCGATCGACTCACCCCCCACGCCACCAGTCAGCTGGAAATGTTGAAGTGGCTTCGCACGCGCGAGCTATGGATAGAGGCTGTCGCCTAGCGGCGTTCGGAAACAGTCATCCAAGCCGACGCGGCGGACCAGACATCCTCCTCGCTTCATCGCGAGCAGTGCTTCGAACAAGGCGCGTGCCTCTTCGCCCGCCATGATTGCCGGGTCCAGAGAATCGACTGAGCCCATATTGTCACGCCGGACATCGCCACTTTGTCTTCCCACCTTGGTGTTCTCCGTTGAGGCAAGATAGATCTAGCGCTCGACCCACAAATTGCCATGGGCACTGCGCGGCTTGTTGGAATGCTCCAACGGGACGCGATGCCTTCGACGAAGACAAGCCAAGTTGCACAAAGCAGAAGAGGCGGCGGACATCCCGGTCAATGCCGGGCCACTTGTCTCCGTCCCCTTCTCGCGATGGTCGGCGCAGCAGCGGAACCTGGTTTTTCTCGAGCGCTGTCGTGAACGGATTGTCAGCGCTAGGACATCCAAAAGTAAATATCCGCCGGCCCATTTACCTGTCTATGCTCCTGTCTTGGAATGAGGGTCGGAGACCGTCTTCGATTCAGGGGACCCACGAAACCGCAGAAAAATCGATAGGACGACGAGAACTGCAGTCGATAAGAATTCCGATTGCCAATTTTGGAAAGACTCAAACCACAACCTCGCACTGAAGAATTGTTCGCGAATCGAAGGTGCTTGCTGCCCATGCAGCATGGCCTCAACCGCCTGCGCAGACGCGCTCTCCCTCACGTGCATTAGAAAGCTGAGTACGAAGAGGAGAAACAATGTCCAACCGAGTGAATAGGAGTAGAGAGAGCTTGCCATGCCGCCCATTCTTACGGGCAGCGGTGCTTCGGCGTTGTCTTTGTCGTCCGCAGGGTTGCTATTCTGGGATGACGGCTCGTCGGGATCTTTTGACTCTGCTGAGCCGCGTTGGAACAGGAACGCCGTAAGCACCACATAAGCACTCATCTGCACAAACTCGGACTCCCAATTCTCGAACAAGGCGGAGAGGAAATGACCGCTTATAAGGTAAGCTGGCAGCGTTACCATTTGCCCTCCGTGTTCGGCCAATTCGTCGTTATAGACGTGGAGTCCAGTAAAGAGCATGCCCACCACCGTGCCCAACGAGGCCAGCAGCAATACGATCGTCAGGCCGTTGTCGCGCAGTATTTTCATTCAGATCTCCACAATTAGCTAGGGATCAGACCATGCCCCCAGTCACGCCTGCCGGTGGGTTTCTCCTTTCGTGCCATTAACGAAGGCCGCTCACACATGGCTGGACGTGCGCCTCGTTGTGAGCCAAGGCCTCAGGTTGGAAACTCTTGGAAGAGGAGTACCCCTGCCACCTCGATCTTAACGCTGCGGCCCCCCTTGCTGGCCACCCTGGTCGTTGCCTTGGTCACCCTGGCGACTCTGCTGGCCGCCGCCCTGCGGAGCAGCTTGGTTGCGTTGATCCTGCCATTGGATACTCCTTTGTAGGTGTGGCCTTCCAAACCCGGGCACCTCCAATCGGTTCCTCAAACACAATGTTATTTTCCAGAGAGCGTCGACAGAGAAGACAGCAAGCGCCTAGCCCTACAAGCGCGGCAACGTCGCCCTTCGGGGCCTCAACACCCCGTCCGCACGTGGCATGAGGAACTTTTTTCGCCGTTCGCGACTGGATGCCCAAAACAAATTAGGAGGCACGTCGTTGGATTTCGAAGCAATAGGGCGCTCGCGCTTACTGATACAATTGCCCACGTATCGTCCCCAGATCGAGCTTTTGCGCGTTCCCGAGCTGAAAGATCTCCTTCGCGCGTACGGATTTGCGGCTCATCAGCGCGACCAGGTGCGGGCAGTTGAAGGCCGGAATTCCAGTCATGTGGCCGAACTCGACTCCGATTGCGCGCGGATCGAGGTCGATGTCACCCGATTGCTTAAGAACGTGGTCACGACACGCTAGGCGCCATCCCTCCGGTTGTGAGGTTTGTGAGGTTGAAGCGACTGCGCGGCAGCCCGTGTATCGATATGACAGTAGGAGAACATCACATGCCAAATTTCTACTTCAGGACAACTGATCAGGAAGGGTTCAGCGCCGAAGATCGGGCGTTCGAATTCGCAGATGAACAGGCGGCGATCAAAGAGGCGAAGGTCACCCTGGCGGAGATGGCGGCTGACGGCCTTCCGCAGGACCCAATTTCTATGATCAGCATCCAAGTTCTCGATCAGCATCATGCCCTGCTGGTGGAGCTGAGATTGGTTCTCGAAGTCATTCCGAACACAACTAAGGTGACTGCTGCAGATCGATAGATCGCCTCAAGCGTATGCAGTGGAACTATCGGAGCAACAAATGATAGGCCGGGCGGCCCAACTGCATCTGAGACCGTCCGGCCTCTTTTACCGCACCCGCAACACTCGCTCGCACAGATCGTTTCGGATGGCAGTGGCGGCAACGCCCGCCTGCCCCATTGCGCGACTGATTTGGTCCAACCCCTGTACAACGTCGCCCGCCGCGTACAAGCCGCTCACCGTCGTCCTTTGATGGGCATCGACGGACACGCATCCTTCACGTGATAGCCGAGCGCCCAGTCGCGATGCCAAATCCGACCGCACGTCCGAGCCCAACGCTGGATAGACCGAAGCAAAGAAGAGACGATGGTCTGGTGTGTTTATGACGAGAAGATCGCCCGCGATTTCGATGGAACTCACGGGACCGCGCTCCAGCTTGACGCCGATCTCCTGAAGTTCAGAAATCTGCGTCTCATTCAAATGAGGCTTATCCTCGCACGAGATAATGGTGAGGTGGCGCGTATAGCTTCTCAAGAAAATCGCCTCTTGGAACGCTCTCGTCCCAACCCCTATAACGCCTACGGTTCTATCCGTAACCTCGAACCCATCGCAAACCGGACAGTACCGCAGAAGCCCCCGGGCTAGCGCGTCATCATGAACGGCCGCCGGCATCTGCGGTCGCCGATTGATGACCCCGGTCGCCAGAAGCACCGTCTTCGCCCTCCAATGACCAATCGCGGACATCGCCTCGATCAGCGAACCTCTCTTGCGCAGCTCCGTAATCTGACAATACCTCACATAGGCCCCGTATCGCTCCGCTTGCGTTCGCATACGAGCCAACAACTCTTCGCCACTCACACCGTTTGGGAAGCCCGCATGATTGTGGGACACGGGAATACTGGCGGCGCGGCTTGCTTGATCGTCGAACACCAAAACGGAGAGGTGGTAGCGTGCCAAATATATAGCAGCGGTAAGGCCCGCTGGCCCACCGCCAACGACGATGCAGTCATAGATTCGTCCATTCGAGGACTGGTTCATGGGCAGATCCCAGCAGGAATTGCGGCCTAATAGGGTTCAACTGTCTAAGAGAGCAACGGTTCCCTCTGAGCGCCAATGCACCCTCTATGGCTTGGTGCGCGATCCTCTTTTCCGGTGGGGCCTTGCTGATTTATGGGTGAAACGCACGCGTCACGTAATGATGCGCGTCCCCGAAGCTAGCGAGCTACCCAGCTGCCCTCTTCCGACGAAAACCCTGAATTTCTACTGAAAGTTTGATCGCTAATACGCGCCGAACGGCGTGAGAACGGGGCATGTACAAAAGTGGATTTCTAATCCGTGCGGATTAATGAACATTCGACCCTCTTTTCCGTTGCAATCTCGCATCGGTTGCGAGCCAGGCATCCAGCACTTCTTACGCGGAGAACAGTTCGAGAACGCCGCTCATATAGACGAGCCCCATTTTCCCCCCAGTTTCTAGGGTCAGCCGAAAACGCGGAACGGGGCAGCAAACAGACCACGTTTGCAATAAAAAGGCCGGGCAAAACCCGACCTTCTACACACGCCTCAGCGGCACTGCCAGTACATCCGTGGTCAGTGGCCAGAAGCGAATTTTTTAGGCAGCTGCGAGGTTGTCAGCTGCGTTCTTGCCAGACCGTGCGTCCCGAACGATGTCAAAGGTGACCTTTTGGCCCTCGACAAGCGAACGCAGACCGGCTCGTTCGACAGCAGATGCGTGAACGAATACGTCCGTCCCGCCGTTCTCGAGTTCGATAAAGCCGAAGCCCTTAGCGCTATTGAAAAACTTTACGGTTCCAGTGTTCATGACAATTCCTTTCAAAATCATAATTGAAGACCCCGACCGACATTGTGACAGCCAAGGCAGATAGATCGATTTTGAGAGGGAAGGTCGGCTTGAACGCGAAAGGCGAGAAAACAAAGCTCAACAAGCAAATATCGATGCCTGTGTATTTATAGACCGAATGTGTCGCTAGCAAGTCGATGGGGACTTTATCTTCGCATTGCGCACAGGCAGTCGCTTATTCGAGCGGCGCACGGACCACCCCCCATCGGATCCCGCGGTCTGGCATTTGCTGCATGATGCGCTCGGCAGATCGCTAGCGGAAGAAGTTCCTGCCGAGTGTCAGCCTCGACGTGGATGAAGAAACCAGCGTCAGTGCGCCATTTCGTGTAGGTCGGCGACAGCCGGCGCTTCGCGCCCCAGCCGTCGTATAGGCCCCAGACCGCCGGGTATGGGAGGTGAAGCTTGATCATGCTGGCACCTTGACCGAAAGATCGGAACAATCCCAACGCGAGATCAGTTGCCCTCCTAAACAGGAGTCCATCATGATGCCTACCGAACCGATCCCGAGGCCGCCCCAACCTGATTTCCCGCCGCACATGCCCCCGGACGTGCCACAGCCACCGATCGAGGAACCGGAGCCCGACATCCTTCCTGACGAAGTTCCCAACCCGAACCCGGATGAGAACGATACGCCACCGAAGCTCAACGCCTGACGGCGGGGGGAGCAAGCACAAAGAAAAGGAACAGCCGTGGTTGAGAGCTGGAACAAGTGCGTGATCATCTCACTTCCCGAGCTCGACGGCGCGCAGATAGTCTGGACACCGAACAAGGCCACGGTCCTGCTTGGTGAAAACTGGCCTGCCGCCTCGGGCGTCGCTTACTTCGACGCCGTTGATAAATGCAGCGACGCGATGGTTGGTACCTACCCATGGGAACAAGTCCGAGTAGCGTTCATCGCGGCGATCGCCGAGGCCAAGGTTACAAGATTGCGCTGAATTGCCTCTCGTCATGCTGCCCACCCGCTTTTCGAGGGAGTCCAGAGACCGATTGCACCGGTCACAGGCGAGGGATCACCGCCAGCTTTTGCAGCTCCACGCCATTATCGGCCCTGGTCATGCTGTTCTTGCTGCGGAAGATCTGAGTTCGCGCTCGGCGAGTTCGTCCGTGAGGAGTGCGATCTCGTTCACGCGGTCCGCCTCTTAAAATTTCATCGAAAAAACACGGAACCACCTGCGCACAATTTGCATTCATAGCCCCGGTGAGACAGGAATTCGAAATGCTTGCTGCGACCTGGGATAGCACCCTTGTAATTTTGCTTCCGGGAATGTCCCGTGCGATAGAGATCAAAGACGCTCGAAACGCCATGTTCGTCCTGGCCGAGAGATGGCCGGTGACCTACGGCCCGGCCTTTCAGCGCGCCCTCGCCTTCTGCGCTCGCGCAACCGAAGGAAAATGCTCTCCAACGCGGGCTAGACTGGCTCTCCTTGCCGCAGCTCGTGAGGCCAAAGTGGCTGTTGTTGAACAAAACGATCATTTTGGGGGAGTCGGTCATCGGCGCGTCCTCCAGACTTCCTGCGGGGCGGTGCCTTCCGCTGCCATCTGCTCAAACGCAGCGGCCTGACGTGCCTCATGCTCTGCCAATCCACTCTTCCGTCAAACCATCAATGGGTGCGTATTTTTGGGCGAATGCTCGCGAGCCCGGCCAGCATACGTTGGCCATGTGCGCGTTAGCTCGACCCTCCCTTGTCGCATTCGGTAGTCTGCCCAGGCAAAAACGCTCGGGCCCTTGGAATCGAGCATTCTAAGCATTGGACGTCTTCACTTGTCCCGCGAAAACACCCTTATTGCCCCGCAACAGATCGGCCCTAACAGCTGTCAGTAGACTAATCGCGTTCGTATCGTTCCAGGAATTTCGCGTAGCGCCTGAAGAATTTCGTCGGCATTTTCGGAAATTCCATCGGCCTCGACCACCACATAGCCCGTGTCGCCAAGCGTCTGAAGGAACTCAGCGACGATGTTCAGCCCGCGCGATGAGAAGATCTCGTTGAGCTGGATGAGCATGCCGGGGCGGTTTTCGTGCACGTGAATGAAACGCGTGCCGTTCGGGCGCTCGGGCAGTTGCACTTGCGGAAAGTTGACGGCACCCATTGTTGAGCCGATGTCGGAATACTCGACCAGCTTCCTTGAAACTTCTCCGCCGATGCGTTCTTGGGCTTCCTCAGTGGAGCCGCCGATATGCGGCGTCAGAATGACGTTGCTCAAACCTTGCAACGGCGTCTCAAAACGCTCCTTGTTCGATGCCGGCTCCTTAGGGAACACGTCCACCGCGGCACCCGCCAGATGCCCGTCGTTAAGGACTTTCGCAAGCGCATCGAGATCGACCACCGTCCCGCGAGAATTGTTAATGAAGATGGCGCCCTTCTTCATGCGGCGCAATTCGGTTTCAGTGATCATGTTATGCGTCGAGGGTGTTTCGGGAACGTGCATTGTCACATAATCAGAGATCTCGAGAAGGTCGCCGAGCGAGGCCATCGACTCCGAATTGCCCCGGCGCAGCCGATCTGAAAGATCGAAGTAGCGCACGACCATGCCCATGCTTTCGGCAAGCGCGCTGAGTTGCGATCCGATATTGCCGTAGCCGACAATTCCAAGCGTTTTGCCGCGGACCTCCCGGCTGCCGACAGCGGACTTCTCCCACCCACCTTGATGCGCCGAAGCCGAGCGCGGAAAGATCTGCCGTGTCAGCATAATAATTTCGCCGATCACAAGCTCGGCCACCGATCGCGTGTTTGAATAAGGTGCATTGAACACCGGAATGCCGCGCCGCCGCGCAGCATCCAGATCGACTTGGTTCGTACCGACGGAAAAACAGCCGACGGCGATCAATTTCTTGGCGGATTCGAAAATCTCGTCCGTCAACTGCGTGCGAGAACGAATGCCGATGATATGAGCGTCGGCGATGTGGCGCTTAAGATCCTGGTCGTCGAGCGCCTTCGGTAAATGAACGAGGTTGGTGTAGCCGGACGAAGAAAAGTAGTCCACAGCGGTCTGGCTAATACCTTCTAGGAGAAGCACGGAAATTCGCTCGCGTGGGAGAGAAAGTTGGCGGGTCATAAATGTTGCTCCGATGTCCGGAAGGTCGAAGTGGCTTCAGCGTCTTTGAAGATTTAAGCGGCCGGACAGGCAAATATCAACACACTGATACGGCAAAAAAACTCAAGGTACTGCGGCGCTTGCTAAGGCCTGCACCGGTGAAGGACCGGGGTTCCGTAGCATCGACCGACGGGCGCTCACGCCCCAGTCGGTCCATCTAATCCCGAAATGCCGGTGCAAGCAGGCCTGCCCCCGACCCAACGTGGTTCTCGGCTCACGGATTGAGATCGGGTATATTACTGAGGCTGCCCGCCCCGGCATGCCCCTCCCCGAAGCGATCCGGCCCATTGCGAGCAATTGCAGGCACTGTGTCTCTCGTCGCGAGAGTTTGCGAATACGGCTGAGCCTTCGAAAACCGACCGCCTCAAACACAGTTTCATGGAGATGGCTTGCAAGGACCTACATTTCGTGAATGAAAGAAGTTCGCAATGTGTCCATTGCTGTCTGGGAAGGCGCCAAGTCACGGAAAAAGGCTGCGTTCGCCATTTGGCCCACGGATGGGAATGGTCAAGCCATAAGAACCTATGCCATGGGTGCGGACGGATCTGACCGGTGCTCGAAAAAGACCAGTCCACGGGCAGGAGCCCCCACCGGATAATGTCGAGGACCGGATCTACGTCAAAGTAGCCCGGTTCGAGATAGGTCGTAACCCAGGCCTCTGGATAGGTGGTGCAATAATACGGGTACGAATGAGAAGCTCCTCCGGCTCAGACAAGAAGCGTCATGTGAGACACGCCGTATCGCCCGCAAAGCTTACTCAAAGCGGGCGAGAGGTGTCCTGATACTTCGCAGCCCGTAGCGTCCTCAACGACAGGGACAGTATGCGATGGTCGACCCTCAGACGAGCGCTTCGAAATTCGGACATGACGTCCCCCGCCTTGGCACCGGGGTTAGATCCCAACGGCAGAATATCGCAGCTCGAATTGTAGGAATCGACAGTGTGCGACGCGCGAAACACCGTTCGCGGGGTTGGGCGCAACACAGCAATAGGGAACTTCCTTCGGGCAATTGGAATTTCGAGAAGCCTATGTGCCCTTTTTTGTCCAAAGTCTCGGCCGACAGGGACCAACCGTTCCGTTAGCAGTACCCCGCTCGGCAGGGGATGACACAATTAATCGGCTATCGCGAAGGCCTCACCGATCGCGGGATCCGTAGGGAACTGAAATAATTCGCGTATTCTCAAACCATAAAAACGCATTAGCAAACAACCTGTTAATGGCATAACGCGGATTGCGAAACTGCAACATTTGCTGGGTGTGCGACACCCTGGCTGGCTTCCCCGTCGCAGACTAACCGCATGCCGCGCTCGATGGCCTCTCGAAGAAAGTGCAGAGGATCTTGAAGTCGGTGCGAGCAGTGCATTCTGGCTGCGGCAGGAAACAATATCGATCGGCGGACATGGCACGCGAAGTATTTCCAGCCTTTCGCTAGCTCACCGCGACCAAGGCCGGTCCTATGCGAGGAACATTTCGCAAGGCTCTCTGTTCGGTCTGCTCACAGTCACAGCGGCTGCGGCGGTGCCCGGCTAGAATCCTGGTCGCACGTCTATGGAGAACACTTGGAAACAACGCTGCTCATCGGCTATCTCGCCTCAATTTGCTCAGTGGGTAGCTTCGTTCCGCAGGCATGGAAGGTCGTAAAAACAGGCGATACCTCGGCGCTCTCTGCCCGGATGTACGTTCTCACCGTTACCGGTTTTGCGCTGTGGACTGTCTTTGGTGTCCTCAAAGCAGAGTGGCCGATAATTATCGCCAATGCGATTTGCTTTTGCCTTTCAGCATTCATCCTTTTGCGGAAGCTTGGAGGCTGCGAGCGCGGGAATAGAAGAGATGACCGCAAGGTTTGAAGCGATTCATACCGTCGTATATCGGAGACTCGGCGCATTCGCGGGATGGCCCGCGAATTACGGCGTGTGGGCGTGGGGAGACGAGATTGTCTGCGTCTTCGCCACAGGCCGTCTAGGGAGGGAAAGCGAAAACCTTCATCTCGAAGATCAGCATCACGCGTTCACTCCGGTTCAGGCGAGAAGCCTCGATGGCGGCCTGACTTGGCAGGCAGAACCATTCTGTGGGAGCGTACCGGGTGCGCGCAGTCTTTCCGCGGACGAACATGTCACGAAGGACTTGGAAGCAGGACCCAATGTGGACCCGGCGTTTGATCTCATTACTCTCCCCACCCCGATCGACTTTGCCGATGGCGAGCAAGTCGTCATGGCAGCCCGCACCGGGATATCGGGGCGATCAGTGAGCTGGTTTTACGTCAGCAAGGACCGTGCTCGCTCGTGGAATGGGCCTTTTAGGTTCGAAGGGTTGAAGTCTCACCAAGAGGCGCTCTCTGCGCGTACCGACATCATAACGCTGGGCCGACACGACGCTTTGTTTATGCTCACCGCGCCGAAAGCCGATGGGACAGAAGGTCGTATCCTTTGCGCCCGCACGCAGGACGGAGGATTGAGTTTTTCCTCGGAAGGATTCGTCTGGGATGAACAGACGGGGTACGCCATCATGCCGTCGTCGACGCGCCTCGCAGACGGCACGATTTACACAGTCGTTCGTCGTAGGGCCCATGATCGGTTCTGGCTGGAGGCATATCGGTCAGCGGATCTGGGGCAGACTTGGTCCTGTGTCGGTACGCCTGTCCGGAATACGGGGATCATGGGCAATCCGCCTGCGCTTGTCGCTCTGCCCGACGAAAGATTGGTGCTGCTCTACGGTTTTCGAGATCCACCCTTCGGACTAAGCGCTGTCGTCAGCCGCGATAGGGGCGGAACATGGTCCGAACCGGCGGTTCTCCGCGATGATGGTGACGATGCGGACCTAGGTTATCCATGCGCCTTGGTTAGACAGGACGGCAAGATTATTGTTGTATACTACTTCAACGATCGAGATGGCCCGGAGCGCTTCATCGCAGCTTCTATACTAGAAGCACCAACCTTAAGTTGAGCCTCAATCCATTGGGCACCCGTCGGACTGGCATGAATGGGAATTCAGACGAAGGTCGCACACGTCGTGCGACTTTGTGACATTACCGCATCGGCCCGATCAGGACACGTCGTGCTTGGCTTTGCTGACAAAGGACGAAGTCTTTTCGGTCATGACTGATCTGGAGGCTGCGAGTGAACGTGTCGAAGGCGCGGAACGCGACGAGGTGTTGGCGCGCATTGTAATAACCGAAGAAGAAATTGAAAAGCGATTTCCGGGTCAGTTGCTCGCGCCATATCGCGAGTGGAAGAGACGCAACCGGTGAGATGGATGCACGGGTAAGGAGTGCCTGACAAGGAGTTGGGACACACAGCCAGGCGATGACGGCGCTCGGTCTTTCCAGCCCCGCGTGGATCGATGAAACCTGGCTCGCAATCATCAATACCGGGTGTGATCGCTTTGCATAAGAGGCCTCTCAACTTCGCAAACCTTTCCCGAACGTGGCCCGAGGAACCTATTGGCTTGGCAGCCGTTGATTCGCGGAAAGGAAGGTGACATGAACCAGATTATCTATCTCGTCGGCCTCGTCGTTGTTGTGATCGCAATTCTAGCCTTTTTCGGGATCGGTTAGATTGATTCACAGGGACCCCAGGTGCGAGCCAATGACTTCACGAAACGTCGTCTGGCCATTGTCTCGGCAAGAATGCTCCGCTGACGGATCAGCGATTCTGGTGCCCTGCCTTCCGTAGTTCTGCGACTTTGCGATCCAGATCCACTTTGTACGGTCCGAATTTTGCAAAGAGTTCGCGCGCGGCCAGGGTTTTGAGCCCATGCTGCGCGATAAACTCATTCAGGTCGTAACGCGCATTCCAGCCACGCACTACCTTACTGTATTGCTCTTTGGTGTCTTCGTAGCGCATGGCAAGACTTTCAAACTTAGGATGGCTGTAGGACAGTTCGCATCCGTCGAAGCACCAACTCGAGTGCCACCGAATTGGTTCCAGTGATGCTGGCCTCCTCAACAGCCAGCACTGCGCGATCGGGCTGTTTGTGATAGCCGCTGCTCAAGACCAAAGCCACCTGCTTGGCGCGAAAGTTCTCGGCGCAAACGGCAAAGCGTTGGACGCCCTGCTTGCGGCATTGCAGCCATATGTGGGCGGACCTGCCAACCTGGCCAAGGAACTGGCGCCCAACTTCCTCATTTCGCCGGAGCTTCTCCATGCGGCGGGCCTCGCGGAAACGGCAGGCAGCAGCCGCTATGACATGCGCCTTGCCGATGACGGTGCCCTTATTGTTGAACTCGCAGCCCGTCCCCCCCTACACAGGGACCGCTGAACACCATCTCCTGGCCGGCCCATGACCTGAGCCCGATCGCCAAGGCTGGCCCAACCAGCGGGTTGGCGCCATGTGCTTGATGGCATGCCCCCGGCCTATCTCTCCCAGCCCGATCGCAACTATTGGCATTCCTATCCCAGGCCAGACCTTCTCTATGTTCAGATCAACCGCGTCGTTGATCAGCCGCCGATCGCGCTATCGCAATACCTTGCCGACGTGCTCGTTGAAGCGGCTGAAAAGCCCGTTCGCAACGCCATCGTCGATCTCAGGTTCAATATCGGTGGCAACTACATGCTTTCCGCAGATTTCGCCCGACGTTTGCCCGACCTTTTGCCATCGACGGGGCAGCTGTTCATCCTGACCACCGCCAACACGTTCTCCGCCGGCATCAGCACCGCCGCGTGGCTGAAGTATTATGGCGGTGCGCGGGTGACAATCGTCGGAGAGAACATCGGCGATCGCATGCAATTCTGGGCCGAAGGGGGCGTTGCCACCCTCCCCAATTCCAAGCTTGCGATCCAGTACACCACCGGATTTCACGATTGGGAGAATGGCTGTAGCTTGTCGCAGATCACGTGCTTTCTCCTGAACTACCTCTATGATGTGCCAGCCGGCAGCCTGGAACCGAATATCGTTGCCCAGCCGACCTTTGCGGATTACCTGGCGGGTCAGGATCGGGTCATGGCGATCGTCTTGGAGGCTCTCGCGACCGGTCGGCCCTCCGGACAAGAGTAGAACTCTGCGTTACCCTCGCTGAGGCCATCGTTTGTGCCAAGAACACGGATAGGCGCCCCGAACACTTCCAGTCGATACATTATGCGACTTTGGACGCACAAAACAGGTACAAGGGCGAAACTGACGCAATCGCTGAGGAAAACACTAAGGTAAGGTATCCCCTCGTTCCCAAGGCGACTCTGACGACGCTGCCCGAGGGAAGAGTTCGGGAACGATGGCCCCCTCCGCTAGGTTTTGGACGATGTCATTCTAGTGGCCCAGCTTCACGTCCGTCCTGGCAGCTTGATGCCCCTTTCCGGTCGCTGGATTGCTCCCTTGAATGTAAGACATGAGACCCTTCATCTCATCTGCCGACCCCATCAAGATGCCGACACGCTGATGTAGGCTGTGCGGGACGAGATCAAGAATTGGCTGGCTTCCGCTGGAACAAACCCCACCTGCGGCTTCGAGGATGAAGCTCATCGGATTTGCCTCATAGAGAAGGCGCAATTTTCCCGGGCCTTCGATTGACTTTCCCGGGTAGAGGAAAAGGCCGCCGCGCACCAGGATACGGTGTAACTCTGCTACCATTGAGCCCACCCACCGCATGTTGTAATTGCGGGCAAGCGGCCCCGTCTCGCCGAGATCGCAGTCACGGACAAATGCAGAAATACCGGCTGGCCAATCCATTTTCCGGCTAGAGTTGATGGCATACTCTGGATTCCGTGCGGGCACCTGAAGACCTTGGCTGATCAGCTTGTACTGGCCATCGTGATCGGCACCAAATACCGCGACCTCATAGCCAAAGGTGAGTGTCAACAATGTTGAAGGCCCATACGCTGCATAGGCTGCGAAGCGCTGTTGACGGCCTGGCTGCAGAATCTGATCAGACGTCGATGCTTCAACCACTGAGAAGATCGAGCCTACCGTTATGTTGACGTCGACGTTAGACGAACCGTCCAACGGGTCGAAGATCACTGCGTAGCGACCGGTTGGGTTCAACGAAACCGCTTCGTCCAACTCTTCGGAAACCGCAAAAGAGACCTGCGAGAGAGGCTGAAGGGCCCCCATCATCCTGTCGTTGGCTATGACATCGAGAGGCTTTTGAATTTCGCCCTGAATGTTAACGGTGCCCAAGGAAGCGTCGTCGTCCAGCCAATTCGACGTACGTATGTCCTGAGCTATGGTCAGCGACGCAGCTGCCAACACCGTTACGACTTCAGCGAGATCGGGCGAGACACCGCCGTCGACAGCCTGGCTGAGGAAGCTCGCTAGGGAAGTGCTACTCTTCCTCGGACCGGTCATCGCTACTCCTGTTGTTTAATCCGCTGGAGGTTTTCAGTAAGCACCGAACACAGCTTTCAGCTCGGCGACGTTCTCTTCGGTCAGCATCCTCGTCGGTGCGCCGCGCAGAAGCACGAGAAGCTTTGCCGTCTCCTCAAGCTCTTCGGCCGCGTAGACCGCCGAGCCGATGTCCTTTCCAGTTACGACCGGGCCGTGGTTTGCCAACAGAACAGCTGCATAGCGTCCTTTCAGTTCCCGGATTAGATCGCCTGCCCTCTCGTCTCCGGGCCGCACGTAGGGAACGAGCTTCACCTGACCGACGCGCATTACGACGTAAGGGGTCAACGGAGGGATGCAGTCATCTGGATTGACGTCTGTCAGGCAAGACAAAGCGGTTGCGAATGTAGAATGCAGATGCACAACCGCCCCCGTTTGAGGCCGTGTCTCGTAGAAGGCGTTATGCAAAAAGATTTCCTTGGAAGGCCTATCCCCTGAAAGATGCTGACCATCACGGGTCACTTTGCTGATCCGAGCCGGGTCAAGAAAGCCAAGGGAGGAATTCGTCGGCGTCATAAGGATGCCGTCGTCAACCGCAGCGCTGATGTTTCCCGCCGTACCGACCGAGTATCCTCGTTCGAAAAGCGAACGGGACAAACGGACAATCTCCTCGCGGACTTTAGATTCATTGCTCATTGTGATGTCAGCCTGTTCAATGCCTTTGTGAAGAAATCCTGCGCACCGAAGTTTCCGGACTTCAGCGCGAGCGCTATGGGCTTATCGCCGTGCGAAAGGAGCACCGGTACGCCAGGGTCGATCTCCTGGCCAATGGTCAGCGCACCAAGATCGAGCGCAGAGACAACCGCCCCTGATGTCTCGCCGCCTGCGACGACCAACCTCGTCACACCAGCAGCCACAAGCTTCTGTGCGGTCTCGGCAAAGAGCCCGTCAAGCTTATGGGCGACCTCGTCACGACCGTACTTTTCTTGCATCCGGCGGACGTCCTCAGGAGTACCGGAAGAGTAGGCAAGGGGTGCCTTGCCATGATTTGCCCGGATAAACCTGACGATATCGTCTGCCGTGGTCTCTCCACTCATGACCTTATCGACATCGATTGGCAGGGTCGGATGACTTGCCTTGTGGAGGTCGATCTGCCCTCGCGTCGCACCCGAGCAGCTTCCGGCGAGTATAGCTTCCGGACCCGTCGTCCCAATCGAGCTGTCTCGCGAACCCTTCGCCAATCCCCGTCGGATGAAATTGGCGGGCAGGCCGATTGCGATACCAGAGCCCCCGGTTACCAGCTTGTGGTCAGCGATGGCAGCGCCAATAGTCGCCAGTTCCTCGTCTGACGTGGCGTCAACGATGACCATGGTACCTTCGGCCTCAGCCAGTGCGTTTCTTATCGCGGCTTCGCCCTGGCGCACCACTCTGGCTGGGACCAGACCAACCGGTGTCTCCGTCTGATAGCCGAGCCAACGTCGGATGTCAGAGTCGGTCATTGGCGTCAGCGGATGGTTCTGCATGCCGGATTCGTTGAGCAACCGGTCATGGACAAACAGATGCCCCATGTAGACCGTGCGACCGGCTCCGGGAAACGCCGGGCAAGCGACAACGCCTTTAGCGCCAAGAGCATTCGCGAGTGCCTCGCCCACCGGTCCGATATTACCCTCTTTTGTTGAATCGAACGTCGAGCAGTATTTGAAGACGATCTGCTGGCATCCCTGCGCAAGTAGCCAATCGAGCGCCGCCAGCGATTGCTGGACAGCGTCCGCTACACGGACAGAGCGGCTTTTCAAGGCTACCACGCCCGCTTCGATTTCTTGCGGGGCCGGTCTCGACGGAACTCCCAAGAACTGGGCCGTCTTCAAGCCACCATGGGGCGGCAAGCCTTTTGCGATCGTATTGGCTATGTCGCTAGCGCCGGTAAAGTCGTCCGCGATTACACCCAGGAGCATTCTGCACTTCCTTCCCGCGACCCTTAGAAGCCGTAGAGCTTGGCCGCATTGTCTACAAAAATCTTCTGGCGGGTCTCGTTGTCGCCCGCCCAGTCGGCGCACAGGTCCATCAGCGTCGCATCGTTCGGCTTGCCGAATTTGCCTGGTGATGGGTGTGGCCAGTCGGAAGCCCATAGCACCCGGTCTGGCGCTACCTTGATGTAAGCCCGCGCGACGGCACCCATGTCTTCGTAACTCGGGGGTCCGACGACTGTGTCCTGATAAATGCTGGAAAGCTTGGTATAGGCCTTCCCCTGTTCAAGGAGAGAGCTAACAACGGCGAACGCCGGGTGCTTGATGCTCTCGGGCTGGGGAATGCGCCCAAGGTGATCGAAGACGATAGTTACCGGCAGGCGAGCGAACAGGTCCGCATTCTTGGTTATATCGTTACCAGACATATGAACCTGAATATGCCAGCCAAGCTCCGCAACCCGCTTGGAAAGCGGCTCGATCATCTCGATCGTTGTGGCCCCCGCCCTGCCCAAATTAAATCGGATGCCGCGTATGCCGGCGGCGTTCAATTCCTTGAGCTGCTCGTCGCTGACCGAGGTATCGACCACCGCAATCCCGCGAGCACGAGCCCCTAGATTTTCAAGAGCTTCCACCAGGCAGGAATTGTCCGTCCCATAGGTGGACGGCTGGACGATTACGCTACGCTCAAATCCCAATCGAGTGCGAAGCTTTTCGTAATCCTTCACCAGAGCATCGGGCGGTACCAGGCTTGCGTTCGGCGCGGCCGGGAAGCGCTTGTCATAGATGTGGAAATGCGCATCGCAAGTGTTGGCGGGTGCCTTGAAGCTCGGCTTGTTGTCACCGGATGAGTAAGGAACGGCATCGGAGCCGCTCGCACCTGTCGAAACCGCAACGGCTGCGGCAGCACCAAGCGTGCCCGCTATGAACTCGCGTCTGCTCATATGCATTGCCTTCCTCCTCCCATTTTCCCATTTCGTCGCCTCTATAGAAGCAACTTCTTCAATCTCGCGACTGCCGCGTCCGGACTGCTAAACACGGGGATAGACGTGACCTTGCGAACTGCCGAAAGTGCCCGGGCGGTCGAAAAATGCGCGAGCATGATTGCGTCGAAATCACGAAGCGAGGCGGCAGCTTCTTTGACCAAGCGATTGTGGGTCTCGGCGTCGCCACTTCGTACAGCTTCAATAGCGCCTTCAACGAGGAAACTCTGGATGCTGGCCTTAGGGTTGAGCCGGTTGGCCTCTTCGTGGAATTCCTCTTCCATACCCTCGCGAGCGGGAGGAAACGTGTAGAGCATCGCAGTTCTGCCGCCTTGGCTGATGGCAGCCTCAAACATTGCTTCATTGGGCTTCAAAACGGGGATTGGCAGCTTAGCGGCCGCCGCTTCAATCGCGGCTCCAAAGGCTGAGCAGGTGAAGAGGACGGCATCGCATCTCGCTTTGAAGGCATATTCCGCCAGCGTGAATATTCGCTCCGCTAGCTCCGGGGTGATCTCGTCTGCCTTAGCTCGATCTGGTGACAGGCTATCTTCAAGAAGATTCACAGTCTCGGCTTCTGGCCAGGCGGCGGCAAAGGCGGCCTTAATCGGTTCCATCGCGATGGGCGTCGCATGGATTAGGGCAATGCGAGGGGCGGACATTTTGACCTCTGAACTGAACTATGAAAGTCAGCGGCCGCCCGGGAGGAAGGGCGGCCGCCAGAGTGTGGCCTACTTCTGAGCGCCGGAGAAAACCCAGACACTTTCGGGCGGGATTTGCGCCCACACCTTGCCCGAAGCCATCTGTTTCGTACCGTGCGCCTTGGCCACAAAATCGCCCCTGCGGAGCCGGTATTCCCAGCGATCCCCCAGGTAGATGCTATCATCGAGGTTCATCTCGATGCCCTCGTTTGCGGGCACGTCTGTCACCTTGATCTGCTCAACCCGGATGACCGCGCGAGCGTCCTCAGAACCTGTCAGACCGGCCGCCTCGCGGACCGTTCCGTTCAACGACCAGCCTTCTCCGCCAATCGTCGCAACCTTGCCGCTGACCGTTTGGACCTTCCCCTTGACGATGTTGTTCGCACCAAGGAAATCGGCCGAGTAGAAGCTGTTCGGGTTGGAGTAAATCTCCTGCGGTCCGCCTTGCTGAACGATGCGACCGTCCTGCAGCAGGAGAATGTTATCGGCCGCCGCCAGCGCCTCGCCCTGGTCATGGGTCACGAGAATTGCGCAGATTTGCAAATCGAGGATCAGTTTGCGAATCCAGTAACGCGCTTCCTCTCGAAGCTTTGCGTCAAGGTTCGAAAGCGGCTCGTCGAGCAGAAGAACGCGCGGTTCATACACAAGAGCACGGCAGATAGCGACGCGCTGCTGCTGGCCACCGGACAGCTGCGACGGATAGCGATCAGCTAGGTGTCCCAAGCCCATCCGGTCCAAAATGGCCTGGACCCGAGTGCCGATTTCGGTCGCGTTCACACCGCGTAGCTTGAGACCATAGCCTACGTTCTCTTTGACGGTCCTGTGCGGCCACAGCGCGTACGACTGGAAGACGAGGCCAATGTTGCGCTGTTCCGGCGGAAGCGCGAGCTTCTTTTCGCCGTCGAGGACGGTTTTGCCACCGATGACGATCGTGCCGATTTCCGGCTGTTCGAGACCAGCAATGCAGCGCAGGAGAGTTGTCTTCCCGCTGCCCGATGCTCCGAGCAGTGCGACAATGCTGCCGCGCTCTGCGGTGAAGGAAGCACCCTTGAGGATTTGAAGTCCGCCCAGCCATTTCTGGACATTGTTGACAATGAGTTCAGTCATGGATTTTCGCTCCAAGTCGCAGGGCAAGGGCAAGACCCGCACCTGTCAGGATAATGCTGATAAGGGAGAGAGCTGCGATGGTGTTCATTGCACCGGTTTGCAGCAACGAGACCATCAAGGAACCTATAACTTCGGTTCCTGCGCCCATCAGATAAACGCCTGTCGCATACTCGCGAAGGAAGATGATCATGATGAGAGCCCAAGCCCCAGCCAGACCAGGTCTGACGATTGGGATGACCACGTCTTTCCAGGTACGACCGATTGTTGCACCGGTCGTGCGAGCAGATTCCTCCAACTCAGGCGCAACCTGCATCAGAGTGCCCTGAAGAAGACGAAGACCATAGGACAGACCAACGACCACATAGGCAATGAACAGGCTGGCCAGAGTCGGACGAAGGGGCGTCAGGAATGGGACGAACAGGAACACCCAGAAGAACGCCAGACCGATGACCAGGCCAGGCAGTGCTCTTGGAAGGAGCACGAGGTAGTCAAGCACCGTATTCGAGATACCCCAGTTCCGATGACCGGCGAGCCCGACCAGCAGATAGATGGCGACCGCAAGCGCGCCACCAACGACGGACAGAAGGACCGTGTTGATGATGCCGCGAACCAGGCTTGGCACTTCAAGCAGATGGTCGAAGTTCGAGAAGGTGAGCTGGTCCCAAAGATTGACGCCCTCGCCCCAGGCGTTGACGAATGCTCGAACCGTGATGCCACCGATAGGCAGCCCTACGGATATGAACAGCCAAAGACCGATGATCGAAAGAGCAATGATCTGCCCGCTCTTTCCAAGCTTCAGCGTGGCGACGCGTGCACCTTTGCCACCCATAGCAGCGTAACGACGGGCGTTGCGCAAAAGGCGACGCTGAACCCACACGAGAGGCAGTGTGATGAGGATGAGAACAACAGCAACCACAGCCATCAGCTGATAGGTCGGCGTGCCGAAGAGCGTCGTAAGCTTATAGATATAGGTCGTGAGCACCATGATACCGTTCGGGTCGCCCAACACTAGGGGAATGCCGAACGTTTCAAAGCCCAAGAGGATATTCAGAGCCGCCGCAAAGATCAGAGCGGGGAGAACCATGGGCAGGGTTACGTCGCGTGAAACCTGCCAAATGTTGGCACCGCTCGTACGGGCAGCCTCTTCGAGATCGGAAGGGAGGTTCTTCATCGATGCCGAAACGTAGAGATAGACGTGGGGTACGTGGCTGAGACCACCAATCACGATCATCCCGGCAAGGCTGTAGATATTCCACGGCACGAAGCCTACGAGATCACGGATGACCAGCGACAGGAAACCTGTCGGTCCGACCGAAACGGTGTAGCCGAAAGCCAAAACAATCGACGAAATGAACATCGGCACGAGGACGAGAATTTCGAGCCAGCGCTTCGCCTTGATGTCCGTCCGGGTGATGAGAAATGCGAGCAGGCCACCAAGTGGCACGGCAAGTGCTACCATTCCGAACGAAAACAGAGCGGTCGTACCAAGCGCACGGTAGAAGTTTTTGTCAGTGAAGACATAACGATATGCGTCAAAGCCAAAGTTGGCGCGTGGGCTGAAGAATGCCGCGCTTAGAAAGCTCTGATAAATTATCAGCCCAACTGGAGCGAGTACGGCAATTGCCAACAACGTGATTACGATAATGCGGTACGCGCTTGCGTTCCCCACTGCCGGCATTTTAGGCGGATACGAGTTTGCGGCTGGCGCTGACTTTGCGGATACCGCAATCGCGCTCGGAG
Source organism: Ensifer sp. YR511 (assembly GCF_900103045.1). Classification (NCBI taxonomy): domain Bacteria; kingdom Pseudomonadati; phylum Pseudomonadota; class Alphaproteobacteria; order Hyphomicrobiales; family Rhizobiaceae; genus Ensifer; species Ensifer sp. YR511. Next base: position 49,027 of record NZ_FNGR01000028.1, read on the forward strand.
CCTGAGCATGTGTAGACATGATTGCCTCTCAATTTATCTGAGAGGCTGCGGCGCGTTTTGCGCCGCAGCCGGTTGGCCTTAGCGGCCGAGCGCAGCTTTCCAGTCGTTCAGGAACTGAACACGCTTCATCTGGTCCATGTACTCTAGTACGCCTTCATCGACGGCAATCGGCTTCAGGCCGCCGCCAACGAGTGTATTTAGGGTCTCGATGTTGAGACCGGCTGTGACGTCCTTACGAACAGAGGGCAGCCCACCTTCGGCAAGCAGTGACTGGCCTTCCTGGGAAAGCATAAAGTCAACGAAGACCTTGGCAGCGTTCGGATGTGGCGCATCCTTCGTGATAAGCGCGAGACGCGAGAACGCCGGGGTATAGTCGGTGGCGAAATGAACGCCCAGGTTCGGGCTTTCCTTCACCCACTGCAGTGCATATGAGCCGATGATGTTAATGGCGATGACGTTCTCGCCCGAAACAACCGTCTCCTTCATACCGCCGGAACTGGAGTAAATCTTCGCGCCATCGTCGCCCATTGCCTTGGCGAGGTCCCAAAAGTCCTTGCGCTCGCGTGCATCGTTGGAATGATGCAGAAAGCCCGACCCGCTCTTTTCCGGGTCGAAGGTCGCCACTTTACCCTGAAGCTGGCTTTTGTCGCTTCTCAGGAAGGTGATCATTTCCGCGTAGGTCTTGGGAAGCTTGTCCTTGTTCAAGGCCTTGGTGTTATAGATAACACCGATGGGCTCAACAGTCGTGCCATAGAGCGTGTCTTTGTAATTCGCCCATGCCGGCAGATTTGCAGCCTCAGGCGATTTGTACTCCGCGCCATATCCGTCCTGGATGAGCGTCATCTGAAGGTCCATCGCTGAACTCCAAACCACGTCCGCAGTCGTTTGACCGGCGGCTGCTTCCGAGATCACCTGATTATAGGCACCGTTCGTACCCTGGTCGTTGTAGGCGATCTTGATTCCGAATTTCTTGGTGAAAGCGTCCTGCAGCTTCTGCGAGTTTGCTGCATCAGTCGACGTGTAGATCGAAACCGTTCCCTCCTTCTTGGCGGCTTCCAGGATCGACGCATAGTCGGCCGGATAACCTGCAGGAACCTCCTGAGCGAAAGCTACAGAAGTCAGAAGTGAAACGAACGCAGCAGTAACCGCAACCCCCTTTGGGGACATGGAATATTTCATTGTCTCTTCTCCCAAAATGCCCGAGAATTCTCCTCCGGGCGGCAATCCCGAGGGCGCACCCTTACGCCCTCGCGAAACTTCGATCGGCCCCGAAGAGCCGGGAACCCAATTGTCGGTTAGGCGTTCGCGACCTTCTTGGCCGAACGGCCATTGGTAATCGCTTGAGCTACGAGCGAGCCAAAAGCATCGGTGTTGACGTCGCCGCCAAGATCGCGTGTGCGAGTAGCCGGATTGGCAAGAACCTCGTCAACGGCTCGTTCGATTTCCGCACCAGCCGCTTCGAAGTTCGGAAGCTTGCGCTGTTCACCGAGCCAGCTGAGCATCATGGCAACCGAAAGGATCAATGACGTCGGATTGGCGATGTTCTTGCCCTGGATGTCCGGGGCGGAACCGTGTTGTGCCTGGGCGCATACGAGACCCAGCTCAGCGTTTGCGTTAATCGAACCAGCAAGACCGAGGCTGCCGGAAAGCTCCGAAGCCAGATCGCTCAAAATGTCGGCGTAGAAGTTCGTCGTGACGATGACGTCAAAGCGGGATGGGTCGCGAACGAGGTGAGCGGCCATCGCGTCGATGATGAAGTCATCGAGCTTCACTTCCGGAAACTCCTCAGCGACCTTCCGGACCTGCTTCATAAAGAGGCCGTCTGTCAGAATGAAGTTGTTTGCCTTGTGCACTGCAGTGACGCGCTTGTCGCGCTTCATCGCGAGCACAAATGCCTGCCGCGCGATGCGCTCGCAAGCTTTTGCGGTGATCTTGCGAACCGACAGAGCAACATCTTCCGTCGGCATGAATTCGCCCGTACCAGCGACCATGTTGCGGTCGGGATAAAACCCTTCCGTGGCCTCGCGCATGATCACGAGGTCCATCTTTTTGGCGTTGTTCAGGAAGGAACGCGAACGAGCGGGACGAACATTGGCGTAAAGATCAAGCTTGACGCGATAGCCAGCGGAGACGTTGACGCCTCCCTTGTCGCGTGCCGGATAGTCCATGTGTGACTGCGGGCCCAGGATTATTCCGTCAGCCTTGCGGGCTCGCTCCAAAACCTCGTCGCGAAGCGTAGTACCGTACTTCTCTAAGCTGGTGAAACCGGTGTCTTCGAATTCGTACTCCAACCCGAGGCCAAAGGCCTTATCGGTTGCCTTCAGCACTTCCAACGTTGCAGCAGTGATTTCCGGGCCAATGCCGTCGCACTCTGTGACCGAAATTTTCATGTGATCTAATCTCCCTAGAAGGCGAAAGCTTTTTCCGCCGCTCATCACCACGGCCCTATATTGGCTTTTTACGCGTAAAAATGCAAATGTGATTTGGAGAAAGGAAATATTTTCTATGGGGGCCTGCGATACGGCAGCTACGAGAACGGATTTTTTCGAGATCGCCGAGCTCGAAGATTCAGTTTCTTCGAAAAACCAATCTTACTCCCGAAAATTCAGAGATACAGCCGCAGTTATTGGTTTTTTAAATATACAAATGCAAAATTTGATGGATTTTTCCCGCGGAGGATTTTCGATGTCATTCTTGAAGAACAGCAGCATCCGACTAAAGATTTTAGCCATTACAGCCAGCATCAGCGCGCTCGCTGCCGTTAGTCTCGCCTACACGTCTTTGCGCTTCGAGCAGGCAGACGGACGGTACATCCGTTTCGTGAACTCCGAGGGCCAGGCGAATACTAATATTGTGGCAGCCGCCCGCCACATGCAGTCAGTTGCATACCGTGCCTATCAACTCACCGCCTATTCACCGGATGCCAAAGACTTCGAGGAAGTTGCGAGCAGCTACGACAAAAACGCACAAAGGATGTTCGACCGCCTGAATGCGGCCATTGCGGCCTATCCGGAGGGCAGAACTGAACTTGAAGCATTTCAGGCCAAGGCCACCGCGATCAAGGTTGGTCTCGACAAGGCCGTAGTCGCGGCTAAAGGCAATCGCGATATGAACGCCTTGGCTGTGCTGGGAGCTGTCGATCCAAAAATCGACGAGTTGGCAACAAGCCTACGCGAATGGAACGAGAATATGGAGAAGCAGGTTGCGGACGGTATTCGCGACCTCTCGGAAGCAAACCACGATACGGTTTTCCGGAGCGCTACGTTGCTGGCGCTGGCTATCGCCTTGACGATCGCAGCATCGATGGCCGTGGCGTCGTTTGGTATCTTGAGGCCGATTGCTCGACTGCGGCATCAGATGATGCGACTTGCTGAAGGCGACCTTAGTGTGAATGTCGAGGAAGCAACCCGCGGCGACGAAGTAGGCCAGATGGCTAAGAGTGTCATCACCTTCAAGGAAAACGCGGAACACCGCTGGAGACTGGAGCAAGATGCGCAGGAGTTAGAGCGTGCGACTGAAGAGGCCCAACGCCATCGTACTGCCGAGAAGGCAAGACATGACGCGGAGATCGACTTCGCGGTCACCACATTGGCTACCGCTCTTAACGCGCTGTCTGCGGGCGACGTTACTCACCGAATTTCCACCCCCTTTGCCGGAAGTTTCGACAGAATCCGGCAGGACTTCAACGCCAGTGTCGAGAAACTTGAGTACACACTAGGTGCCGTCTCCGCCAACGCTCGCTCGATCTCCGCAAGCGCCGCTGAGATTCGGTCGGCTGCCGATGACCTTGCGCAGCGCACCGAGCAGCAGGCTGCTTCCGTCGAAGAAACAGCCGCGGCCCTAGAGGAGATCACGACAACCACGCGCGATGCAACGCTTCGAGCGCAGGAAGCTGAGGACTTGGTTCGTAAGGCTCACCAGGCAGCGCAGACTTCGGGCTCAGTTGTTGGCGAGGCGGTCAGCGCCATGCAGGCCATCGCCACCTCATCGAGCGAGATCAACAATATCATTGGCGTGATTGACAACATCGCCTTTCAAACGAATCTCCTTGCCCTGAACGCCGGTGTCGAAGCGGCGCGGGCCGGTGAAGCCGGAAAGGGCTTCGCGGTTGTCGCCCAGGAGGTCCGTGAGTTAGCGCAACGGTCCGCGCAGGCCGCTCGGGAAATCAAATCGCTCATCACGACTTCCGGCGAACAGGTAAAATCCGGTGTCAATCTGGTCGGCCAGACCGGGATAGCCCTTCAGGAAATTGTCAGCCACGTTGAGGAGATCAATAACCGAGTGCGGTCCATTAACACGGCGGCGCGGGAACAAGTCGTCGGCTTGCAGGAGATCAACGGAGCCATCACCATGATCGATCAGACGACGCAGCGGAACGCCGCAATGGTCGAAGAGTCGAACGCTGCGAGCCACGGCCTCGCTACTGATATTGCCGAGCTAAACCAGCTCTTAGAACAGTTCGTCGTGTCTGAGAGACCTACCACTGCCGCCCCTTACTCGCGAGCTGCATAGCCGACTGCTGGGGGAGCGGAGAAGCTCCCCCTCAAAATTCATATTGCTTTTTTACGCATTAAAATCCAATTGTGGAGCATTGTATTCCATTTGAGGATGACCGATGCCCCTAGTTTCTCTCCGACAAATACTCGATCACGCCGCAGACCACGACTATGGCCTTCCAGCATTCAACGTTACAAACCTGGAAACGATCCACGCGGTGCTCCAAGCGGCGGACAAGACTAAAAGCCCCGTCATCATTCAAGCCTCGCAGAGCGCCCGGGCCTTTATTGATAACGTGTTCTTGAAGCACCTCATCCGTGCATCGGTTGAACGTTATCCGCATCTATCGATCTGTTTCCACCAAGACCACGGCAGCAGTCCCGAGGTTTGCGAGAAAGCAATGGACCTCGGTTTTTCGTCCGTCATGATGGACGGGTCATTGAAGGCTGACGGAAAGACGCCTTCCGACTTTGCCTATAACGTGGATGTAACGGCACGCACGGTGCAATCTGCGCATCTCAAAGGGGTATCCGTCGAAGGCGAGATCGGGGTCTTGGGTTCGCTTGAAACCGGTAGCGGCGAACAGGAAGACGGTCACGGGTTCGAGGGCCAACTCGGCAAGGAAGAGCTGCTTACCGACCCGGAAGAGGCTGCAAGGTTCGTGGAGGCGACCGGCGTCGACGCGCTGGCCGTTGCCATCGGTACCTCTCATGGAGCGTACAAGTTCTCCAAGAAGCCGACGGCCGAAACCTTGGCGATGGCGGTGATCGAAGCAATTCATGGAAGGCTACCGAATACTCATCTCGTCATGCACGGTGCTTCGTCAGTGCCTGAGGAACTGCAAGAGTTGATCAACGAGTTCGGGGGCGAAATCCAGCCGGCTTTCGGCGTTCCGCTCGAAGAGATCGTCAGAGGCATCAAGTCTGGCGTTCGCAAGGTGAACATCGACACCGACCTGCGAATGGCGTTTACCGGAGCGGTGCGCCGGTATCTGTCAGAGAACAGGGCTTCGTTTGACATTCGAGGGATTCTCAAGCCCAGTATCGCTCGGATGCGTGCTGAGTGTGAACTTCGCTTCGAAATGTTCGGATGCGCTGGGCAGGTCGAGAAGATCAAGCCGCTCACTCTTGAGCAGATGGCGAAATCCTATCAGTCCGTTGGGTATCGGCGTTAATCGACAGCGGCGGAACCTAGTAGTTCCGCCTGCTTCCCGCCTGCGACCTCTTGCGACCAGAGTAAGGGTGACTTCCGCGTCAGCGCTCCGCCCAGATGCCTGCGCATCGCATAGGAGGCTTCAACGATCTCACCGCGTTCGAGCAGGGAAAGGATCGCAAGGTGATCTTCACACTGAACGTGCAGTCGGTCGCGATCGACGCTCGAGCGATATTCCAGCAATCGGCGCATGCGGTTCACTCGAACCAGGGACAGGTGGAAAAACGGATTGCCACTCATCTTGATCAGCTCTTCGTGGAACAGCGACCCATTGTAGAGCAACCTTTCCGCCGGAAGCGTATGGATATCGGTTTCGAGCATCTTGGACTGTATCCGCCGTTGCTCATCGATGATCTTTCTGTCCAACGCGAAGGTTGGCTCTAGCATTGCCGCAGGCTCAATAAGCATGCGGAAACGATAGACCTGTTCGAAAGCCTCGGCCGTTTTCGCGACCGGCAGAAAGCGCCAGCCGTAACCTTGCTTTCGTTCAGCCCACCCCTCTCTGGCTGCACGGATGAGGATGTCGTTGACCTGGGCTTTGGTGAAGCCATAGCGGTCTCGGAGCATCTGTTCGGTCACATCGGCAGGAATGCGGTCCGTAAGCCAATCTTCCGCCAGGCGATGATAATCGCTCATCGTCTCTTGCAGCTGGTCGCTCGGAGCCTCGGCGGGCTCGTCGATAACCTTCGTCGATACAAAGAACCCGCGATTCGGCTTTTGCTCAAGGAAGCCCTGCTCGAAGAGGACCTGCATGGCCTCACGCACGGGCGAACGCGAGACGCCAAATTTATCGGCCAGACCCTGAGTGCTCAGGTGATCGGCTGGTTTCAAATCGCCGGATCGGATCAGTTGGCTGATCTCTTTCGCAATGTTTGCGGTCAACTGACTACTGTTTCGCATCCTGGCGCACTCATGTCTCTAAATCGTCTTTGCCTAAGTTAAGGCCTGATTGGGCGGAACGCAAAGGCGAGGCCCGTCCATCCCTGTGAGAATCAGGGGGCCACATCAGCGTGGCTCATCTGGTTTTGGTCGTATGCGGCTCGAACGGAACCATTCGCCTTCATATCATTCATCATTCGAACAGCAGCCTGCAGGGCTTGGACATTCTTCTGTGGCACCACAATTGCCGTACCGGCCTCGTGGAAATGACCCTCAACGGCATGGCATCCTTCCAGCCCAGGAAGCATGCTGATGATCGACTCTTTGCCCAGAGCAATCGCGTCCAATTCGCCGCTGCGGAACATTGCCATTGCCTCGTCGAGTGATCCGTATCCGTCGATGCTGGTATTCTTGAGCGTTCTTTGGGCGCTTCGCAGCGTTGCCGTTCCAGCAACCCCCGCAACCCGCACACCTGCCTGATCGACATCCTGCACTGTTTCGAAAGCATCTTTTCGCGCGAGATAGGTGCTCACCCCGAGATAGTAGTTAGGACCTACGCCCAGCACCTCACGGCGTTGATCGTCTACCGGGACAAAGGACAGCGTCCATAATCCGCTATCTGCATTGGAAACAATGTCGCCCGAGCTGGAAAACTCGACGAGTTCCAGTGGGAGACCCGTGCGTTGCGCAATCTCTCTCGCAAGGGCTATCGTGACCCCGCGTGCTTCACCCGACACCTCGTCGCGAACACACCACACCGCCGACGCAGCAGGTCCAACCGCCACCGCGGCCTTGATTACGCCAGTTGGAGCCAGTTCACCTTTCTCGTCTGCCGAGAGTTCAAATGCGTTAACAGGCATGGGTCATTCCATCAGGTGTTTCTCTGGCTTTCATTATTGCATTTTTACAATCGAAAATGCAAATTAATATGAACTGCCGTCAAAGGAGACGCTTATGTCCGCAACCTGGTCGCCATCTCAGTACCTAAAGTTCGAAGATCATCGCACGCGCCCAGCGATTGACCTTTTGGCCCGGGTGGTGGCCGATACAGTGGAAGCTGCGACCGATATAGGTTGCGGACCGGGCAATTCCACCGAGTTGCTCGTCGATCGTTTCGGATCGACCGCGATTTCAGGCATAGACTCATCTTCCAAGATGGTAGAGGCCGCCAGAAAACGCCTGCCTGATTGCGAGTTCGAGTTGGGCGACGTCGCTCACTGGAAGCCTGACGCGACACAAGACCTGCTCTTTGCAAATGCCGTCCTGCAGTGGGTTCCGAACCACGATGAGTTGTTCCCGAAACTGCTTTCATTCCTAAAGCCTGGCGGGACGCTTGCGCTGCAGATGCCGGACAACCTCGACCAACCGACACATGCTGGTATGCGAACGGCGGCAAGGGATGAGCGTTGGTCTAATGAGTTGAAGGATGCCGATGGCGAGCGAACGTCGATACTTTCGCCTTCGGACTACTGGTGTATCCTGAAACCGCATGCATCGAGCATTGACATATGGCGGACGACGTACAACCACCCGCTCAAGGGATTGAGCGGTATTGTCGAGTGGTTCAAGGGGACAGGCCTGCTGCCCTACCTCAGCCGGCTGAGCGAAGCGAAGCAAACAGAATACCTTGCGACATATGAAGAGCTGCTTTCGCAGCACTATCCCGTGATGGACGACGGCACTGTCTTACTGCCGTTCCCACGCCTTTTCATTATTGCTCGACGCTGATTGGAACGGTGTTTGCGACGTTGAGCGCGCCCTAGCGCTCAAAAAGCGGCAATCTGCGAAATGCCAAATTGCATTTACCCACCATAAAATGTAATCGAGCACATCACTGGAGTTTAAGCCATGTTTGATGCACTCGCGCCCTCGATTGAAGCAAACGGAGCGACTCTCGCCATAGTCGATCTCGCTATCGAAGCTGAGGCGCAACTGCAGCGTCTTCCTCACATCCATCGAATTCTTCTTGAGAACGTATTGCGCACCGCGGGCGAAGATGCCGGGCGAGCCAAGGCTGCGATCATGAATTGGTTGGATACTGGATCGAGCGAAGAAGAAATCCCGTTTCTGCCAAGCAGGGTCCTGATGCACGATACGACGTGCGGTCCCGCGCTCGTAGATATCGCTGGCATGCGATCCGCGCTTGCCGAAGCGGGAGGCGATCCGGCCGCCCTTAACCCGATTGTTCCCGTCGACGTTTCGACAGACCACTCGCTTGGCGTGGACTTCTACGCTCAACAAGGTGCTTTTGGTCTGAACATCGCCCGTGAATACGACAGAAACGCCGAACGCTACCAGTTCATGAAATGGGCGACGAACACCCTCTCTGGTTTCCGAGTGCACCCGCCCGGAACCGGGATTATGCATACGCTGAACCTTGAACGACTTGCGACAGTAGTCACCACAGTGAAGGTCGATGGCAGGGTTTGGGCCGTTCCGGACACGATGATTGGTACCGATAGTCACACGCCGATGATCAATGGAATTGGTGTGCTTGGTTGGGGTGTCGGAGGCCTTGAGGCTGAAAGCGTGATGTTCGGCATGCCGGTCACACTCCGGGTTCCAGACGTTGTGGGCGTGAAACTGGTTGGGAAGATGCCATCTGGTATACTTGCCACCGATCTCGCACTTACGGTCACCGAGCGGTTGCGTCAGCTCGATCTGCAGGACAAATTCGTCGAGTTCTACGGTCCAGGGGTTTCGACCCTGACGGCAGGTGACCGCGCGGTTATCGCAAATATGACGCCGGAGTTTGGTGGGAACAGCGGCTATTTCCCAATCGATGAGCAGACCATCCGCTATCTCCAGCAAACTGGCCGTAGCGACAGCCACGTCAATCTCGTGCAAGCATACGCTCGCCGCACAGGACTGTGGTTCGATCCTGAGAATAATCCAACCTACACATCTACAATTGAAATCGACCTCGCGGGGGTCGAGGTCAGCCTTGCTGGCCCGACCCGGCCACAAGATCGCATCTCGGCCGGAAATACGCGCTTGGCTCTCCAAAAGCTAAAGGCATCTCTCGTGCCGTCTCACGAGAACAAGCCTGCCGACGGCGCTGTCGCGATTGCTGCGATTACTAGCTGCACGAATACCTCCGATCCTCGCTTGGTCGTGGCGGCCGGACTGTTGGCACGTAAGGCGAGGCATTTCGGCCTGCAGCCACCATACTGGGTTAAGACATCGTTGGCTCCGGGATCACCGACCGCGGAACGCTATCTCCGCCGGACAAACTTGCTTGAAGACCTCGAGGCTATCGGCTTTGGCATTGTTGGCTATGGCTGCACGACCTGCATCGGGAATTCCGGGTCACTTCCTCCGACAATCGTCGAAGCGGTGGAAGAAAGGTCAATTCTTCCGGTGGCAGTGCTGTCCGGCAATCGTAACTTCCCTGGCCGCGTGCATCCACAGCTCGAAGCAGGTTTTCTAGCATCCCCTCCAATGGTGATTGCGTTTGCGCTGGCGGGAACGGTTGATATCGATATCGTGAACGATCCACTTGGATTCGACGCGAGCGGGAAGCCGGTAAAGCTTGCCGACCTATGGCCCGACGGTGCCGAGATCGACGCAGCCTTGGCGCTTTCGGCAGACAGCTCGGACGTCGATCAAGCCTATGAGATTGCCGAAGCAAGCGAGGCATGGTCGAAACTCGACGCGCCAACCACCGTCCTGTTCCCTTGGAACGATGCTTCGACTTATATCCGTAGGCCACCGTTTGCGCGGTTCTCGGATCGCGAAAGCCCACAAGCGTTCGAGGCAACGCCCCTGCTGGTCCTTGGTGACGACATCACGACCGACCACATTTCTCCGGCCGGCGCTATACCGAAGAAGAGCGTCGCGGGGGACTATCTCGCTGCTCAGGGTGAGGACCCTAACGATCTGAACGTCTACGCGTCCCGGCGAGGGAACTGGGAAGCAATGGTCCGGGGCTTGTTCACCAATAAGACCGTGCGGAATAAACTGGCCCTCGATCTGCCGCCTGGATCAACTCTTCATGTTCCGTCGGGGACGGTGATGCCACTGTGGGACGCCGCTCGAGCATACCGAAACGCCGGCGAGAACGTAGTCATCCTCGCCGGCGAGCGTTACGGGATGGGGTCGTCCCGTGATTGGGCAGCGAAGGGAGCCGCGCTCTTGGGCGCGAAGGCCGTTCTTGCTGTCAGTTTCGAGCGGATACATCGGTCGAACCTGATCGGTATGGGCATTCTGCCACTTCGGATCAACCAAGATGGCCGCGATCTGAACATCTGTCCCGGAGATAAGGTCTTTGTCGATCTCGACACCTCCACGCTCGAACCTCGGTCATCGATCCGGGTGGAACTTCGCCGAGCGACCGGCGAAGTTGAAGTTTTGGAAGCGCGGGCCGCACTCGAAACCGAGGTCGAGGTCGAGACTCTGCGTGGTGGAGGCATTCTGCCAATGATTTTGGAGAGATGCACCCATGGGCCTGAGTAATCAGGTGGAGTCGCCGCCGAACGCCGCGCCGTGCTCGAAATCGGTGCCCTTGATGAAGGTGCCCTGTAGGACCTCGGGATCTCCCGCTCCCATATCCGCTCTGCCGTCGCCGGTCACACTTGCTAAGACATTGTCGCCCGCGAGAAACAGCGCAACCCAAGAAGAGCGCAGCGGTTGCTTCTGCGCTCTTTGTTACACGGACGATGACGAATCCTGAAGCATCCGCGCGCGCCCTCCTAGTCTATCACCTCATGGGAGGCTTAGTTTCTGAAAAGGCGGTCTTGCACCGTTTGGCCCCCTTGCATTCCCTCATAAGCGCGACCACGGGGCACGATTGTAGTGTTTCATCGGACACCAGCCTTGGGTCTTTCCAGCGCGGGGCGGGTTCGGATCAGGATTTTCGACTTTTGTCCGGCAGGCAGATGAGCGTCTGCTGGCCGAGCGCGACCTGAAGGCGCTTTCCGCGTGACGAAGAGAACACCTCAAGCTGGCAGATCGTTAGTGTTCGCCCGCCCTTGACCACCCGACCGACGGCATCAACGAATTCACCTTGAGCGGGGTTCAGGAGGTTCAGCTTGAACTCGACGGTGAGAACCTCCGTGCCTTCAGGGAACAAGGTAAACCCAGCATATCCACCTGCGGAATCGGCTATCGCCGACAGACCGCCCGCATGAAAATAGCCGTGCTGCTGGGTCAGTTGCGAAGCGAACGGCATACGGATGACCACAACCCCCCGATGGATCTGGTGCAGCTCTGCTCCAATATGCCGCATCAACCCCTGTCGATTGAAGCTTTCACGGATGCGCTGCTCGACCGTTTCGTCTACAGGCTCGCCCAATAAACCGCTCATTCGCCATTCCTACCTTTCACATTCATGATCAATCTAGCCGCAAAAAGACGACAGCGTCGCCCACGCAAGCTCCAGTTCCGGCGAGCGCCAGGCGAGCAGGATCGGCACACAGGCTGCCAATAGCAACACCAAGGGAAGCAACACCTCAGAAGCCTCTGGGTCCGGCGTCATGCTGACGAGGCCTTCACCATGTTGCGAACGATCGGGCGATCGTTGATCGGCCAGTGAACGAGCGTCGCGACGACGCCGAGCACAATCGCGATGGTCCATCCGGCGAAATACGACCCGGTAACCTCGAACAGATAGCCCCCTGCCCACACACCGAAGAACGACCCAACCTGATGGCTGAAGAACAGGATGCCGAACAGCGTACCTATATACCGGACCCCGAATATCTGGGCGACCAGTCCGTTGGTAAGGGGAACTGTGCTCAGAAATAGGAACCCCATCGTGACGGAAAAGCCGTAGACGCTCATCTTGCTCAACGGGACGGTGATGAAAAGCGCAATGGCGGCGCTCCTTATCAGATAGAGGGCGACGAGCAGATATTTCCTGCGCATCATTCCACCCCAGACGCCGAACAGGTAGGTGCCGACCACGTTGGCGAGCGCTATCAGGGAAAGGGCGGCGACGCCATCTGATGCGCTCATGCCGTTGTCAATGAGGTAGGACGGAAGATAGGTCGCCGCAAATGTCAGCTGGAAACCGCAGGCGAGGAATCCGATATTGAGAAACCAGAAGCCTTGATGCCGAAACGCTTCCGCGATCGCAGCAGCCATTGGGATGTGCTGGGAAGATGGCTGAGTGTCCAATCTATGATTGCGCAGCAGGAAAACAAGCGGCAGCAGGAAAGGCACTACTGCTGCAAGCGAAAGCAAAGCATTCATCCAGCCCCAGTTGCTGATCAATGCCTGCGTCGCCGGCACCAGTGCAAACTGTCCCAGACCACCGATCGCGCCGGCAAGGCCCAAAGCCCAGCTTCGCCTTTCGATCGGGATCAGGCGATTGAGCGCCGCATAAACGACGCCGAAAGTCGTTCCTGCCTGTGCGATGCCGATACAGATGCCGGCGCTCAGCACGAAGAGTGGAACCGTCGGCGCCAGCATCATGCCGATGAGACCTGCCGCATAGAGGAGCAGCCCCGCCGCAATCACCTTCGTCGGGCCAACGCGATCTGCAACCATGCCGGCGAACGGCTGCGCAATCCCCCAGGTCAGGTTTTGCGCTGCCATCGCCAGAGCGAACGTTTCTCGCGACCAGCCGCGATCCGCTGTGACCGGCAACAGGAACAGGCCCTGCACGTGGCGCGCGCCAAGCGCCAGCCCCATGATCAGCCCGCTCGCCAGTATGGGAACCCAGAGTTCAGAGGACCGCAAGCGTCCGGCGGCAAATGGTTCGGGCGTCCAGGCCATGACAAATACTCCCCAATGACTTCAGCCGTGAATGGATCTCTATTGTTCTTGTCCTCGCGGGGAGATCGAAACCGCGCGCTCAAGAATGGGGCCGTTCTCGCAATCTGTAGGTCTCGCTTTCACCTGGAAACTCTCCTGCGAGCACGTCCTGCGCATATTGCGCTGCGGCCTTTTCAATCAGTGTGCGGATGTCGGCGTATCGGCGAACGAACTTCGGCGTCCATTCGAACATCCCCAGCATGTCATCGGTCACAAGAATCTGGCCGTCACATGCTGCGGATGCGCCGATGCCGATGGTGGGTGCGCTGACGGCGGCCGTGATTTCCTCGGCCAGATCGGAGGCGACACCCTCAACAAGAATTGCAAAGGCCCCGGCCTTATCCACGGCGCTCGCTTCGGCGAGGATGCGCTCGCGCTCGTCCGCCGTCCGCCCCTTGGCCTTGAAGCCGCCCTCGACATTCACCGCCTGCGGGCGCAGGCCAACATGACCCATCACAGGAATGCCGCGTGAAACCAGAAACGCGATGCTTTCTGCAACACCTTCCGAGGCTTCGACCTTGACCGCCTGACACCCCGTCTTGCGCAAGACCTTCGAAGCGGTCTTGAACGCTTGATCAGGACCGCGCTCATAGCTGCCGAATGGCAGATCCACCACCACCACCGCACGCTCGCTGCCGCGCATCACTGCCTGAGCATGCAGAATCATCATGTCCAGCGTAACCCCAACCGGACTGGGCAGCCCGTGCAGCACCATGCCGACCGAATCCCCAATCAGCAAAAGATCGCAATGCCGGTCCAGGAGTTCGGCCATCGGCGTGGTATAAGCCGTCAGGCAGACGATCCTCTCGGCACCCTTGCGGGCGCGGATTTGTGGTACAGTGATGCGGGTGGATCTTGCCTGTTTGGACATGATGCAACCTTTCTGACGGGCTCAGCCCTTGTTGAGCCAACTGCCGATGCGGCCTATCCCCTCGGCCACATCCTCATTCTTGCCGGCGAAGGAGAGCCGGATGTGCGTTCCGCCGCGCCGACTGTCGAAGTCCACCCCCGGCGCTACGGCAACACCAGCTTCGTCGAGGAGCCTTCGTGCAAATCCCATGCTATCGTTGGTAAGGTGGTCGACATCGGCGTAGATGTAGAATGCCCCGTCGGCGGGGTGGAGTTTGCCAAGACCGATCTCTGGCAGACGCCTGAGCAGGATGTCGCGGTTCAGGGCGTAACCCGCCTTCACCGCTTCCAGCTCCGCCGTCGCGTCAAAGGCTGCAACACCCGCGACCTGGGAGAGCGCATTGACACTGAGCGCGATGTTCTGCGCCAGACATTCGACCGTGCGGGTGACATCCGGCGGCACCACCATCCAGCCGATCCGCCAACCCGTCATGCAGTAGTATTTCGAGAAGCTGTTGATGACGATCACATCGTCCGAAAAGGCCAGCACGCTCTTGGTTGGGAAGCCGTAGACGAGACCGTGGTAAATCTCGTCCATGATGAGGCGGATACCCAGATCACCGCAGGCGCCGACCAGGGCCTGAAGATCGTCCGGCGCGACCATCGTGCCATTCGGGTTGTTGGGGCTGGCGACGATCAGGCCCTTGAGCGGCTTTTCTGACTGTACGTCGGCAAGCATGTCGGGCGTCATCGTCCACCGGGTCGCCGCCGTCGTCGGGATCTCGACGACCTCGAGCCCCAGCGCCTTGAGGATGTTGCGGTAGGCTGGATAGCCCGGTGTCGGAAGGCCGACACGATCACCAACGTCGAACAAGGTGAGGAAAGCCAGATTGAAGGCGGCCGACGAGCCGGTCGTAACGACGATCCGGCCGGCTGGAATGTCGAGATCGTGGATCTCCCGGTAGTATCTGGAAATGCGCGCTCGCAACGCCGGCGTTCCGAGCGCTTCGGTGTAGCCGATACGACCGCTCTCTAGCGCTATCGTAGCAGCCTCTCGCACGACCGTTGGCGTAGGTGCGCCGGGCTCACCGACAGCAAGGTGGATGATGGACCGTCCTTCTCGCTGGAGCTTGAAAGCATCCGCCATGACGTCCATGGCTCGAAAAGGCTCCACGGCACTGCGCTGCGAAAGAAATGTCATGTCATGTCTTCCTCGAGTTTAGACCGTGGACCAAAGGCCGATCAGGTTTCCGGCGGAACAGTTCGAGCCTTTGGCAATGGCACCTCTCTTTTAAACCACCGCTCATATAAATGGGTTGCGTTTTTGAGCGAAAATTCCCCATAATTTGGAATTCAGTTAGCAAACCAACTCAGGAGTGGCATCCGATGCCAAGCACTTTGGACTCGATTGACCGCGCCATCTTGAGAGCCCTGCAACGGGATGCGAAAATTCAGAACATTGAATTGGCGGAGCGTGTCGGTCTCTCGCCGTCGCCCTGTCTTCGCCGGGTCCGGCTCCTTGAAGAGGCCGGCATCATCGAGCGGTACGCAGCACAGCTGAATCCAGAAAAGGTCGGATATGGCCTGACTGTGTTCGCGCGGGTCTGGCTGAAGGGGCCAGATGAGGAAACGATCAACCCGTTTGTCGACGCCATCATGAAACTGCCCGAAATCGTCGAATGCCATATGCTGTCCGGCGACTGTGATTTCTTACTGAAGATCATCGCGGCAGATCTGGACGCCTACAGGCGCTTCCGGGTCGAGCAACTCGGGCGCATCAAGGGCATACGCGACATCAAATCGGACATCCCGATGCAGAAAATCAAGCAATCATGGGAAATCCCGATTTGAACGATCAATTCTCGTCATCGTCCACAGTCGCGCTACATGCGGCCACGAGGGCTACATGGGCGATCCCTTGGACCGATAGCAAGCGCCGACAGCCCTGATTGTGTCTTGTCGGTGCGCTTGATGATCTCCAAAGCCCCGCCCCCGATTTACTTCAGCCGCCTCTTCCGTTTGTCGCCAGCACAACGACCATCGTCAAAAACATGCATCATCCACGGCTATTTTTGTGGCGGATAGATTTCCAGAGATCTGGAGCACCGTCCCGGTCTTGAATGTCGGCTCTGGACCACGAGTCTGGCCCTCAGCCCCAACGTGTCGACAATGATGTTGCGCCTGCACCCCGTGAGCTTCTTCCCGGTATCATAACCCCGGATACCGCTTTCGGTGGTTTCACGCTCTGACGGGAAAGCATCGAAGCCCGTGCCCGTCCAGTGCGGAAGAACGCCCGGGGGAACTCCTCATTCGGCGGCCTCCGCAAAAGCGACATCACCCACCAGCTTGGACTTACCCTCGCCCCTTTCCGGCGCCAGCACCCGGTTGATGCCGACGTCGAACACCATCGCGACTGGCTTCGCTCATTCCACCTTCACCATCTACGGTCGTCCGACGGCTGCAACGAGGATATCCGCGTTGCGGCAGATTGCGGACAGATCCTTGGCGCGCGATTGGGCAGTCGTCACCGTCGCATTGGCGGCGAGCAGCAGCGCCGACATCGGCTTGCCGAAGAGGTTCGAACGGCCGATGGCGACGGCGCTCAATCCGGAAAGGTCTTCGTTGTGGGTCTGGCGAACGAAGACCATGGCGCCCGCCGGCGTGCAGGAGACAAGACCGCCAACGAGATCGCCGGTCGCCAGCTTGCCGGCATTGACGACATGCAGGCCGTCGACGTCTTTTTCCGGCAGGATCGACTGGATGATCGGTTCGGCGTTCAGGTGCTTCGGCAGCAGCAGCTGCACGAGAATGCCGTGAATGGAGGGATCGGCGTTGAGCTCCGCGACCAGAGCGACGAGCCCTTGCTGCGTGGGTTGCCTCCGGCAGGGTGTGGATCGACAGGAAGCCACACTCCTTGGCCATCTTGCTCTTGGAGGTCACATAGGCGTGGCTTGCCGGATCGTCGCCGACGATGACGACCGCGAGACCCGCGCGAACGCCGGTATCGGTCTCAATCGCCTTGGTCGAGGCTTTCACAGTCTCGATCACCGAAGCGGCGACTTGCTTGCCATCAAATATGGTGGCCATCATCGTTCATCCCATCCGCTCGGACTTGTAGGAGCCCGGGCTTGCGGGGAAGACAATAGTTTTATTGCCGTTCATGAAGACACGGTGGTGGATATGCGCGTGCACGGCCCGCGCCAGGACCTGGCTTTCCACGTCACGACCGATCGAGACATAGTCGTCCGGGCTTTGCGCATGGGTGATGCGGGCAACATCCTGCTCGATGATAGGGCCCTCATCGAGATCTTCGGTGACGTAGTGCGCTGTCGCGCCGATCAACTTCACCCCACGCTCGAAAGCCTGCTTGTAAGGATTGGCACCCTTGAAGCTTGGCAGAAACGAATGATGGATGTTGATGATCCGGCCCGACATCTTCTTGCAAACCGCATCCGACAGAACCTGCATGTAGCGAGCAAGAACGATGAGGTCGGCTTCCGACTGCTCGACGATCTCCATCAGCCGCGCTTCGGCCTGCGGCTTGTTTTCCTTCGTCACCTTGATGTGGTGAAAGGGAATGTCGTTGTTGACGATGACCTTCTGGTAGTCGAAGTGATTGGAGACGACGCCAACGATATCGATCGGCAGCGCGCCGATCTTCCAACGATAGAGCAGGTCGTTGAGGCAATGGCCAAAGCGCGACACCATGAGCAGCACCTTCATGCGCTGTTCGCTGTTGTACAGCTCCCAGTTCATCGCAAACCTCTCGGCGACGGGGACAAAGCCTTTTTCGATCGCGGCCTGATCCGCCCCTTCCTCCGAAATGAACGTCAAGCGCATGAAGAACAGGCCGGTCTGCAGGTCATCGAACTGTGAGCTGTCGACGATATTGCAGCCGATACCGGCGAGATAGCCCGTCACCGACGCGACAATGCCGCGCGTGGATTTGCAGGAGATGGTCAAGACATGGCTTTTCATCGGGCAGACTTTCATGACGAATGGAACATATAAAAGCTGCGTGGAACTTTCAGCCCACGCCGTCAGGATCGCTTGGGAGGCTAATATCGGGCCGTGAGCAGCGATTTGAGCTTGGTTTCAGGGGCCGCCAAGGCAACAGGATCGATCGGCTTTGCGCCGGCGATGAGCATTTCGGCCAGACGGATATCGCGAGCGATAATGTTTCCGGGTCCGATACCACTTGCCGCGAGCAGGCGGTTTGTCTCATCCAGTTCGAAGATAATGAAACCGCCGCCGACATCGCGCCGCACGGTTCTTGCGCCGCCTGCCGATAGTCCGGCGACCTGGAGTGTCATCTCGTACTGATCGGACCAGAACCACGGAACGGCGGTGATACTTTCATCGGCACCCAGAAGATTGGCGGCGGCAAGCAATCCCTGTTCCTGCGCGCTGCGCCAGGATTCCAGACGAACCCGCCGATCGCCGTAAACCCGGAGCGGAAAGGAGCAGCAATCGCCGGCGGCGAAGATATCCGGATCGCTTGTCTGCAGATGGCGATCGACAACAATGCCGTTGTCGATGGTGAGGCCGGCTTCGGCAGCAAGTTCGGTATTGGGGATCGAGCCTATACCGACGACGAGGATATCAGCACTGACGGAGCGGCCATTTGCCAGCGAGATATGCACCGCATTGTCGTCGGCAACCAATTCTCCGACGCGAGCATTGCAGATAATCTCGACGCCTTCGGCGGCATGCCGCGCTGCTACGACCTCTGCCACATCAGCCGGCACCCCGCGCGACAGAATGCGCGGTAAGCCTTCAAGCAGGACGACGGATGCACCAAGGTTACGGGCCACTGCGGCAAGTTCGAGGCCGATAAAGCCGCCTCCGAGGATGGCGATGCGGCGATCCGGGGAGAGATGCTGCCGGATACGGAGCGCATCGGCATGGGTGCGCAGATAATGAATGCGGCGAGAGTCTTCCGGAGCGCCGCCCAACCTTCGCGGCCGTGCGCCAGTCGCCAGCAGCAGCCGATCGTAAGGCACCTTTTCGCGGCTCGAAAGTTCGACAGTTTTTCCAGTCCGATCGATATGGGTGGCAGTGGTTCCCGTTCGCAGACTTATGCGGCGGGACGCGTATTCTTCCAGCCCACCGATAAATCTTGGCGCTGCACCTTCAAGCATGCCTTCCTTGGACAGCGGCGGCCGTTCATACGGCGCATGGTCCTCGGCGCCGATCAGCGTGATCGCGCCATCGAAACCACGTTCGCGCAGGCTCAGTGCAGCGCGGCCACCGCATTCGCCGGCACCTATGATAATAAAAGAAGTCATTGTAAACGCCTTTGTTGGCGGGCGCGCCCATCCTGCTTCCCCGCGACGGAAACGAGGTGCTGCTGGAACGCTGCCTTCATTTCCCTGAAGCTCGAATAACCGCTCAGAGACGCAAGCCGCGTGATTGTGACCTTGGAAACGCCGCACCTTTGCGCGACCGAGCTCAGTGATCCGAATGCAGCGATGTCTGGATTGATCAGAAGCAGCCGCATCGCGTACTCTGGACCCGACGGAAACTTAATACGTCGGTCAGCAATTAACTGCTTAAGATCGCTTATGCTCAGCGGCACTCGTGGATTTGCAGGGGATAGCATTTCGGTCTCCTCGGATGGAACGGAGGCCCTTCGACAGCTTTGACGCATTGGCGC
Source organism: Ensifer sp. YR511 (assembly GCF_900103045.1). NCBI lineage: Bacteria > Pseudomonadati > Pseudomonadota > Alphaproteobacteria > Hyphomicrobiales > Rhizobiaceae > Ensifer > Ensifer sp. YR511. Next base: position 68,876 of record NZ_FNGR01000028.1, read on the forward strand.
AGATTTACCCTAAGGGCCTCCACGGAACTCAACCCAAAACAGAGGCCAGTGAGATCGGGCCTCCGCTTTTGACCGAAAGGGTCGCGGCCTCAGCCATGGCCAATGCGGCAACGCCATCGTCCAGCGTGACCGGTAGCGCCTTGCCAACATTGACGGCATCGACGAAGGCCGCCCATTCGGCGGCATAGGCTGGCATGTAGCGCTCCAGGAAGAAGTAGGTCGGCTTGGCGCCAGTCACGCCCACAGTGGTTGACTTCACCACGGTGTTTTCAAGCATGTTCTGCGCCTGCAGCAGTCCTTCCGAGCCGAGAAGTTCGACCCGCTGATCGTAACCATAGACGGCGCGCCGGCTGTTCTTGATGACGGCAATACGGCCATCGGCATAGCTGAGCGTCACGACGGCCGTGTCGACGTCGCCTGCCGAACCGATCTCCGGATCGACGATGGACGAGCCGGTAGCAGTCACCGTAACCGGCGGTGCGCCCATGATGAAGTTCGCCATGTCGAAGTCGTGGATCATCATGTCCCGAAAGAGTCCGCCCGAGACCTTGATATAAGCGACCGGCGGCGGAGCCGGGTCGAAGGAGGTGATCGACAGAAGTTCGGGCTTGCCAATCTCGCCCGCATCGACCGCCTTCTTCAGTGTCGCGAAATTCGGGTCGAAGCGTCGGTTGAAGCCGATCATGACGGGGCGGCCAGTCGCGGCAACCGCTTTCTGGCAAGCCTGCGCGCGTGCGAGACTAAGATCGACGGGCTTTTCGCAAAGCACCGCCTTACCAGCGGCCGTTGCCCTCTCGATCAGGTCGGAATGGGTGTCGGTGGATGTAGCGATCAGCACAGCATCGATCGATGGGTCACCCAAAATGGCGTCTGTGCTGCGCGCTTCGGCGCCATACTGGGCGGCAATCTTTTCGGCTGCACCCATGTTGATGTCTGAGACCGAGACAAGTCTGCTGGCGGGATGGCCGGAGATCGCCGTTGCGTGTACGCCGGCGATGCGACCCGCGCCGAGAAGACCAACTTTAAGCATGTAATTTTCCTTCATGGCTAGAGGCCGAGTTCGGCCCTGAAAGCGTTGAATTCCGTGTCGCCGATCGCGACATTGTGCTGGGATTGCGGATAGGCGCCTCTGTCTACGTCCGCGATGAACTCGCGGAACGCTGCGATGCGCTCCTTCTGCAAGCGTTCGAATTCGGCTGCGAAATTGCGATAGGTCTTGGCGTGACGCGGCTTGTGGCCATCGGTGTGGCCGAGTACGTCCTCGGCGAAGAGGTACTGGGCATCGGCGCCTGGCCCGGCGCCCATGCCAAGCATGATCATCGAGGTGTTTCTCGAGATCAGTTCACCAACCCGGTCAGGCACGACCTCCAGCTCCGCGCCGAAGCAACCGATGGCTTCCAGCTGTTTGACGTGCCGGAACACCTGCGTCGCCTCGGCCACCGTCTTGCCGACGGCACGAAAGCCTGTCCAGGTTATATAGGAGGGGATCAGACCGACATGGGCGACGATCGGGACGTGGTTGTCGCAAAGGACCTTCTGGATATCGAGCGAAGCTGCGCAGTAGAAACAGTCGCCGCCCATGGCGGAAAAGTGGAAGGCGGCACGCAAATAGTCTTCGGCCGTTGCGAGCGGACGGCCTTCGAAATTGCCCCAACCACCGTAGGGAAGCCCGACCTGCACGAAGCAACGGCCCGCCGCATCGCGCATCTCCGGTGAGAAGAAGCGGCCTTCGATCGAGAGCATGTGGATACCGGCCGCATTGGCCGCCGCCGCCTCTTCGAGCGTCGTGACGTAGAGCATGGAGATCTTTTCGCCACGCGTTTTCATGGCGCGGATGTCGGCGACGGTCGGACGGGTAATCTTGTGAACCATGGAACTATACCGTGAACGCGTTGCGGAAGGATTCGAGCGCAAGTTCCGGATCGCCAGAAGCGAAGGCTTCCATGCCGACCGGCCCGGCATAGCCCATGGCTTTCAGAGCCTTCGCGACACCGTTCCAATTGACCTCACCGGTTCCGGGTTCACAGCGGCCGGGGACATCGGCCACCTGGATTTCCCCGATCCAGGGCAGGCACTTGCGGCAAAGCTCGATCAAGTTCCCCTCGCCGATCTGTGCATGGTAAAGGTCGAGATTAAGGCGCAGGCGAGGATTATTGACGCTCGACACGAGCGAGAGCGTGTCCTCGGCGCGGCCAAAGGGGACGCCGGGGTGATCGACCGGAAGGTTGAGGTTCTCCAGCGTGAAAACAACGCCTTCTTCCTCAGCCATCTCCACGATACGGCAAAGCGTGTCGCGCGCCTTCAACCACATCGCTCCGGTTACGACCTCGATTGGCTGGACGGGGAGCCCGCCCTCCCCGAGCCCGGTTCCATGTAGGTTCAGACGCTGAACGCCAAGTCGCTTTCCGACCTGCGCTGTTGCGCGCGCGCTGCGCAAGAGCTCATCAGCCCCTTCGTCATCTGTCAGTCGCCCTGTGAGGTAGCCGTTCATGATGGTGAAGGAGGCACCTGTCGCTTCAAGCTTAGCGAGATCATGCTCCGGCCAGTTCCATAGACCGACGCCAAAACCCATCTCCTTGAGACGAGTGGCCCTCCATTCGATCGAGCGGTTTCGCCAGATCATCTCCGCGCAAGCGGCCAATGCAAATTGTGTCATGTCGTCAAATCTCTATGAATACGTCGCCGTCCTCGACCTTTACCGGCCAGGACTTGAGGTTCATGCAGGCGGGCGCACGCGTCGCTTCACCGGTCTTGTAGTCAAAATGTGCGTTGTGTTTCGGGCACTCGATGATGCCGTCCATGACGAGGCCATCAGCGAGATGGACGCGTTCGTGGGTACAGATCCCGTCGATACAGAAGAACTCGTCTTCCGGGCTGCGGATCAGCAGAAACGAGCGGCCGGCGTGATCGAAACGGAGCAGATCCTCAAGCTCGACATCGTCGGTTGCGCAGGCGCGGGTCCAGGTCCCCATGTCTTCATCCTTTGGCATTGATTGTTTGGCAGTTCGGATAGTCAATGTGCGGCGGCTAGATTGCCGCACTTGCAATCTGGGGCGCATGCCCGTCATGGCTCGCCATGTAGCCATCGATCTGGGCTTCGAGTTCCGCCATCGTCTCGCCCCCAGCCATCAGGTCGGTGATCTCCTCGCGCGTCTTCTCGCCCTTGCGGAAATCGGCGGCGATCGCGCCACGGATCAAAACCGCGAAATGATCCCCGACTGCCATGGCGTGCATGACCTGATGGGTGATGAACACGACGGCGAGACCCCGGCGCTTCGCCTCGTTGACGATCCTGAGGACGTGGGTTGCCTGCTTTACACCAAGGGCCGCGGTCGGCTCATCGAGGATCAGGACCTTCGCCCCGAAATGCACGGCACGGGCAATCGCCAGCGATTGCCGTTCCCCGCCCGAGAGACCGCCGACCAGCCGGTCGCCGTCATCGATGCGGGTGATGCCGAAGTTCTGGATGGCATTGATCGCGATCTCGTTTGCCTTCCTCCGGTCGAAGATCTTGAACGGACCCCAGCCCTTGGTCGGCTCAACGCCGACGAAGAAGCTGCGACCGATGCTCATCAGCGGGAACGTACCGCCGAACTGGTGGACCGTTGCGATGCCGCGGGTGCTGGCGTCACGCGGGCCGTTGAACTCGACGGGCTGGCCGTCCATCTCCATCTTGCCGGAGCTCGGGCGATAGACACCCGAAAGCGTCTTGATCAAGGTGGACTTGCCGGCGCCATTGTCGCCGAGTAGGCACAGCACTTCACCGGGACAGATATCCAGCGAAATATCGTTGAGCACTTCGATGGGGCCGAAGGATTTGCAGATGTTGTTAAGCTTCAGGATGGGCGTGGACATATCAGGCCTCACTTCTTCTTCGGCGAATAGGAGAGCGCCATGCTACGGAAGGTGTTGTTCATCAGTACGGCCAAGAGCAGCATCACCCCGATGATCAGACTCGACCAGTTGCGGTCGAAGGAGGTGAAGTAGATGCCCTGGTTGACGACAGCGAAGGTGATGGTGCCGAAGAAGATGCCGATGATGGAACCGAAGCCACCGGTAAGCAGCACGCCGCCGACGACCACGGAAATGATCGAATTGAAGATGAAGGACATGCCGGCCGAGACCTGAGCGGAATTGAAGAGGATCGCCTGGCACATGCCGACGAAGGCGGCGCTGGTGGACGACAGCACGAAGAGAGCGATCGTCAGGCGCGCCGTCGGGATGCCGGCATTGCGCGCACTGATCTTGTCGCCACCCATGGCAAAGATCCAGTTGCCCCAGGGCGAGTAGTGGACGACGTAGACATAGAGTGCCGTCAGCGCCAGCCACCAGAAGATGATCACCTGGAAGGTGTTGGCGACGAACTGGCCGAAGAGGAATTTTGCAATTCCGGGCGCCTTGAGGGCAACGCTGGTGGTCCCGGTAAGGAGAACGGACAGGCCGAGAACGAGGCCCGCGACCGCAAACAGGGTCCCGAGCGTGACGATCAGCGATGGCACGTTGGTGCGGACTACGAGGATGCCGTTCACCAGACCGACAAAGACGCCGAGCGCGAGCGAGGCCGCGATGCCGATCCAGATCGGCAGCCCGTAGTAGCCGGAGATGATGGCGACCGTCATGGAGCCGGCGGGAATCATGGAGCCGATGGAAATGTCGAGCTCACCAGCGATCATCAGAAGACCGATCGGGAAGGCGACGATGCCAAGATTGGCCGCGACGTTCAGCCAGCTTGCCGCACCCGACGGCTTCAGGAAATCGATACTTCCGAAGACGAGGAAGAAGACGAAGACGCCGAACAGACCGAGAAAGGCGCCGGCCTCCGGCCTCCTGAAGAGCCCGCCGACGGAAAAGCCAGAGACGTTTGAAGGTGTCGACGTTTGCCCCATGGCGAGTGATTGGCTTGCGGTTTTCGAGTTCATGATGGTTCCCCTTCCCGGCTTTGCCGTGTTGTAACGGGGCCGCTCCCTGGAGGAGGTGCAGGGAGCGGCCGGCGAGCGCTCGGGTTAGCGTGCGCCCTTGGAGACGCCGGAGAGCGTCGACTCGATATTCGATGCATCGACGATGCCCGGACCGGTCAGCACCGGCTTGACCGGAAGATCCGTACCGAAGTCGATGTGAGACGCGAGCAACGAGACTGAAAGCAGCGACTGAAGATACGGCTGCTGGTCGACGGCAAAGAGCTGCGCGCTGTTCTTGATGCGGTCGAGACCGGCCTCGTTGAAGTCGAAGGAGCCGAGCTTGACGCTCTCGACCTTGCCGGCCTGCTGGATACCGCTCGCCGCCGCGTCGGCATCGCCGGCACCAATGGTGATGACGCCATCGATGGTAGCGTCCTGAGTCAAGGTCGCCTTCACCGCTTCGGCGATCGCCGTCGGGTCTCCGAAACTCGTCGCCGGAAGCGGCAGCTGCTTGCCGGTCCCGCCTGCCTTGGTGATCCCGTCGATCACGCCCTTGCAGCGGGCTTCCTGGTTGGCGCTGCCGGGAAGCGTGTTGACGCAGAGCACGTTCTTCTGGCCGTTCTTGCCGAAGTATTCCCCGCCCGCAATGCCGGCAAGATATTCGTCCGAACCAACGTAGTTGATGGCGCCGAGCTCCTTCGCCTTGTCGAGCGAGCCGGCATTCATGAGAATGATCTTGATGCCACTGTCGGCGGCGGCCTTGATCGCCTCGTCCTCTGCTTCCGGCACCCAGTTGGGAACGACGAGCCCCGTGACACCCTGGCTGATCGCCGTGCGCACCAACCCTGCCGCGTCCGGTCCGAGATTGTCGTAGGTCTGGAGCTGCAGGTAGGTGACCTTGCCGCCGTTGGTTTCGACCACGAAGCGGGCATCATCGACCCCCTTCTTGATCTTGCTCCAGAAGGCATCGTCGGTCTTTCCGCCGACGACCGCGATGTCGGCGGAAAGCGCAACGCTTGCGGTGAGACAGAGTGCAACCGAGGCCGCAAGAGCCCTGGTCATGGTGGTCAGCATTGTCATCGGGTTTTCCTCCCCCGTTTCGCCGGATGGCGGGTTAAAGTTAGAAGTCTTGATCCTGTTCTGGGGACCGCCTCCTCGCGGAACCCCACGACTTTGCGGGCTCACGAGTTCGCGCGGGCCGCCTTGGCGTTCATCCGCTCTTTCTTCTTTGCGAAGCGGGCTTGCATCTGCACGTCGCCATCCTTGGTGCCGTCGTGCCAGGTGCCGAACCACTTATCGAGTGGGATGAGGCCGTCTCCGCCGTAGTTCACCTCGAAGTACTTGTGATGCAGGTAATGGGCATAGGCATGGGTATCGAGCGGCGTATCTTCCGTGACCTCGAGCTTGTCGAAACCAATGTGCCCGTTGACGGCGCCGAAGCCGGCAATGTGGAGTTGGAACATCGCCACGATCGGATTCGACGGGATCACCAGATGCCAGAAAGCGACGGCGTGGTAGAGGAAGCCCTCGACTGGATGCATCGAAAGCGAGGACCAGGGCGACGGGTTCACCGAGTTGTGGTGGACCGAGTGGATCCAGCGATAGAGCGGTCCCCAGTGGATGAGCCGGTGGATAATGAAGAAATGCACCTCGTGGATCATGGGCGCCACCGCGACGAGGAACGCGAGGTAGTATGGATTGTCTGACCAGCTCAGCCACGGCACCCAGCCATTGGCAAAGACCCACAGGAACAGCACCTCGACAAAAGTCCACAGAGGGATCGACAGAAAGAACGACCGCAGGAAATTGTCGATGTTCTGGCTCTTGAACCAGAAGACGTCCGACGGCTGCTCACTGGGGAATTTCACGTTGTATTTGAAGCGGTTGCCCTGCTTGCGCTTCACGTAGAAGAAAAGTTCGATTGAACCGTAGAAGACGAAGATCGCGGCCGCGTTCACCGCGTAGAGCCACAGCGCCCATCGCCAGTCCAGCGACTTCATCACCTCGACATCCGGAACGACATAGAACCAGTAAAAGAGCGCCGTTGCCATGTGGAAGACGTTCCAGGGCCAGATGTATTCCGGCAACCACTTCAGCACAGCCGGCAACTTCGGGGGCCACACCCAGAACGGAGCGACCTCAATACGACCGTTAGGCGCCCAGTCGCCGCGCTTGTTGCGGGTGCCGTAGTTGAGATCATCCATCGTCTAGCCTCCCGGACGCTGAGCATCCCGTTGTTTGCGATCGGAGAAGTCATCATCGACATTGACGCGCGCACGGCGCGGCCATCTTCGGGGTGGGCCCAAAGCGCCAGATCCAGCAATATCGATGCGTTTCTTCTCCCGGGCGTGGGAGCCTTATAACCGCTCCATCACCGTCTTCTGACACAGACAATGCCGACTTGACGGGTGTTAAATCAAGGCGCAATTCTCTTCGCAGAGATGATCGTATCATTCGTCTCATGCCTTCAGAACAATGATACATTTCATATCATGAGGCGATGATGAAGAGACCGACCATTCGCGATCTTGCAAATAAGGCCGGGGTGTCGATCGCGACTGCAAATCGAGTCCTGTCCGGAGCGGAAAACGTTAGAACAATCACGCGCGAAAAAGTTCAAGCGGCCGCCGAAACCATCGGCTTCTATGGATTGGGGGCAATCCAGGCGCGCAATGCAGCGGCGCGCCAGAAGTACCGTTTCGGCATAATTCTTCTCCAGCCGCATCGCCCATTCTACCAGCTCGTCGCGCACGCTTTGTTGCAAGCGGCCGTGCAAGCCGAGGCGGTAGACATCGAACTGAAGATCGAACATCTGGAAGATCTGGCACCGCAGAACACGGCGGAACGAGCCCTGGCGCTCGCCCGCGAATGCGATGCGATCTGCGTTACGACCGCAGTACATCCGGTCGTCACCCAGGCGCTCGAACAAATCCAGGCAAGCGGTATTCCGGTGTTCGCGCTGATCTCGCAGCTCGCGGCGACTGGTCAGATCCACTACATCGGTCTCGACAACTGGAAGGTCGGCCGAACCGCGGCCTGGGCGTTCGACCACATCTGCAAGAAACCAGGCAAGATTGGCTTGCTGATGGGCAATCCGCGGTACCGAAACCAGGAGATGAACGAAACGGGCTTCCGCTCGTATTTTCGCGAACTCGCCCAGGACTTCCAGTTGCTGGAACCTTTGTCGACCTTCGAATCATCCGCAGTCGCGCAGGAAATGACCGAACGCCTGCTGGAGCACCATCCTGACCTTGCTGGCCTCTATGTAGCGGGCGGCGGCATCAGCGGGGTACTTGCAGCTCTGCGCGCGACCGGACGGGCTGGCACTCTGGTCGTCGTTGGCTACGAACTCATGGACAACGTCAAGACTGCCCTCCTCGAGGGCGCCATGACAATGTCCATTGCTCATCCGCTGGAGCGGCTCGCTGCTGAGGCCATTAAGGGCATGGTGGCAGCAGTCTCCTCGGGAGGAGACAACGCGAGCTATACAAAGATCGTCCCATTCGAAATCTTTACACGGGAGAACCTGTGAGTGGTCGCACCCGCAGAGTCGCGAACGGTTGCTTAGGCAACTCGAATGGTTCCGGTTCCGCGCATAAGGCGGCCTGTTTCAGCGGATACTAAGCTCGTAATGCCCAGTTGATACATTATGCGATCTTCTTGGCCCAAAAGGTGAACATCACAGCAACAAGCCGTGCAAGGCTCGTGGGAGCACGATTCTGTCCGTCCCCGAGGCGACGTCCACGCTTAAGATCCTATTTGTTCTGAGCCGGCGCCGGCATGAAGTCCCGAATGGTGTGAGTCCAAAATCGCGGTGATCTCGAGCCGCGACATCTAGTGGTCGAAACCGAACTGCTGAAAAGACCAATGAGAACGCCGGTGTTCTCCTGCCGTCCGCAGGCATAGTTGGAGACACCGACTTCTTGGTCATGTTATCGCTTCTTCCGACGACGGGAGGGGACAGCCGCATGTCAAATCAGAAACTGAACGGCGAAATCTTGCTGAACATCGGCTTTGTCGACATCGCGACATGGGGAGCCGACGGCGACTTCATCGCCTACCAACTGGACGGCGGGGATTCCGATGCCAAGCAGGTGGTGCTCGATGAGCCGAATGCGCTCTACGCTTTCGTGTGCGGCGGGGACGTTCTCTATGTCGGGAAGACGGCCCGTTCTATCGGAAAACGGTTCGTCGGATATTGCCGACCCGGCAAGACGCAGCAGACGAATTTACGCTGCCACCGGAACATCAAAGCCGCTCTCGCCGAAGGGGCGGAAATTCGGATTCTGGTGTTCACGCCGATCTCGCATCTCCGCTACGCAGATTTTGAGATTAATCTGGCTGCAGGCCTCGAGGATTCTCTGATCAAGGCCTTCAACCCGCCCTGGAATGGCAGGGAGAGAGGGCAACCGATTACCGAGGAAGCGGAACGCGAGGAGGCGGAAGAGGCAGACACCGAGCGGCTAGATGCCCTACACGCCGCTGGCATCCAGCAAAAAGCGATGGCAACTACCCCGGCCTTGGCGACCTTCATCGTCACGCTAGGGCCGACCTACTACGAGAAGGGTCTCCTGAATCCCGGTGTAGAAGCCAGCCACTATCTCGGAAAAGACGGCGACCCCATACGAATCTTCTTCGGTGACGGAAGCGAACCGGTGATCTCGACTATCAACCGGACGGCGAACCCTACCGGCGCCGTTAGGATCGTCGGAAAGAACCCCCAGATCGCCCAGTGGTTTCAGAGACACTTCAAGCAGGGCGACACCGTTCAGGGCCGCGCGATCAATGCCCACACCATTCTGCTCCTGGCCCCGTAAGTTACTGCGGGCGCCTCAGCCTAAGCGTTCTTGAGGCGAACCATAACGATTTTGGGATTGTCCGGCGCTCGCTCGATTGTGACAAGGCCCGAGGCTTTTACCAGGTCGCTTAACCTGGCAAAGCCGTAGTTGCGTGCGACGAAATCGGGAGCTTGCTTTGCCAAGTGTCCGCCCACCTGGGCCAAATTAGCTCGGCCGTCTTCGTCGGCGGTCGCCATAATAGCCTTAACCAACATGTCCCGAGCCGCCCTATTCAAGGCTGCCTTCTTCGCGGCCGGTTTCGCGGTGGCGTGTTTAGCCTCGGCGGGCTTCTGAGGAGCGGCAGCAGCCGCCTCTTCTCCACCGTTTCCGTTGAGGACGTCGAAATAGACGAGCCTGTCGCAAGCGGTGATGAATGGCCGGGGTGTCTTGCGCTCACCGAACCCATAAACGGTGACCGCCTGTTCACGGATGCGGGCCGCTAACCGCGCGAAATCGCTGTCGCTAGAGACGATGCAGAAGCCAGAAAAACGTCCCGTATAGAGCAGGTCCATGGCGTCAATGATCATCGCACCATCGGTCGCATTCTTTGCGGTCGTATATGCGAATTGCTGAATTGGCTGAATCGAATGCTCGAGAAGGCATTCCTTCCAGCCCTTCAAATTCGGCCCTGTCCAGTCACCGTAGATCCGCTTGACGCTCGCCGTTCCGTAATTGGCGATTTCAGCCATTAGACCGACAATGATTTTTGGCGATGCATTATCGCCGTCGATCAGCAGCGCCAATGTTCCCGAGTTTTCCGTTGCCAAAATGTCGAAAACTCAAAATCACCAGCAAGCTCGCTCCTGATGGCCTCAATCAACCCTACGTTCGACGTGTTGTCGAGAAGGACAACCGAGGATTTGAGAATCCAAGAGCTTGCTATTCCCGCTTTCGCATTAGTGCCAGCAGCACACTGAGGAGTGCACAGGTGCGCGTGGCCTGTATTGCCTGTTACATATCTTCTCCTGGCGTCGTCAGCCGGCGCGGCAACGATGCCGTCGCCCGAGCTAGCGTCTACTTCATATCAGGAGTTGCATTTATTAGCATAACCGAATTAACTGACAGTAATTGAGATAAACAATTCGGTTTTCGCAAAAGCATGCAGGATGCGTGCACGAGAGAAAGCAACTCCGAAATGACCTCCGATATCGAGGCAGTTTGTGAGAATTTGTTTCCGGCTAGCCACGGTGCGATCGCGGACTGGGCAGCGTTCCCCTGGCATCGAGATCGAACCAATCGAATTCAGGCCCACAAGGTGCATTCGTCGCAGGCCATCGCAATTGATGTGTTCGGCACACTCAAGATGAGCACTGATCGCGACCGCGTTTTCGACGCCATCGCCGAGCGTGCGGGAGTGGCACCGGGTGGCCCGTGGGCAGTAACACTCGAGTGGACTGATGCAGACCGGCTTCTGGGAGAACCCAGACCCACGCAAGTGGATGCACTTGCGGTCGGGTCAAAGGCCGCGTTCGTCATCGAGTGCAAATTCACCGTAAGCGGTTAGCTGACGGCGTCTGACCTGAAGTTCCAGGGCATGAGGGCTTCGATTTCGGATGCGGGCCAGCCTTGAGCGATGCGGGTCAAGGTCTGCGAGAGCCAGTCGAGCGGATCGACGCCATTCATTTTGCAGGTCTGCAACAAGGTGGCCACCGTCGCCCAAGTTCGTCCACCGCCCTCGCTGCCGGCGAATAGGCTATTCTTTCTCGTAATCGTTTGGGGCCTGATCGCCCGTTCGACGATGTTGGAGTCGATCTCGATGCGACCGTCCGTCAGAAAGCGTTCCAGCGCCTCGCGCCGGGTGAGCGCGTAGCGGATCGCCTCGGCGGTTTTGGATTTTCCCGAGACCTTGCCCAGTTCCTTTTCCCAGAGCTCGAAGAGGCTGGCGACGGTGGCCGAGGATTTCTCCTGGCGCCGGGCCGCGCGGCTGTCGGCATCCTTACCGCGAACTTCATCCTCGATGCGCCAGAGCTCGGTCATTGCCAGGACAGTGTCTGTGGCGGCCTGCGAGACTGCGCTGATGTGCAGGTCATAAAACTTGCGCCGTAGATGTGCCCAACATCCTGCAAGCTGGACCGTTTCGTTGCTGCCGGTTTTCGCCCGCGTCTTGGCGAGACTGGTATAGGCCGAGTAGCCATCCACTTGCAGGATGCCGGTGAATCCGGCGAGATGACGCGTCACGCAATCCGCGCCTCTGCTGTCTTCAAAACGATAGGCCACCATCGGCGGACTGGTTCCGCCATAGGGGCGGTCGTCGCGTGCGTAAGCCCAAAGCCAGGCCTTGGTGGTTTTGCCCGAACCGGGCGCAAGAGTGGGCAGGGTCGTCTCGTCGGCAAAGATCCTTTCGCCCTCCTTGACCCTCTCCAGGATATAATCGGCCAGCATCTGTAGTTCGAAGCCCAGATGCCCCATCCATTGGGCCATCAGCGATCGGCTGATCTCGACGCCATCACGCAAATAGATCGCTTCCTGCCGATAAAGAGGAAGACCATCGGCGTATTTGGAAACGGCGATATAGGCGAGCAGCCGTTCGGTCGGCAGGCCGCCTTCGATGATGTGTGCCGGCGCCAGGGCCTGGACCACGCCATCGCTGCCCCGGAAAGCGTACTTAGGGCGACGCGTCACGATGACCCTGAACTTCGGCGGCACGACGTCCAGCCGCTCCGAGCGGTCCTCTCCGATCAGAACCTTTGCCAGCCCCTCGCATCCGGCCGGGATTTCCGGCTCGATGACCTCCTCGATGCGCTCGAGATGGGCGGCAAAACCTTTGCGCGGACGCGGCGCGCGCTTCGGCTTGTCTTTGGCCGCGCGGTCGAGTTCGCTGCGGATTGCCGATAGGCCGGTTTCGACCTCTTCGAAAGCAAAGGAGACCTGCTCGTCGTTGACCCCGAGGCGGAGCCGCTCAGAGCGCTTGCCATTTTGCGTGCGCTGCAAAACCTTCATGATCAAGGTCAGGTTAGCAATCCGCTCGTTGGCGCTCTTCTCAACCGCCTCCAACCGCGCGATCTCAGCCTCGGCCGCCTTCAGCCGGGCCTCCTTCTCAGCCTGTTCGCGCGCCAGCGCGAGGACCATCGCTTTCAGCGCATCAACGTCGTCCGGCAGGTCGCTAAGGGGCAAATCCATGGGGTCATGTAGAGCACAAAAACAGCCGCTTTCCCAATCATTACAGCAGCATGATTCATCTTGCCGCAGCACTGTTCAGCCCGTCAGCAACGGCCGCCTGACCTTGGTTGGCCGGATCTTCTTCCAATCCAGACCGGCCAGAAGCGCCATTAATTGCGAATGGTCCAGGCGTATCCTGGCGGCCGATATGCCCGGCCAGCAAAAGCTCTGCTCCTCGAGCGTTTTCGAATAGAGGCAGACGCCGCTGCCATCCCACCAGACGATGCGAACGCGGTCCGCCCGTTTCGACCGGAACACATAAAGCGCTCCGTTGAACGGGTCGAGACCGCCATCTCTGACCAGAGCCATCAAGGATGCCGCACCTTTGCGGAAGTCGACCGGCTGGCACGACACGTAAACGACGACGCCGGACGCGATCATGCCTTGCGGACCGCCCGGAGTATCTTCGCTAGGTGATCCGACTCGATATCGCCGGCGACGCGCACAACGACATCACCGATGACGATTTCCACGGTAGAACTTGCCACCGGTTCAACGCGCGCGAACTTGACTTCCTCCTTCGCGGCTTCCGTCAGCGCAACCATCCCCGATGACAGCGCCTTGCGACGCCACCCGTAAAGCTGCGAGGGATCCAATCTCTCAGCACGCGCGATCGCCGAGACATTGGCCCCAGGCAACAACGTCTCTGCAATCAGACGCTCCTTCTCCTCGTCCGGCCAGTCGCGCGGCTTGCGTCGCGCCCGCACCGGCGCCGCCGTCAAAACCTCGAATGTTCGCGGCTGATTCACACTGTCGCTCATAGGATTCTCCGCATGATTCATGCACAAAATCCCCGATCAGCGCGCCAAATGATACGTGGGGGTCCCTACGCGCTTACAATTCACCGAACCCGGAGGCCAATGCAGCCAGACAACGGCGTTGTCCACGGGCGAGCGCCAATGCAACGGAAGCTACGCTAACCAAATCAACCCGCGGAACGGTGTGCGCGCGCAGTGTGCTCTGACAGGCAAGGGCATTCGCTACTGGGAGTACATCCCAAAGGTCTTCGACCTCGACCCAGGTGTCGATCATACGCCCTGCCCTTTTAAGGGAGACACCTATCAGTGGATGCGAAACGCCGTTCTGGCGGCAGCGATAGGCAAGCATCGTAACCTCGAAGCGGTCGCCTTAGCAGCCTTTGCCGATCATCCGGGCTTTCCGACGGCACAAAAGGTGAAGCGAGGCCTGGTGGCTCCCGGTCACACCGGTCGAGCGGCGGTCACACCCATCTCCTACCGGCAGATCATTGGGATCGCCCGCCAAGTCGGCCAAGATCAAGAACTCTGGAATCGCCTTTCTGCTTGGGTCGATCGTAAGATTGCGCAGGCTGCGTCGGTACACTCCCGAAAAAGCGCGATTCAGTTGCGAGAAGCGCCAGGCTTTTGAATCCTTTCACCGCTTTCTTCGCAGTCTCGGCGCCGGTCGCGCTGGAACACGTTCAGTCCGGTTGCAATCAGGAAATTGATTGCAGCCGCAAAATACTGAACCGTCCCGATTTCGCTTCTCGACGATCTGGCCAACGAGGCAAGTGGGACATTGGCGCAGCGCGGTCCCTTCAGTCGTCTCGAAGCGAATCTCCTCGCCCGCGATCTCGCAGAGTTCTCGGATGTATCGCGATGGCTGGCGACTGTCCGTGACGAGGTATACCCCCCGACTGGCGCGTGTCAGCGCAACGTAGAACAGCCGTCTTTCTTCGGCGAATGCGAACGTTTCGGGACGAGGAACCACCAAGTTTAGCAGTTCGTCGTCCTCGATCCGGCTTGGCACGCCGTAATTTCCCTCGCTGACATCAAGCAGGATTGTATAGTCCGCTTCGAGCCCCTTCGCCCGATGAAAAGATTGACCGGAAACCTCAATGTTTGTGAACGTGGGTATGCTTCCGCCGAACGGATCGACGTGGTTGTAACGCCATAGCACCAAGACCTTGAGCTTGGTGCCGGGTTCATTTCGCCATTTCGAGGCATTTTCCTGCAAAAAGATGTCGAGCCGCTCGAGAAGACGATGGCAAGCCAATCCGAAGTCGGGCTTGTCACCTCTGCCTTCGATGGGGATCACCCTTATCGAGCGAGGAACAGCCGCACGTATCGATCGCACTGATTTCGTGACCTGTTCCGGATTGCGTTGGACGAACTTCGCAGCCGTCTCCGCAATGAGCTGGTTGCAGCGATAGGTCTGCTCAAGGCGCCCCATCCAACTGGCACCGAAATTCGCCTCGAAATGCGTGAATATCGTAATGTCGGAGCCTGCAAAGCGGTAGATCGACTGCCAGTCGTCTCCAACCGCAAACACCTTGCTGAACGACTTCTGCTGCTTGAGCGCCTTTATGAGGTTGGCGCGCGGCTCGGAAATATCCTGAAACTCGTCGACGAGGATCAGAGAATATGGGCTCACATACCGACCCGTCTGAACCAGCCTTACAGCATCGGCGATCATCGAGTCGAAATCGATCCTCTGGGATTCGTCGAGTTTTCGGGAATATTCAGACGTGATCATCCATACGACACGCGCAAAGAGTTTTGCACGCTCCTTGTCGTGAAGGGTTTTGGCGCGCTCGAGCAGCATTTCTAGCGTGAGATGACTGGCGCGAATATGTTTGATGCAGGTCGAAATGAGCTTGTGGTAATGCTTGATCACCACCGGCTCGAGGGCTTTGGTGATTTCCTGATAGCTCTTGCGCTCGAAGGGAATGGCGCGGCTTCCCAGTTCCGCTTCAAGACTGCTCAGCATCGTTTCGCTTTTAGCCTGCGCCGACGTCGTCTCGAAGAAATCGATCCCCTTTCGCCGATAGGCCTGTCGTTTCGTCTCGGCGTGTTGGGCATAATCTGCGAACGGCGAGCTCCCGTCGGCATTGAGCGCGAAATGCTCGTGTAGTGTTTCGGTCTGCGGATAGTAGAAATCGGGGTGCAGGTGCAGGCGGGTACCGTCACCGTTTTCGATCTCAATCTGCCGTTCGTATTCGAACGCGACTGAATGCAGCCAAAGCCAGTTCGCGATCTTCTGCTCTTGCAGGGATTTGACGATTACTCCGGAATGCGATCCGATCGTCCCCGCGCCCTTTCTGAGGCGATCCGACGTATAGCGACGAAAATCCATCTCGCCGTCGAAAACTTCGGCCGGGATGTCTGCTTTGGGATGGACCACCAGCAGGTCGCACCACAATCGGCCAAACTCCGGGTCTGTCTCGACGAGGCTCCGGATAATCTCTTCTATTTCCCTTGTCTCGCCGCCAGGATGGTCTACCCAATTGGCAAGCTGCGGCGGGCGTCCCTCGACCTCTTCAATGATACCGCGTCCGAGCGCATGAAACGTCGTGACGCGGCACTCCAGCGCGCCTTCCCCGACCTGAAGCTGCCGTGCGATCCTGAGCTTCAATTCATCGGCAGCGCTTTTGTTGAAGGCTAGCAGCAAAATCTCGTCTGGACGGTAGAGCTTCTTTTCCAACACATAGGCGACCTTACCGACCATGGTCGCCGATTTGCCGGACCCGGCCGAAGCAACGAGCAAATTGTTGTCTTCAAGACGGATGCAGGCCTCGCGCTGCTGGTCGGATAAAGAGCGTCCATCGAGATTATCGAAGAAGTTCTGGAATCTGAGCAGCTCGGCGGCGACGAACGTTTCATTATAGGCGTGGCGAACGCCCGGGTCGGTCAACATGGCCAACGAAGCCGGGAGAGAGCTCTTAAGTCCGACTGGCATCAACTGTGGATCGAGAAGCGGGTGCGAGAGGGCGGCGGCGGCATTGCCGGGCACGCTCGCAACGGCTCGACCGAGATCGGCCTGCGCGAGATATTGTCGGTTGTCTTCTATGATCTCTCGAAGCTTGACGTCGACATCGCACAAACGCTCCCTCTCTGCGTCAATGAGCGCGAATAGGTACGTGTTGATGGAGGCATGAACGTCCGCGACGAGCTGCGCGGCCGATTCACCACTTAGCCCCGACAGGATATCTGTTCTGCTCCGTGATCTAATTTCAACGGAATGCCAGAGCAAAGCCTTGCTGGTGGAGAGGAACACGATATCGAGGCAACTGAGTTCTTCATTGCCGTCCCGCTGCAGCCGGACGCTTCCAGGCCGTCCCGAATCCAAGGTCAGCTTCCAGCTCCGAGAAGAGAACATTCTCGCCAGGAAACTGGGGCGATATGTACGCGCCCGGCCGGAAAATAGGTTACCTAACGCCACGTTCGATACGCCCAGAATAGCAATTCTCGGAATCGTGTAGCATCAACATATTGAGATGTTCCAAACCGCATCGATTTCGGACTACGCAACTGCTCCGGCATGCGTCCACAATCGTGTAGTTCGCAGTTGCGATAACTATTGAGCTTGCCCAGGAGAGCGTGCCACCTGCGTTGGCGCAAACCGGTATCAACCACGGATTCATGCGATCCCCGCTCGCGGTATTTTCACCTTGTGGTAGAAATATCGACTCATGATTCGAAATAGTCGGAAAGATTTTCAATGCATTGGGGATTCTTGGGCCCGGAGGTACTCCCTCAAGAACGGCGTGTTCGCACGCTCGGCCTTGGCGCCGTCGTTCGGAATTTCAATGAAATTGCCGTCCCCGGCATGGGTGGCATCTGGTTCGGCAAACAACTACTTCTACCACTGCTCGGCATCTCAGTCGCACAGGCCGCTCGAGCCGAAGGCAAGAGCGTAAGTAACATTGAAGTGGCCAATGCGATCGAAGCGGTCGCGTGCCTCTCAGCCTACAAAGCGGCCAACTGGCGTTCCGACCCACGGCTGCGGGGTGGCCAGAAACTTCGGGAGGTTTCAGAACCGCTCTTTGCACAAGCGCGAAAGCGGAGTTTTTATGTTTCGCAGCCGATGCGGATGTCGACGGTTGAGCCCCTGCTCGCCCTGGGGTTTGTCGACGGCGAAAGCGAGCGCTTCAATGCGATGCGTCTGAGCCGAACCGGGAGTGATTTTCTCGAATATGCGCTGGGCCGCTTTCGACCGAACGGACGAAGCGTGGTCACTCATTTTCTCCGCTGGGTACGCGGCGATGAAGGTAAGGTCGTAACCAGCGCGCTCACAGAAGCCATCAGTCCCCTGACCCCTATGCCCGCGCTTGCAATAAGCATCCTACGCGAACAGATTGAGGCCCATGGTCCTGGCAGCGATCGGCGCAAAGCTGCGCTCCGTTGGGTTGGAAATGAGAAGGCACAAACGGATTGGTCAGCACGGCCCACAGAAATATTGGAGGATCATTGGCGCGACCTACGGATCGGAGCGAAGTTCTTTCTGGCACGCGACGCGTCCCTTGATCTCCTCGACGCCGTAGAACGGGAAATTGCCTCGGCGGGAGGCAAGGGCATCAAGCCGACTGCAGCATCGCTCATTCCCAGGGTGGCGGAACTTCTTGACAGACTCCGAGACCTTGCGAACGCGCTCCTGGAAGAAGGTCTTGAGGCTTCGTCATTTCAGGACGCCAAGAACTTCTGTTTTGAGTGTACGGACGTCGACAACGCGATAACAACGCTCACCAAGCGGGACGGCCGAATTCTACGATACCGCGACGGCTTAATCGTGCCTGGCGCAGCTTTTGACTACTCGGCGAGGGTATCGGACCGCATCGATGGCAACGAGCGACCGCAAGCAGAACCCCAATGGCCGCCGGGCCTTTCCCGCCGGGTAGATAATCTTTTCTGGATGTCTCTCGATTTGAGGTCGGAGTTGGACAGGCGGATTGGGGAGAAGTCCAATGAAGAAGAATGACGCGCCGCTTTCCCTATCCCAGCATTTCGATGCTCCATCTGACTACGTAGGCGAATTCGGCTGGATTGTCGGCTATTCGGCCGACGCGGCGTTTTTGAAAGACGCAGCTGAACGGTTCAGTCGGAAAACCAGTGCCCAACGAGCCTGGGAAGGCGTCCACCGGCTGGCGCTGATGCTTGATCCCGGCAGCCCTCAATTAGCGCCCGTCGACGTGCCAGGTGTTGCGCACCTGCCGCTTCGGGCTAGCCTGAAACCGTTTAGGTTGCTGCATGCCAAAGTCGCGGTGCTAGGATTCCGCCATGAGAAGCAGCGCAGCAACTGGATGGTCCGCCTGATTGTTTCGACGGGCAACTGGACGCGCCAAACTCTGGAGGAGAGCCTCGATGTATGTTGGGCGATCGATATCACCGAACAGGATGTCACTCGCGGCGACAAAGCACAGCTATGCGCTGATCTGCGAGCGGCGTTCGATTTCGTCAATTACGTCCGCGAAGCCTACGACCTGAGAGTGCTTGGCGCGACGGTTGCGCAATTAGATGAATGGTTGGACAAAGTTCCGCCATCGACGCTTCTTCCCCCGCCGCGCTTTTTCGACAACCGCACCCAATCGTTTTTAAAGCAGCTTCCTGAGCTGGTGAAAATTCACGCAGGCCCTGCTTCTAGAAATCACCTCAGCATGGGAGCCGGTTTCTTCGAGGCTCCCGCGGGCCAAGGGGTTCCGGCTGTGCTCGAGGGAGTATCGATCGATCTCCGGCGTGCTGGCCTCCTAACGGCTAGTCCGGAGATTGCGGTATTTGTCAACGAGAATGCGTGCCAAGCGGTGGCCTCTGGCGCTGGAAGCATTAGAAAGAAGGGGTGGGAAATCCGGCCCGCGGGGAGACCGAAATTCTTCCCCCAAAACGTCCCACGCGCACTGCACGCCAAGTTCATCTTCAGTGCCAGCTACCGCAACTCCTCGAACAAATGCTCCACCCCGTGGGTATATCTCGGCTCAGGTAATCTCACTGGGCCCGGCTTTACCTCTGCTATGTCGTCCA
This sequence comes from Ensifer sp. YR511, assembly GCF_900103045.1. NCBI lineage: Bacteria > Pseudomonadati > Pseudomonadota > Alphaproteobacteria > Hyphomicrobiales > Rhizobiaceae > Ensifer > Ensifer sp. YR511. The sequence goes on from NZ_FNGR01000028.1 coordinate 88,523, forward strand.
GTGGAGGTAATCTTGAGGCAGGTGTCGTCTTCGCCCCCCGAGGTCTGTGCTGGTACGAGAATGACACGGACGATCCCCGAAAGGTCGTGAGCAACCTCCTGCCAGTCCAGTGGGAAAGCGAAGTCAAAGACCTCGACAATCTTTCGCCAGGCGGGGAAATGCCGGAACGGGAGGACGACTTCGTTGCACCACCTGTGGCCTGGCTCGACTGGGAGGCGGATGACAGTGGGGCTGCCGGGTGGCTAATGATCCCTGACCGCGACCGAAATGTCGAATTTACGGTGCTGTGCGGCGAAGAGGCCTGCAAGCGTCAATTGGATCGGTTCCGCTGGCCGTCTGACCAGCCACGTCAGGTCGAAGTGCAATGGGAGGACGGCCAGAGCCGCAGGGCGTTTGTTCCCGTTCGCGACGAGCATGGGCGCTTTGCCTCTGGCAAACTACCGAACCTTAGTCACGCAGACGCGTGGCTTCAGCTCGCAAACTTTCCGATGCCTCCGGAAGAGGAAGAGGTCGGTGACGAAGGTACAGCCGAAACCAGCCCAGATGGCACGATCAACGCCGGGGACAAGCGTTCGATCGCCAGCTATCCGATCAGGGATATGATGGCGTTGGTAGAAAGGATCGCTCGGAAACAAACTGACGTCGATCGAGTGAACTGGAGCGCGTGGATCACTCGTCTCGAACAGACAATGTTCCAGATGACGGAGTGCGCGGTGCTGCGAGAGTTCAAGACATTGGCCATGAATCCAATTTCTCCGTTGAGATACCCGGAATTCCGTCCCGTCTTTGCTGAAGACAATAGCTCAAATGAGGGTTTGGCTTACGAGCGCGTTCTCGATCGTGTCGAGGTTAAGTGGGGCGTTTCCGAAATGCGAAGGCTGGAGGCAATGTGATGACCAGGTTCAAAGGATGGGACCATGTCGCCACGATTCTGCGAGAACGTGCCAATCAAGCATCCGATTTGTTCAACGATGGCCAGCGCGCGTCATTACACGCTATAGCGGATCGCCTTGCGATCAACGGAATCATCCTTGCAGACGAAGTCGGAATGGGTAAGACCCGTGTTGCCGTTGCGGTAACGCATGCGGTCGTGGCCGCTGGCGGTCGCGTAGCGCTCGCAATACCGCCGGGCCTCGATTTCCAGTGGCAAGAAGAATTGCGTGCCGGCGGCGTTTTCGACACGCTCGCGGCCATTAGAAGCATGAATGGCTATCTCGACGCGTGGCCGGAGACCCAAGCTAGCCAACCGTGGTTTAATCAATCGGTCGTCGTGGTTTCCCATCGTTTCGGCAATTGGAGATTTGGTCAGGGGAGAACGTGGCGTTGGCAGCTTCTACCAATGCTTTACGCGCATTGGCAGAAGAAGCAGACGGGCCGGTTTCCGCGAAATTCGTACATACATGATGACAAACACTGGGATACGCAGGTCAAGCGGGCTGCACTAAGTATTTTCGACGGCCTGCTGTCGCAGACCAGCAATGCCGCCGCCAAGAGGATGGGTCGCGTTGCCGCTGCGGTAAACGAGTCTGACATCATGCGATCCGAAAGTTACGGACGGCATACTACCCTACGCCATTATCTTGAGCAGGTTGTAGGGTTAGGCCTTGGAGTGTTTGACCTTGTTGTGATCGACGAGGCTCACAAAAGCCGCGGTGACACAAGCGGACTCGAGCGCCTGCTGGAAAACATGATCGTCGCGTCACCGACCGCGAGAAGACTTGCGATTACGGCAACACCTGTCGAGCTCGGCGTCAGTCAGTGGGAGCAAATCCTGAAGCGCATAAACGCCGACAATGTCGACGAAATAAAAGAGGTCGTGAAACGTTTCGGCGAAGCGATCGCGAAGGTTCGCTTGGTCTGGCGGAGCGACGCCAATGCAAGAGAAGAATTCGCCGAGGCCGCGGGGCAATTTCAGAGCAAGCTGTCGCGATACTTGTTGCGGCGAGACAAGCGCGAAGAAGAGGCTGTATTAAAATTTGTTTCGCAGTCAAAAGAGCCGTTCGATGCCTACCGCCGAGAGCAGGAAATCATCGTAACGCCTGATTGTCTCTCACCCGAGTGGAAGCGAGCAATCTGCGCAGCAGAAGCCTTATCGTTCACCGCAACCGGCGATGACGCCGTCGCCAAACGTTTGCGGCTCACACTTGGGAACGGCCACGGGGTTTCTGCGATGCTCGATCAAGCTGCCCGGGAAGCAAAGGAGGATAAGCATCAGGAGGATTTCGATGAACAACAGGCCGAAGAGGGTGCTGGCGCAAGCAAACCCGTGCGAGACACGACGCCCGTCGTCTCCGGTAGCAAACGAGCACAGCGCATCGATTGGTGGCAGAAACTGATCGCCTCGGCATTCGCTGACGGGGATTCTTCGCTGTATGGGCATCCCGCGATCCTCGCGGCAGTCGAAGAAATCGAAGCCTACACCATGAAGAAGCAGAAGGTTTTGGTGTTTGGCCGATTTACTACGCCCCTACGGGCAATCACGGCATTATTGAACGCACGGGCTATGCTGCGGGCGCTGGAAATAGGGGAAGCCTGGCCACAGGCCAAAGTCCACGCGGAGGAACTGAAAGTGGTCTGGGCCGCGCACCGCCAACTCAATTCGAGTTTGAATATCGACAAGATCGACGAACTTCTCGCGGTGCAATATCGTCAAATCGAAAGCCGTCGCGAAAAGCTTCGAGAGAACATGTACAGCTGGATCATAGAGGGGTTGGGCAGTGAGAACCAATTCGAGCTATCGCTTATCAACGCAGCCATGCGGTCCACGAATTCAAACGTCCGGCCTTTGCTGGCTAGGGCGATCGATGAACTCATCGATGACAGCGAAACCGCCGGACCCGAGGTTTGCGCCGCCGCTTTCAAAGACCTAATGAACGCACTTCGGGACCGCGCCAACGAAGGCAACAACCCGGACGCGCTCTGGCCGTCCTTGGAGCAGAGCCTCGTCGAGGAGTACGATTTCCAACGAGGCACTTTTTGTCGCCTAATGTACGGTGGCACAGCCATGCCAGGTCGCCGCGCGCTTCAACTCGCTTTCAATAGAGAAAGGAGCTTTCCAAACGTTCTGGTCGCCCAGTCCATGGTCGGCAGGGAGGGTTTGAACCTGCATCACGCCTGCCGGGTCGTCGTGCTGCTTCATCCGGAGTGGAATCCGGGCGTCGTCGAACAGCAGATCGGCCGTGTCGATCGTCTTGGCAGTCGATGGTCGAAGGACCTCGACAAGTCAATCGAAGATGGAAGCGAATTGCCGCGAATTGAGATCCGGCCCGTCGTCTTCGCCGGTACCTACGACGATCATAATTGGAGTGTGCTGCGTGCTCGATGGAGCGAATTGCGAGCACAGCTACACGGCGTGATTATCGATCCCCGCCACAGAGACGATGCGCTTACGAAGGATCAGGTCGAGTGGCTTGAGAAGGTTGCACCAAATTTCAGCCCGACCGCACCAAACCATCCAATGCACCTAATCGACCCGCCATTGCGCTAGCGCTTGCGACGCTTGGGATCGGTGTTCGAGGTCAACTTCCCTATCCTTTCCGGTTGCCTTTAGGACCGCTCGACTTCAACCCCTACAGAACGCAACCTTGCCGCTGCAGCATCCAACACCGTCTTCTCGAACCTATCAGCGTGTCTGAGTGCTACCGCCTCGAAAGTCAAATCGGCCATCTGGCGTTCCATTAGCATCGCGAAACCCTCGGAGGGCTTTTTCGAGCCAACAATCAGATCCTTAACCGTCTCCAGTTCGCCCGCCCGGGCAATCTTCTGACGTGTTCGGCCCAACCGCGTGGTCTTTCCGCGCTCATTCGTAAGCGTGCCTTCCAGGGCATGGATGCTTCGCCATACGTCGTGCTCGAACGTACCTAACTTTTCCGAGGGAAGAATTTCATAAAGGCGTAGATCGGCTGCGCGTGCCACGGCCAACTCACCCTTCTGGCGAGCATTTGCAGCGATTTGCTGAAGCCTTTTGGGATCTCTGCAACTCTCAATCATTTTCATCGCGAGTTCAATGGCGATATGGGTCATGGTTCTTCCTTTCTCATCAGCCGAGCGAGAGGCAACGAAAACCGCGCGGGTTGCGTCGCTTCTGTTCAGGTTGCTTGGCACCTCGATCATGATCGCGGCCAGACCGGAGTTGGAAATGGCGGTGGCGCATACCTTCGTTGGTTGCTGGAGCGTCAGCGGCTTTATCCAGATTTCTGTAAGATCGATGGTGGGCTCACAGTTCCATTGACCATTTCTTCGCGAACACTTGAAAGTGGGTCTTAAGAAGTTGCCGGTCAGCGGAATGGCGAATGACTTTTCCCCTGAGTTTTGTATAAGGAGAATCGTCTAGGACTGGAGCTAGATGGATTTGCGCGGTTTTGTAGTGTATCGAGAGCATCAGCGCATCGAAGAGACTATGCAGGTCCCTCCTGAGTAATAGCCCGTTACGCGGGTCGTCGCGCAGCTGTGTGTCCTCGGAGAACGGAACGATGTGCGCTGCTTCAAGCACCTCTGCCACGGCAAAGTTACTGACTACGCAGCGACCTTTGTAGTAGCGCATTAGCCCCTCCCTAAATGCGGGCTGCCCTGGCCGAGCTTCGCGGAGAGTGAATTGGCGCTGGTAGTTCGCTTGGATTGTTTCTCTTTGGTTGTTCAATTCAGCTGAGACCGGGTCATCGTAAAGGGCCCTAAGTTCCGCGTCTCGTCTCGCAATGCCGGTACGCCGAGCTTCAACGATCGTCAGAAATTCCTCCAAGGTAGCGTCGTTGAGTTCAACCGCTTGGTGGTGGCGGTACCCGCGAATAGCCTCGATTGCTCTGCCGCCTTTACCCTTGGGAAGATTGTCTAGCCTAACGTGGGGGGCCAAAATGCGCACCCTTCGGAGCTTGAGAAAAAGATTGCCAGTGCCTTCCCTAATGTTCTCGACCTCCGCGCTTGCTGTCAGGCCTAGCCCCGACCCGTACTCGAAGTCCTCGTGTGTCCAAATCCAAACTAAGTCACCGGTAGAGACTGGCGACACGGCACCTTTATGAATTAGCCCCCGAAAGGCCCGGACATGCTCCCCCACTTAGCTAAGTGGGTAGGAGTAATGTTGGTAATATGACTAGCAGCAATTTTAAGATG
>NZ_FNGR01000091.1:0-1181 GCF_900103045.1 Ensifer sp. YR511
ATGGCAAAGAGCAAATTTGAGCGCAACAAGCCGCACGTTAACATTGGCACGATTGGCCACGTTGACCATGGCAAGACGTCGCTGACCGCAGCGATCACGAAGTACTTCGGCGAGTTCAAGGCGTACGACCAGATCGACGCTGCTCCGGAAGAAAAGGCCCGTGGTATCACGATTTCGACGGCGCACGTTGAGTATGAGACGCCGAACCGTCACTACGCTCACGTTGACTGCCCCGGCCACGCCGACTACGTCAAGAACATGATCACCGGTGCAGCGCAGATGGACGGCGCGATCCTGGTTTGCTCGGCTGCTGACGGCCCGATGCCGCAGACCCGCGAGCACATCCTGCTCGCTCGCCAGGTTGGCGTTCCGGCAATCGTCGTGTTCCTCAACAAGGTCGACCAGGTTGACGACGCCGAGCTTCTCGAGCTCGTCGAACTGGAAGTTCGCGAACTTCTGTCGTCCTACGAATTCCCGGGCGACGACATTCCGATCATCAAGGGCTCGGCTCTTGCTGCTCTGGAAGATTCGGACAAGAAGATCGGCGAAGACGCGATCCGCGAGCTGATGGCAGCTGTTGACGCTTACATCCCGACGCCTGAGCGTCCGATCGACCAGCCGTTCCTGATGCCGATCGAAGACGTGTTCTCGATCTCGGGCCGTGGTACGGTTGTGACCGGTCGCGTTGAGCGCGGCATCGTCAAGGTCGGCGAAGAAGTCGAAATCGTCGGCATCCGCGACACGTCGAAGACGACGGTTACGGGCGTTGAAATGTTCCGCAAGCTGCTCGACCAGGGCCAGGCCGGCGACAACATCGGCGCGCTGATCCGTGGTGTTAACCGTGACGGCGTCGAGCGTGGCCAGATCCTGTGCAAGCCGGGTTCGGTCAAGCCGCACAAGAAGTTCATGGCTGAAGCCTACATCCTGACGAAGGAAGAAGGCGGCCGTCATACGCCGTTCTTCACCAACTACCGTCCGCAGTTCTACTTCCGCACGACGGACGTGACGGGCATCGTGACGCTGCCGGAAGGCACGGAAATGGTTATGCCGGGCGACAACGTCACCGTTGCCGTTGAGCTGATCGTTCCGATCGCGATGGAAGAAAAGCTGCGCTTCGCAATCCGCGAAGGCGGCCGTACCGTCGGCGCAGGCATCGTTGCCTCGATCGTCGAGTAATCGAC
>NZ_FNGR01000030.1:0-84842 GCF_900103045.1 Ensifer sp. YR511
CCGACCCGCTTCCTCGTGCAGGAGCGCGTCGCCGATCAGTTCCTCGACGGCTTCGTCGCCGCCTCGAAGACGATCAAGGTCGGCAACGGTCTCGAAGCCGGCGTCGACATGGGGCCGCTTGCCAACGAGCGGCGCATCCCGGCGATCGAAAGCCTGGTTGCCGACGCGGTCGAGCATGGTGCCCGATTGGCGACCGGCGGCCATCGCATCGGCAACCGCGGCTACTTCTTCGAGCCGACGGTTCTGGCGGACGTGCCGCTTTCCGCCCGGATCATGAACAACGAGCCGTTCGGCCCGGTCTCGATCATCAATCGCTTCCATGATCTCGACGAGGCGATCAACGAGGCCAATCGCCTGCCCTTCGGTCTTGCGGCCTATGCCTTTACCGGATCGGAGCGCAGCGCCCATAGGCTGGCAAGCGAGGTCGAAAGCGGAATGATTTCGATCAACCATCTGGGTCTGGCGCTCCCCGAAGTCCCCTTCGGCGGCATCAAGGATTCCGGCTACGGCACCGAGGGCGGATCCGAAGCGATCGAGGCCTATCTGGAAACACGCTTCGTCACGCGAAAGAGCGTCTGACACCGGCCGCAGGCAACTGCCTCGCGACCGAGAAGCAACAGGGGACGGCGCCCGATGGCGCCGTCCCCTGCTTAAAATGCGTTGCTGATCCAGTCCTCATGCCCATGACGGACGCGAACGACGAGGATGTCGCCGTCCGCCTCGACCCGGTAGACGACCAGATGCGCCTTGAACGGATGGATGCGCATCGGCGGCGACAGCTCCGTGCGTTCGCGCGCCATGCGCGGGTTGGCGGCAATCAAGGCGAATACGGCGAAGAGTTCATCGTGATATCGCCGCGCCTGGGCGGAGCCGAAAAGGCGCACCCCATCTGCGGCGATCGCGATGATGTCTTCTTCTGCCGCGACGGAAAGCCGAAACGCCATTATCCGCGCGGCACTTCAGCGCGCGTAAGCGCCGCGGAAAAGAGCTCGTCCTTGGAGCGGGACCCGACGCCGCTCTTCAGACCGTCGTCGACAAAGCGTTGCATCACCGCAACCTTGTCATTTCGCTCCTGATCCCTGCGGATGAGGTCGCGCACATAATCGCTGGCGTTGGCATAACGGCCCGTGCGCGTTTGCGCTTCCACCCAATCCTTCATCGGGTCGGGCAAGGATACGTTCATCGTCGCCATGTCGGTCTCCATTTCCTGCGGGCAAGCATGGCATACTTTGGCAAAGTTTGTCAAATCAGCAAGCCCAGGCTGCCGGTTTTCGCCCCGCACAGCCCCGCATCCTGCTACGCTCGTGCAGACCATCGTGCGGTGCATCGGAGGCGCCGGTCCGGTCTGATCGCCAAGGCGGTTGACTATCGGCATGCCAGCCTTTCTGAATGCCGTCGGCACTACTAAACGTCGGATTGCAATCAGGCCGCAAGAATGACTGAGACGCTTCATCGAAATGCAATGGCAGCAACGGGGTCCGCCCTTTCCGAGCCGGAAAAGAACGTCATCATCGGCGGCGTTCTTCTCTCCATGCTTCTGGCCGCGCTCGACCAGACGATCGTGGCGCCGGCGATGCCGACCATCGGCAAGGCGCTGGGACATAGCGACTACCTGCCCTGGGTCGTGACCGGCTACCTCCTGACCGCGACGGCCATGGCGCCGCTTTACGGCAAGATCTCGGATATCTACGGACGGCGGCCGACGATCTTTGCAGCCATCATCATCTTCCTTGCGGGATCGCTGATCAGCGCGCTGGCACCCAACATGCTGACGTTGATCGTCGGCCGCGCCGTCCAGGGCCTGGGTGGCGGCGGCCTGTTCGCACTGGCGCAGACCGTCATCGGCGACCTCGTTCCGCCCAAGGAACGGGCGCGCTACGCCGCCTGGATATCGGGAACCTGGGCGGTCGCGAGCATCGCCGGGCCGCTGCTCGGCGGCACCTTCGCCGAGCATCTGCACTGGTCGCTGATCTTCTGGATCAACATCCCGCTGGGGCTGGTGGCGATGGCGATCATCAACAAGCCCCTGAGGAAGCTGCCGACCGTCGCCCGCGCGCATCGTATCGACGGGGCCGGAGCCCTATTGCTCGTCGCTGCGACTTCGCTATTGCTGCTTGCGCTCAACTGGGGCGGCAGCCGCTACCCATGGCTTTCCGCCGTCATACTCGGCTTGCTTGGCGTTTCCGTCGTGCTCTGGTTCGCCTTTGCCATGCGGCTGCGCAGGGCAAGCGAACCGCTGATCTCGCTGGAAGTGCTTGCCAATCCCATAGTGCGCTACGGAACGCTCGCGATGTTTCTGGCGCAGGGCGCCAATGTCGGGCTCTCGGTCTATATCCCCGTCTATGCGCAAACGTTCCATGGCCTGTCGGCCAGCAGTTCGGGCGTGGTGATGCTCGGCCTGCTGCTTGGGACCGTCTGTGGAGCGACGACCAGCGGGCGGACGATACCGCGCATCGTTCACTATAAGAGCATGGCGCTGGTCGGCGGCGCGCTGGCCTTCCTTTGCCTGGCGGCCCTTGCTGCTCTCGCCGGTCGGACCTCGCTCGTCGTCCTCGAAATGCTGACATTCGCCGCCGGTTTCGGCTCGGGCATGACCTTTCCGGTGGCGACGATTTCGGTCCAGAACGCCGTCGCCCAGGCGCATCTTGGCGTCGCAACCGGTGTTCTGACGTTCCTGCGATCGCTCGGTGGCGCCCTCGGCGTCGCGGCATTCGGCGCGATCGCTCTTGGCAACGGACTGCCGCTTGCTGGCGAAGGGGTGGGACCGCTCGGCACGACGGTTACGTCGGCCGTGCCCTTCACCTATATCTTCATCGCGAGCGCCGCAGCGATGGCGGCGGCGCTCGTCTTCTTTCATCTCATGCCGGAAAAACCACTGCGAGGCCGTGACGAAAATCCTGTCGCCGCAGTCGTCGAATAGCTGGCCGCGCCGGCGCCGGCGCGGTCATGAACGGCATGCGGTTCGCGGGCTCAGAACTCCGCCTTCAACGACGCGTAGAAGGTACGTCCCGGGCCGGGCTGCTGCACCAGGCTCAAGGGATCGACATAATAGGCGTCGGTCAGGTTCTCGATGCGGAAGGCCGCCGTCAGGGTCTCGTTGATCCGGTACTCGGCGAACGCGTCCACCAGCGTATAGGGCTTCCAGTCGATCAGCGAGATGAACTGGGAAGCGCCCTGCGCGGTCACGTCGCCATGACCGATCGCGCGCGATCCTGTGCGAGAAATCCGCCCGCCAACCGTCAAGGCGTCGTCGAGGAATGTCTGCGACAGCGTCAGCGCGACCGTGTATTCCGGCGGCACCTGGTTGGTGGCGTAGTCGGCATAGAGCGACTTGTGTCCGCAAGTGGTCGCTGTTCGGCAGAACTCGACGTCGGTGTAGTAGTTGGCGGCGAGCTCGGCGGTAAAGCCGCCGCGTTCATAACGACCGGACAGTTCTATGCCCTGGAAGTGCGCGCCGGCAATGTTGTGAATGCGCATGCCGGAGATCCCGCGCGGATCGGTATACCATTCGCGCGAGATGTAGTTGTCGACATTCCAGTCGAAGAAGCCGAGCTTCATCATCGCCTGGTCGTCGGCCGAAAATACGCCTTCGCGCCTCAGGTTGGTGCCCACCTCCCAATTGCTCGACCGTTCCGGCCGCAGGTTGGAATTGACGTTCATGGTGAAGGCCGAAACGCCCTCGAAGATGCTCGGCGAGCGCAGTGCGTTCGAGTAGTTCACATAAAATTGAGTGCCGTCGAAAGGCTCCAACGTCACGCCCACCGAGGGGCTGAAGCCGCCGTCGCTGAGGGCCGTGTCGTAGGTGTAGCCCGGTCGGGCCTGTTCGGGGGCATTTCGATCCTCGGTCCAGTAGTGCTGGTAGCGCAGGCCACCATTGATCGTCAGCCAATCGGTGGCTTTCCAGGCAGCCTTGGTGAAGGCCGCCGCCTCCTGCCGCGTGCCATCGCGAAGGTCGAGCCAGGTCTCCAGTTCCGGTGTGAACTTGCTCGGTCGCGTATCCTCGCTCAGGAACGACAGGCCGTAGGTGAGGTCGAGCCCGCCGTAGTCGGTCGACAAGACCGACGTGTTTGCGACATCGGCGCCCCACATGAAGGTGTCGGAGCCGGTGCGGAAATCGGCCGGCAGGCCGAAATCTCCGGGCTGCGGATAGAGCACGCCGCTCCGCCGGGGATTGCGCAGCTCCAGCCGCGTGGCCCAGAGATTGGCCGTGAGATCGATGAGGTCGTTGTCGTCAGGCTTCCAGCCGTATCGAAGCGTGCCGGCATCGACCTTCGTTCCCGCCGTCTGGCCCTGCTGCATCGCCTGACCCCGATCCGAGGTCAGGCGCGACGCCAGGAGGTCGCCGGCCTCGCTGCGAAAACCATTGTAGCCGAACTGCAGGCTGTGACCGTTCTCGAAGCGAACGGTGCCCTTGGCGAGATAGGACTTTGTCTGGAGCTGGGTGTTCAGCACCTCCTCGCCGGCGCGGTAGTTGGCGATGCCAATATTGTCGATATAGTCTTTCCAGCCCCGGGCGGGCGGCAGGCATACGCCGCTCTCATAGCAGAAGGGTCGCGGTCCCATGCTGACCGGTACTGCCGAGGGTCCGTTGGTGCCCGCGTGATAGTTGCCCTGCCGGCGATAGGCGTAACCGGCAAGGAGGTCGACGTTTTGTTCCTGCATCGCACCGACGATGCTGCCCGAGCCGCTGGTCGGATCGAAGAACGAGGGGCGGTCCATTCCGTCGCTTTTTGCCGTTGCGACCGGAGGCGCCCAGGTGCCCCCCGGCCAGGCATAGCCCGCCGTGGTGCCGGCCGGCGGCGGCGTGGATGTGTTGGTGCCAAAGCCGCCTTTGACCCGAAGGCCGAATGTGTGCCCCTCCTTCACGATGTCGCCGGCGTCCAGCGTGCGCATCGCCACCGTGCCGGCGATACCGCTCGATGCGACGTCCGAACCCTTGGTGATATCGACGCCCCCCAGGAAATCCGGATCGACGAAGGTCCGGTTGGAGATGCCCTGATAGCCCTGATAGACCGTGGCCGAATTGGCGGCTCCGTCGACGGTGACGGCAACGCGGCCCATACCCTGCATGCCGCGGATGTTGACGTCGACGGCGCCGGCGCCGTTGCGCGCTTCGCCGGAAAGCACGCCCGGCGTGCCGCGGAAAATGTCGGCTGGGCTCGATCCGCGGAAGCGGTCGATGTTTTCTTGCGAGATGTAGGCGGTCGGCGCAGCCGTTTCATAGGGCGCATCCACCGGATTGATGATGCCGCCGCCGGCGACGATCGGCGCAAGCATCGTCTCGCCGTTGGCCGCACCGACCGCGTGCGCACCGGAAACGCGCTCGGTGATCGTGACGGTCCCGCCGTTCAGGCTATAGGAGAGGCCGCTGCCGGACAAAAGCTGCGAGAGCGCCTCTGCCGGGGGGATCGGTCCGCTGACGGCAGGCGCGGATTTCCCCTGGGTCAGCGATGCCGAATAGGCAAGTCTCAGCCCCGACTGCCGCGCAAATGCCGTAAGCGCCGCGGTCAGGGACTGCGCCGGTATGTCGAAGGTGGTGGCGCCGGAACGGGCAGACCGTTCCTGTTGTGCCAGAGCCGGCATTGCCGTTTGAAGTGAACCGACCGCCGTGGTTGCGACCACGACCGCGCCAAGAAGTTTGTTTCGCCCCGTTTGTCTGGACATCTGATCCCTATTCCCATGCTTTGAGCGAGGGATCGTTCTTCCTGCTGGCAGGACACACCCCTCAAAAGCCGAGACGAGGCGTCACCCAAAAACCCGCAACGATGTTCGAAAAAAAAATGAAACCGGCTAGACCGCCGAGATCAATGTCACGAAGCGCGTCATGCGCGTGACCCGGATCGGCAGGCCGGACGCAAGTGCTGAAAGCGAGGCGTCAGGGGTTCTGAGATCCAGCACCGCGCTGACCAGCGTCGACTTCAAGCGGTCGTGGCTGAAGACGATCCAGCCGCCGTGATAGCGGCTAAGGGCAGCGACGACGTCGCCGAGCCTGCGGTTTTCGGCGACATACATGCCGGACTGCCATGCGAGTGCGATTGCCGGATCCTGCACGACAGGGTTACCGATGGCGCCGTCACTCCCGACCGACACGCGCTCTCCCTCGGCGATCGTAACGCCCATGAGGTCCCCGCCTGCCATTGGCGATACGCGAACGGAATGGCGGGTGACAGCAATGCCGAGCGAACCATCGGCGGCATTGGCGTCCACGTCGAAGGCGGTTCCAAGGGCCTTGACGATGGTTTCACCTGAGGCAACCTGAAAGGGTCGTGCGTCCGCCGCCACGTCGAAGAATGCCTGGCCTTCCTTCAGAACCACCCGGCGCGCCCGTTCGTCGAAATCCACGTCCATCGCAGTGCGCGCGTTGAGGACCACCCGTGACCCGTCGGGCAGGTCGATCGAACGCGTCTCTGCCGTGGTGGTCGCATAGTCGGAGCCGAGGATGCGCAGCCAGGGGCGCGAAGCGGCAAGCCCGCCTCCCAGAACAGCGATGCCGAACGCGCCGGTCAGAAGACGGCGGCGCGAAAGGAGCGCGGTGTCGCGGCCGGGATAGACGAGACCGGTTTGGCGATCGCGGCGCAGGTGTGCCGCATCGTCCCACAAGGCTTCCGCTTCGATCGCCGCCGCCTCGTGCTCCGCACTTTGTCCGCGCCACGCATCATAGGCGCGTTGATCCTCGCTGGTCGCCTCGCCGGAATGCAGCCGGACGACCCAGGCGAGCGCCGCGTCGGAGATGTCCCTTGCGGGACATTGCGTTGTCGCTGATGCCGGTTTCATCGCCGCCCCTTGTCAGACATGGTCCAGCTCGCGCCGCACGTCGCGGCAATGGCTCAGGGCACGCAGCATGTGCTTTTCGACCATGCTGACCGAGATACCCAGCGTTTCGGCTATTTCGCGGTGCGAAAGGCCCTCGACCTTGTTCATGATGAAGGCCGTTCGGCAGGCCACCGGCAACTCGTTCAAGAGAACGGAAAGGGCTGCGACCTTGTCGCGAAATTCCAGCCGCAACGCAAAATCGTCCGACGATGACAGACGGTCTGCCTGGTCCAATTCGACCCGGCGCGACCACTCCCGCTCGAGCTTGATGCGAAAGTCGATCGCCGCATTTCGCGCTGCCCTGAACAGGTAGGAACGCGGGTGCTCGACGCTGCGGCGGTCTACCCTCACCATGCGCAGATAGGCGTTCTGCACAACTTCCTCACCGTCATCCCGATTGCCGATCAGGCGCGATGCATAGCGCACCACCTCCTTGTGGTGACGTCTGAAGAGCAGACCGAGCCAGTGATTGAGAGAGCTTGCCATCAGCCACCCTTCCTAGCGAAGCGCGCCACGGCGGTCTTGGGGGTGGATTTCTTCAGGCATGATGCAAACTTCGCGGGAAAAGCTGCGGCTCGTCCGATGCGGCACGCTAATACTTGTCTCTTATACTCATGTTTTAGAGCCCGACAAGCGCCTTTGCGCGAAAACGCGGGGATTGGATCGCCGGCACCGAACCCCGGATGGCTCCGGGCAGTCGGTACCGGCGGCATTTATTGCTGATCAGAAGAAAATCGATCCAGGCTCTGTTTCAAACGGCCTGTTCGAAGTCTGTCGAAACGGCAACCGTGCGCCACTGGGCAAGAAGATCGCGATCCGAAGCGTGCTTGGCCTCGATCGCAGCCACCGTGTCGCTGCCAAGCGGAAGCCGGACCGGCGGCTGCTCCGCATCGACGAACGCGATCAGTACGTTCGCAAGCGTGTCGGGGTTGCCCGGCTGGTTGTGGCTGATCTCCTTCGCCTTGCTGCGAACGGCACCTGCGGTCTCCGCATAGTCGCTGATCTCGATCGGGCTGACGCTCAGTGACGTCGAGTCGAGAAAATCCGTGCGGAAATAACCGGGCTCGATCGCCGTCGCGTAGATTCCGAGGGGCGCGAGTTCCGCCGCCAAAGCCTCGGTCAGTCCCTCGACGGCAAACTTCGTCGAGCAGTAAACGCCGAAACCAGGTCCGCTGCGGTAGCCGCCGACGGATGAGAAGTTGAGGATCCGCCCATGGCGTTGGCGACGCATGTGCGGCAGCACCGCGCGGGTCACGGCCAGAAGTCCGAAGACGTTGGTCCGATAGAGCGCTTCAATCTCGGGACCTGTCGCTTCCTCGACCGCGCCCAGGAGACCGTAGCCGGCGTTGTTGACCAGGATGTCGATGCGCCCGAAGCGCGCGATCGCCTGGCCCACAGCCTGATGCGCCTGGGCCTCGTCAGTGACGTCGAGCGCGACGGCCAGGAGATTGGGATGATCCCCGAAGCGGTCCGCGATCGCCCTGGGATTGCGCGCCGTCGCGACCACCTGATCACCCTTCGCCAGGGCCTTTTCAACGATAAGAGCACCAAATCCACGGGATGCGCCAGTGATGAACCACGTATGCATGTGAACCTCCGGTTTGTTTCGCCGCTCCATCGTCGGCGGCTGGGAAGGTTGTACTGCGAGACGTCTGCTGAGATAATCGACTGAATTCTTGTTGAGTTGTTGAGTCGTATTCATCAATGCGAACCATATCGCCGTCCGACCTGTCGCCTTTCCTTGCGCTCGCCCGCCACCAGAGCTTCCGCCGTGCCGCCGACGAGATCGGCTGCACGCCGTCCGCACTCAGCCACGCCTTGAAGGCGCTTGAGGAGCGCCTGGACCTTAGGCTCTTCAACCGGACCACCCGCAGCGTTGCGCTGACCGAGGCGGGAGAACTTCTGCTCGCCCGCGTGGCGCCCGCCTTCCGCGACATCGAGGACGCCCTTGACGATCTCAACAATTTCCGGGGAGCGCCGATCGGACGGTTGAGGTTCAACACGGCGCGCGCTTCGGCAAAAATGGTTCTCCTGCCAATCGTTGCGCGGTTTCTCGAAAGTCATCCGAAGGTCAACATCGAGATCGTCGTCGATAACGACCTTGTCGACATGGTGTCGGAGGGTTTCGATGCGGGTGTTCGCTTTGGCGAGATCGTCGCGCAGGACATGATCGCCGTCCCGATCGGTCCGCGCCAGCGTACCGCGATCGTGGCAACACCTTCCTTCTTCGAGCGCCACGCAAGGCCGACCGCTCCCGAGCATCTGAAGGCGCTGTCCTGCATCGGACTGCGCTTCGGCAGCGGAAGGCTCTATGCCTGGGAGTTCGAG
Organism: Ensifer sp. YR511; assembly: GCF_900103045.1. Taxonomy (NCBI): domain Bacteria; kingdom Pseudomonadati; phylum Pseudomonadota; class Alphaproteobacteria; order Hyphomicrobiales; family Rhizobiaceae; genus Ensifer; species Ensifer sp. YR511. Next base: position 9,142 of record NZ_FNGR01000030.1, read on the forward strand.
CGCGGCGGTGTCGAAGTTCAGGTCGAGGTGACCGGTGCCCTGATCGTCGATGACCAGGACATGATGGTCGACGCGGCCCTTCTCGGCGCGGGGATCGGCTTTGCCTTCGAGGACCAGGTGCGCGCGTTCATCGACGAGGGCAAGCTGGTCCGCGTCCTTGAAGACTGGTGCCCCTATTATGGTGGCTTCTATCTCTATTATCCGAGCCGACGCCAGATGCCGGCGGCGCTCAGGGCATTCGTCGATTTCGCCAGGGTCTGGGACAAGTCAACGCCTTGAGCCGGAACAGCGCAAGCGATCGTCGAGCCCGCTCGCTGCCCCCCGCCTTTCCGCGTAATGTCCGTGCAACCTCGCGTTTACAATCGTCTCGGCAAGGTTTTACTGACATCGGTCTATGCCGCCTCAATAAAGCGTCAGCCGAACGGCGTTGCCGGTCCAACAACAGGTGCGGATAGTGTGGAAGCTCTGGCCACGGTCTCTCAAGCAACGTCTCATTGCACACTTGCTGGTTCTGCAGCTGGCGGTGCTTCTTGCGTTCGGCCTATCCTTCGTCACGCTGCTCGTCGTCGCTGACGAAGGCGGCGCGCTCGTCAGTCCCGCCCCGGTCGAGACGGCGTTCCGCGCGGTCAAGCGGAGTGCCAGCGGCAAGCTCGAACTCGCTGACACCGCGGAACTGGCACGCGTTCGTCGCGAGCAACCGCATTTCTGGTTCATCGCGCGCAGCGACGGGGGCGAGATCGTTCAGTCCGGCGACGTACCGGACATCTACCGCGGCATGACCGTGGCCCTCGACCGAATGACCTATTCGGACATCCGCGACGACGGCCCGCCATCGAACTATCTCGCCGTCATCCGGCGCATGACAAACGAGGAAGGCAGCTTCACCGTATTCGGACAGGGAACGCTTCTGAGCCAACCTTCGCTCATCCTCTCGTTCTCACGCCTGTTCGTCGCGCCGATGCTGGTGCTGCTCGCGCTCGTCACGATCTTCGCGGTGCCCCGCATCGTCAACCGGGCGATCCGGGGCATCTCCGATCTCGCCCGCGAAACGGATGAGATCAACATTACGCACCGGAGCCACCGGCTGGCCGAAACGGCGGTTCCGAGCGAGGTCCGCCCGCTCGTGCGCGGCATCAACAGCGCCCTTCACCGGCTCGATCAATCCTATGGCCAACATCAGCGCTTCATTCTCGACGCCGCCCATGAGCTGCGGACGCCTGTGGCCATTCTTCAGGCGCGGCTCGACTTGCTCGCCTCAGGGCCGGAGCGCGACCGGTTGATCTCCGACTGCGAGAGGATTTCAGCGCTTGCCGAGCAGTTGCTCGATCTGCAACGGCTGGAAGCCGACGCCAGGCCCTTCACCGCCGTGGACCTCGTCGCGCTCTGCCGCAACGTCGCTGCCGACCTTGCTCCGCTCGCCATCGACGAAGGCTACGACCTGTCGTTCGAGCAAAACACCGAGCAGTCGCTGATACAGGGCGACGCAGTCTCGCTCGAACGGGCGGTTACCAATCTCGTCCAGAACGCGATCGAGCATGCCGGAAACCAGGGCGTGATCCTCGTACGGGTCGAGCCGGACGGCGTGATCGAAGTCAGCGACGACGGCCCGGGCATCCCGGAGGGGGAACGCGAGCGCGTCTTCGAGGCATTTTACCGCCTCAAGCCGCGCGAACGTGGCGCTGGTCTCGGCCTCAATCTCGTTCTGCAGATCGCGCAGCGACACAAAGGCCGCGTGAGCATCCTGACCTCACAGAGCGGCGGTGCCTGCTTCCGGCTGGCCTTTCAGAACGGACGCATCTGAGCTGCAATCCGTAGTACCCCCAACAGGCAAGTGTGAGCGTAGTCCGAGTACCAGCCGCCCGGAAAGCGGCCGAAATGGGCCCTTTCGGCGGAAAAAAATCGATCCGGGATCTATTTCGGCGGTTGGAAAGCAAAATTTAACCATACTTCTCCATCTTTTGTCCATCAGTCGTCAAGAAGGGGACAATCCAGAAATCGCGCAGCGGCGTTCGCTCGCCGGGCTGAGAGCCTTTGTGAGATTTTCTGGCTTGATTTGCGTTGTTGAGTAAGATCATTCGCCCACAGTCTTTGCACCGTCTGTTGCGCCCATTGCTGATCACTTGCTGCGGCACCGCTCTCGTCGGCGCGGCTGCGTGGTCGCTTGTCGGCATGGCCGCGATCGGCAGTTCCTACGCGCATGGTTCCGGCCGCCTGCTGCCGAAGCCGCAGCTGCATTTGGCCGAGACGACCAAAGAGCGCGCCTGGGACAAGCACGCCAGAACCAACCAGGCGACGCGGCTCGTGGCCGCCGCCGCGGCGCAGCCCGTCATGGTCGCAAGCCTCGCTCCCAGCGAGGCGAGGTTCGGGCACGATGCCCTGTTCCCGATAGATGCGGAAACGATCGGCAAGAGCGCCCGGATTGCAGCCGCGGTGAAAAAGGCTGTTCTCTCGTCCGAGAAAGTCGCGAGCATCCCCGTTCCCGCTACCCAGGTTCACCATCAGATCGCCACGGTAAAGCTCCCGGCGCCAGAACGCTTCGCGCCGGTGGCGTCTGTTGCCATTGCCAAGAACCCGGTCCAGCTCGCCTACGCCACCCCCTCACAGAGCCACGTGGAAGGCAGCGCCTTTTCGGCTCTGTTGACGGCGCCGTCCGAGGACGATCTCGCGGAACAACCGGACCAGGACCAGGCTGAAGACACGGCCGCCCTGCCGAGCCATGAGGACACGCCCTCGGTCGGTCCCATGCCGCAATTCCGCCCCCGCACCGCGCAAGCGGAAAAGCCGCCCGCCGAAGACGAAAAGCCTGCGACCAAGCAGGCGGAAGACGCAGCGGTGAAAAAGGAAGAAGAGACAGCCAAGGCAGACGCGGACGAAGCGCCGAAGAAGCAGAAACTTGCCTATGCACGGCCGGAAGATCCGACAGAGAACAGTGCCGGCACCGGTTTCGGCCAGGCGTTGCGTAACATGTTTGGCGGCGGAGCGAAGGCCGGCAACGGCGTCGCCGTCTACGACATCACCGCTGCCAAGGTCTATATGCCTGACGGCAGTGTGCTCGAGGCGCATTCCGGTATCGGCAAGATGGCCGACAACCCGCGCTACGTCGACGTCAAAATGACCGGACCGACCCCGCCGCACACCTACAATCTCAGGATGCGCGAAACGCGTTTCCACGGGGTCGAGGCAATCCGCATGCTGCCGGTCGACGGAAGGAACAAGCACGGCCGCGACGGTTTCCTGACGCATAGCTACCTGCTGCGCGGCAAGCGCGCGGAATCCCATGGCTGCGTCGCCTTCGCCGACTATCCGCGTTTCCTGACCGCCTTCAAGCAGGGCAAGGTCAAGCAGATCGTCGTGGTGCCGAGCGGCGGACGCGCGGCCGGCATGCGCCTGGCACAGAACGGCCGGAACTCCTGAGCGGAGCCGGCCAACGGTCGGAATGCAGGCAGCGGACGGTAAAGGTCTTTCGCTGACGAGGAACGGGCACTAAGATCCGGCCCTCGACAGGAGCGAGAACGAAGAGGACCGGGAGCCCGTCATGTGCCGAAACATCAAACCCCTGTTCAATTTCGAGCCGCCGGCGACGAACGCCGAGATCCATGACGCTGCGCTGCAGTTCGTGCGCAAGTTAAGCGGAACGAACAAGCCGTCCAAGCGGAACGAAGCGGCGTTCGAGCACGCGGTCAATTCGATTGCGGCATGCGCGCAAGAACTGCTCGATGCGCTCGAGACGTCACAGCCCCCACGCAACCGGGAAGAAGAAGCAGCCAAGGCGCGCGCTCGGTCCGCCCTCCGCTTCGCCTGACGGCGGCAAGAGGCTGGCCGCGCGCTCAGCCTAAATCGCAAATACCGTTGCCCGCCGCAGCGTCACGTAACCGGTGTCGCCGGCCCTCACGATCCGCTCCGGCTCCAGGTCCAACTCCAGCGGCACGCCACGCTCGGTCGTCGCGACCACCCGGCGGCCGCCAGGGCGATCCATCACCCGGCTGATATTGGCCGCGATACCCGGGCCTCCCGCCGCCCAGTCGAGATCGACCGGCCGGGCGTAAAGCTCGGCCTTGCCGTCGGCGATCCCTGCGGCATCGATGACCGCGCCATCGGCATAGGCCCGACCATCGCGCACCTCGGCGGGAAGCATGTTGGCATCGCCGAGGAACTTCATGACGAAGGCCGATTTCGGCTCGCGGCAGACCTCCTCCGGCGTCCCCTGTTGAACGATATGGCCATCCTTCAGGATCACCACGCGGTCGGCGAGATCGAGCGCCTCTTCCTGGTCGTGCGTGACGAAGAGCGTGGTGATGCCGAGCTCACTATGGATTTCGCGCAGCCAGCGTCGCAGCTCACGCCGGACATTGGCATCAAGCGCGCCGAAAGGCTCGTCCAGCAGCAGCACCTTTGGATCGACGGCAAGCGCGCGGGCAAGTGCGACGCGCTGGCGCTGACCGCCGGAGATCTGCGCCGGAAACCGTTCGCCGAGCCGTTCGAGGCGAACCAGGCGCAACAGTTCCGCGACCCGCGCATGGATGGCCGCCTTGTCGCGCTTGACCTTCGAGACCTCCATGCCGAAGGCGATGTTCTGCGCCACGGTCATATGCGGGAAAAGCGCGTAGTGCTGGAACACGAAGCCGACGCCGCGATCGCGCACAGGGATGTCGGTTGCATCCTGGTCGCCGAAATAGATGTGACCGCCATCGGCGAATTCGAGGCCGGCAACCATGCGCAATATCGTCGTCTTGCCAGAACCGGAGGGCCCAAGCAGCGCGACGAGCTCGCCGCTTTCGATCTCCAGGGAGACGTCCTTGACGGCACGGAAGGTTTGGAAAGTCTTGACGACGTGGTCAAGGCGGATCTTCATGATGCATTCTCCGCGGAATTGGCAACTGGGCGGACGCGGCCCGCCCCTTGGCGCTCCAGAGCGACCTTGGCGATGATGGTGAAGACGGCGATGAGCGCCAGAATGGACGCCGACGCAAAAGCGCCAGCCGCCTGATAGTCGTGATAGAGCAGCTCGATATGGAGCGGCAGGGTGTTGGTCTGGCCACGGATGTTACCAGAGACGACCGAAACCGCGCCGAACTCGCCCATCACGCGCGCATTACAAAGGACGACGCCGTAGAGCAGCGCCCACTTGATGTTGGGCAACGTCACCGAAAAGAAGGTGCGGAAGCCGGAAGCGCCGAGGGAAACGGCCGCCTCTTCGAGATCGCGCCCCTGGGCCTGCATCAGCGGAATGAGCTCCCGGGCGACAAACGGCGCGGTGACGAACATCGAGGCGAGCACGATGCCTGGAATGGCAAACAGGATCTTGGTGCCATAGGCATCAAGTGTCGGACCAAACAGGCCCTGCAGCCCGTAGACGAAGAGATAGGCAACACCCGCGACGATCGGTGAAACCGAGAACGGGATCTCGATCACCACCAGCAGGAAGCCCTTGCCGCGGAAATCGAATTTGGTGATCGCCCAGGCGGCGGCGACGCCGAAGGCGGTGTTGATGGGTACGGCGATCAGCGCCGCAAGCACGGTCAGCATGATCGCATGGCGCGTGTCGGGATGCAGGATCGTGTCGCGATAGACCTGCCAGCCTTTGGCAAAGGCTTCGACACCGATGATCAGCAGCGGCGCGAGAATGAGGAACGCGCCGATGATCAGCACGACGCCGATAAGGGCGCGGCGGAACACGGGGCCGTCACCGACCCGCGGCAGCGTGCGTACGGTCTTTTTGAAACTCATGGTCAAGACCTCCGCGTGTAGCGCAGCGCCCGCGCCTGCAGCCAGTTGGTTACCGCGAGCATGAGGAAGGCCGTGAGCAGCAGGACGGACGCGATCGCCGCCGCTGCCTGATAGTCGTATTCCTCAAGCCGGATGAAGATCAGCAGCGCGGTGATCTCGGTCGACATCGGCTGGTTGCCGGCGATGAAGATGATCGCGCCGAATTCGCCGAGCGAGCGGGCGAAGGACAAAGAGACGCCGGCGAGAAGCGCCGGTGTCAGTAGCGGCAGAATGACCTTGCGGAAGATTGCGAGGTCCGAGCCGCCAAGCGACTGGGCTGCCTCCTCCAGCGCCGGATCGAGATCCTCCAGTACCGGTTGCACCGTGCGCACGATGAAGGGCAGCGAGGTGAAGCACATGGCGATCATGATGCCGATAGGCGTATAGGCAACCTTGATGCCGTAGTCTTCGAGGATTGAGCCAAACACGCCGTTGGTCGTGAAAAGTGCGGTCAGCGAAATGCCGGCAACGGCCGTCGGCAAGGCAAACGGCAGGTCGACCATGGCATCGACGATGCGGCGCCCCGGAAAGCGGTAGCGCACCAGCACCCAGGCGAGCGCCAGGCCGAAGAAGAGATTGAAGAGCGTCGCGCCAAGGGCGGCCGTCACGGTGACGCGATAGCTTGCGAGTGCCCGCGGCGACGAGACGATCTGCCAGTAGTCGAGAGGGCCGAGGCTTGCGGCCTTGAACACGAGGGCTGCCAGCGGCAGAACGACGATCAGGCTCACATAGAGCAGCGTCACCCCCAGCGACAGGCGTAACCCGGGCAGGACATTGCGTCTCAAGCGTTCATTTCCTTGTCATGTCATGGTGAAACCCGGCAGACGGTTCGTCTGCCGGGCTGACTGAATGCGAGTTTAAAGAGCGATCAGCGGCTGCCGTAGAGCTTGTCCAGAATGCCGTCGGAAGCGAAGTGCTCTGCCTGGATCTTGCTCCAGCCGCCAAAGACGTCGTCGACATTGACGAGGCGAATGTCGGGGAACTGCGCCTTGAATTCCCCGGCGACCTTTTCGTTGCGGACGCGGTGGCCGAACTCGGCGGCGATGCGCTGGCCTTCCTCGGTATAGAGGAAATCGAGATAGGTCTTGGCGAGCGCCTGAGTGCCGTGCTTCTCGGCGACCTTGTCGACGACCGCGACCGGGAACTCGGCGAGCAGGCTGACCGACGGGATGACGGCCTCGACCTTGTCGGCGCCATACTGTTTGGCGATGCTGCGGGTCTCTGCCTCGAAGGTGATCAGGACGTCGCCGGTTTCGCGCTCGACGAAGGTGGTCGTCGAGGCGCGGCCGCCGGTGTCGAACACCGGAACGTTGTCGAAGATCTTGGTAATGTAGGCTTCGATCTTCGCCTCGTCGCCTTCATAGGCCTCCTTGGCCCAGGCATAGGCCGCCAGATAGGTGTAGCGCGCATTGCCCGACGTTTTCGGATTGGGGAAGACAGCGTGAACATCGTCACGGGCGAGATCGGACCAGTCCTTGATGTTCTTCGGGTTGCCCTTGCGCACCAGGAAGGACGGGAAGGAATAGAAAGGCGAGGCATTGTTCGGGAACGCCTTCGCCCAATCCTTGGAGACAAAGCCGTTTTTGGCCAGGAACTCGATATCGGTGGTCTGGTTGAAGGTGACGACGTCGGCTTCCAGGCCTTCGAGGATCGAGCGGGCCTGCTTCGACGTGCCGGCATGCGACTGGTCGATGGTCACGCCCGGATGCTGTTTGATGAAGGCCTCGTTCTCGGCAACGAAGAGCTCGCGGGAAACGTCGTAGGAGGCGTTGAGAAGCTTCGTCGGCTCCTGTGCCAGCGCAGGGGTCACAAAGTGCGCGACAAGGGTGGCGCCGAGAATGAGGAGGCGTTTCATGCGGTTCTCCGGTGTTGATGCTGACCCAGAACCTATCGGCAGGCGTGTGGGAGCGCGAGGGAACGCGGACCCTGGTTGTGCCAAGCCTTAGAAATTTCGTCTCGTTTCCGCTCAGTTTCGCGGAGTTTTTGCCTCAGCTTTCCCAAGGCAACCAATAGCTTACAGTCAGGGCTTATTCAGCACGCGCCACACGTCGATATGGTCGGCCCGTTGACGATAGAACACGAGGTATGGGTACCTCTTCAGACCGACACTTCGCCAATGAGGGAGCGCCAGTTCGTAGGCAAAGCGCAACGAACCGGATTCCGGACGCGCAACAATCAACGCGTAGGCAGCCTGAAACGCGTCGCCAAAAGCGTGAGCGACGTCAGCCCCAGCCTACGTTGCATAACACTCGATCGCCGCCTCGACGTCGCTGCTGGCCGGTTGACGCGAAATGACCGGCTTGTTGCTCACTTGGCCGATCGACCACGAACCCGGTCACGCAAATCGGCGAAGTAGCCAGCGTCGGTCGGGTCGGCTTGTGCGGAAGAGGCACCATCGAGCAATAGCCGACGCAGATTGAGCCAGTCCTGATCCCGGCGGATCAACTCCCGGATAGACTCGCTGCTCGTACCATAACCTCGCCGGGCGACCTGCTCGTCGACGAAGCTTTTGAGAGAGTCCGGGAGGGAAATGTTCATGGTGTTCATGGGTGGCAGAATAGCGCATTCGGCAAAAACTGGCATGAATGGTGATCTTTAACACCAGAGCCGATCGCCTTACGCGGGGAACCTCTCGGCCGCAGCAATATGACAATCGGGGACTAGATACATCCTTGGCGCTTTGACTAGATAGGCGTTCAAGGCAGGGTTGGCGATTCGATGACGATATACTTCAAGGCAGGAATTTCCGATGAAATGGCGCTCGGGATGATCGAGCGTTGTTTCTCCGATGCGAACGACTATGACGGCTATCTCGACATTTTTGCCGACTACACCGAAAAGACCGTCTCGTGGAGCAAGGGCAGATCCGTCGAGGAGTTCAAGGACCAGATCACCGAGGCGCTGCGCGCGGCCTGGGAAGCTTCGCCCTTCTGGCAGGTCTATGAGCGCCGCGAAGAGCGGGACGACGCCGGCACCAACGAAATTCGAAGGGCAGCGATCGCCCTGACCCGCACCTATGGCGGCGTGGTCGTGATCACGCTCAGCCTGCTTGGAAGGCGCAGCAGCGCAAATGACCTCGAGCTGGTGTTCGTCTGCTTCCAGGAAGATGCGCAACGCCGGAATTTCCGCGTGCGTTATGACGGGAAGTTCATTCCGTCCTTGAACGCCTGACGCCCACCCCGGCGCTATGGAGACGAAGGGCGATGACAACCGAATATGATGCCGATGACGCCTTCGCCCTGATCGTTGCAAGTTTCCGCAAGGTGACCGGCAAGGAGCTGGTCGACCATCCGTTCGACGGCCGCTGGCTTTACGAGAACGCACCCTTTGCGCTTTTGGCGCACGACCGGTCGGAGGCCCCGCGTTTCTTCTACGCGAACAAAACCGCCCAGGCCTGCTTCGGCTACAGTTGGCAGGAGTTCATCGGCATGCCGTCGCGCCTCTCGGCCGAGGCGCCGAACCGTGAGGAACGGCAGCGTCTTTTAGACAGTGTCTCCACCAAGGGCTTCATCGACAACTATCGTGGGCTTCGGATCGCAAAATCCGGACGCCGTTTCTGGATCGAGAACGCCATCGTGTGGCAGTTGGTGCGCGCCAACGGCGAACATGCCGGCCAGGCCGCCATGTTCCATAGCTGGAAGGATCTGTGAGCGCGCCGTCCAAGGCGGAGGTCGCGCCCTGCCAGCTTCTTCTCAATTCAACAACCGGACGAGCGCCAGAGCGACGCCGGGTGACAGCGTGATGATCACCAGCCTGATGAGGTCGGCGATCACGAATGGCATCACGCCACGATAGGTCTCAACGATCGGAACGTCGGTCGCCAGCTTGTTGATGATAAACACGTTGAGGCCGATCGGCGGGGCGGAAAGGCCGATGCCGACGACGATGAGCACGAGAATGCCGAACCAGATGGCAACGTCCTCGGTCGGCATGCCCAAGTCCAGCGTCAGGATGATCGGAATGAAGACCGGCAACGTCAGCAGGATCATCGCCAGTTCATCCATGACGGCGCCGAGCACCAAATAGGTGACGAGCATTCCGCAAATGACGACATAGGGCGGTAGACCCGACTGTCCGACCATTGAGGCCAGCGTCGCCGGCATCTGCGTCAGCGCCAGAAACGCGCCAAAGACCTCGGCGCCGAGCAGGATCAGGAAGATCATCCCGCTCGTTTCAGCCGTCTGCAGCAGGGCGTTTTTCAGGGCGCCAAGGCTCAGGGTCCGTTGCAGCAGCCCCACCAGCAGCGTTACGGCGGCACCCACCGCGGCACCTTCCGTCGGTGTGAACACTTCGCCATAGATGCCGCCGACCACCGTGACGGCAACCGCCGCCGCGGGCACGATCGCAAAGTCCGCAGCCAGCAGCAGCAGGCCGAATATCGCCAGCAATACGCCCCCTACCGTCCCGAGCGAGCCGAGCAGCCAGCCGATCGCGCCACCGGCAAAGATGATCAGCCCTACGGGCCTCGCCCAGAAAGGACGGGGGGTTCGAACCGCCTCGGTCGCCGTGACCGGCGGCGCGAGATCGGGTTTGCGCCGGACGACGACGGCGATCGCGATCAGATAGAAGGCGGCCGCCAGCAGCCCCGGCACCAGGGCGGCCTGAAACAGCTTGGCGATGTTCTGCTCGGCGGTGATCGCATAGATCACCAGGATGACGGATGGGGGAATGAGGATGCCGAGCGTGCCACCAGCGGCAATCGTCCCGGTGCCAAGACCGACATCGACGCGCGCCCGGCGCAGTTCCGGCAGGGCCGCACGCCCGAAGGTCGCCGTGGTTGCGACCGACGAGCCGCAGATCGCGCCGAATCCGGTGCAGGCGGCGATGACCGCCATTGGCATTCCGCCCTTGAACCGTCCGAAGCCTCGCTCGGCGACGCGAAAGAGCGTTGCGGCGATGCCCGATTGCTCGGCAAGCGCGCCCATCAGGATGAAGAGCGGTATGACCGAAAGCGTGTAGCTGGCAAACTGGCTGTAGGTGTTGGTCTGCAGATAGTAGACCAGCGCATGCGGGCCAGAGAGATAGGCATAACCGGCAGCGCCCACCGCAAGCATGGCAAGGGCGATCGGCATCCGGATGGCAATCAAGAGCAGCATGGCTGCGAATCCGACGAAGGCAATGGCAAAACCGCTCATCGGCCGCCTCCGATTTTCAAGAGGGAAACGGAAACTCCGATGATGGCTGCGAGCGCCGCCAGCGCCGCACAGGTCAGATAGACTGGCCAGATCGGCCAGGGCAGCTGGATCAGCGTCGTCCCGTATCCCCTCGCCTCCAGGCCACCGGTAAACAGACCCCAAGCAAAAAACGCCAGGCAGCCGGCCAAAAGCAGGTCCCAAAGGCCGTCGATGACCCGCGTGACGCGTGCGGGGAGAGCCAACGTGAAGGTATCGACGGCAATATGGCCGTTGCGGGCCTGTGTGTATGCGAGAAAGGAGAAGGCGGCGACGCCGACCGCCACCTCCACCAGCTCGTAGTCGGCCGGCACCGGCCGATTGAACAGCCATCGGCCCAGCACGCTGACGGTGACCAATCCCGCCGCAAGGCAAAGAAGCGTGCCGCCGATCAGTGCCAAACCGGCCGCGAGGCGTTCGACTTCCCTGCGGCGCGGCACCCTCACCGCGTCCTCGTATCCTACGTCTTCCATTGTTGAGGCCTCGAGCTGTTGGTTCATGCAGCGGCGCGTTCAGGCGCCACGTTCAGGCGAGTACGGCCGGCAGTGCGCTCAGGCGCTCGAATATTTCTGCACAAGCGCCTGCGCCGTGGCGATCAGCGCCTTGCCGTCGAGGTCCTTGGCCTTCATGTCCTCGATCCACTTGTCGTGGACGGGTCTGGTTGCCTCCACCCACTTCGCCTTTTCGTCCTCGCTGATCGTGCTGATTGTTCCTTCTCCGGATGTCTCGATTGCCGCGCGCACTTCGGCACCGACGCTGTCCCACATCTCGCCGGCCTTCTTGGCGAAGGCCATGCCGCTGTTGGCGTCCAGCACGGCCTTGAGGTCGGCCGGCAACCCGTCGTACTTGCCCTTGTTCATCGCCAGGAAGAAAGTTGCGGTATAGAGCGTCGGCGAGCCCGGGATTTCGGTATGGAACTTGGTGAGCTCGTTCACCTTGATCGAGGGAACCACTTCCCACGGGAGCACGCAGCCGTCGATCGACCGCTGGGCCAGTGCTTCGGGCACCTGCGGAATGGGCATGCCGACCGGCGTCGCCCCCAGTGCCGCCAGCGCCTCACCGGCAAGGCGCGTCGGATTGCGAAGCTTCAGCCCGGCGAGGTCCGCTCCGGTCTTCACTTCCTTATTGGTGTGGATCAGGCCCTGATCATGCGCCCAGAAGCACAAGAGCTGGGTATCGCCAGTTTCCTTCAGTACGTGCGTCTGGCCATATTCCTGGCAGGCTTGCGCGTTGACGGTCGCCTCCTTGGCGGCGACGAATGGCAGTTCGAACACTTCCGTGGACGGGAAACGTCCGGGCGTGTTGCCGGGCAAGGTCCAGACGATATCGACGACGCCGTTCGACGCCTGATCGTAGAGCTGCGGCGGCTTTCCGCCGAGTTGCATGGCTGGGAAGATGTCGACCTTCAGCGCACCGCCGCTTTGTTCTGCCAGCAATTTCGCCCATGGCGTCAACAGCCGCTGATGAACGTTGGATGCCGGCGGCAGGAAATGGTGCAGCTTCAGCGTGACTGTTTCCTGGGCGCGCGCCGCACCGATTTTCAGAACGAAGGGCGCTGCAAGCAGAGCGCCGCCGGTCTTCATCAAATTCCGTCTGCTCAGTTTCATAGGTTCCTCCCTGTCGACCCCACATTCACGCGCGGCGAACATCGCATGCACGCACCTGATCCTTCACGGCCATCCGGCGGGCAGATCTCCCTGGTCGCTTGAAACTTCCCTTTGCTCCTCATCGGAAAGCTTCAATCCATTAACATGTTAAGTTTATTTTGAACCGACTGTCAAGCGACGGCATCGGGCGACAAAACGGCATGGCGGATCACCCGGACACGTCCTCGTGAACGGGCCCGCTCGAGCCTTCCCGTAAGGATTTAAACCAGTAACGCGCCAGGAGATGGGATCAGAGCGTGAGCGTCTGCACAGTCCCCGCATATTCGCAGTCGAGCTTCCAATCGGCGCCATCCTGCCGGACGTGGAGAAAAGTCGCACCGTCGCCGGGAGCCGGCCGGGTCGCGTCGACGATGCAGTGATAGCGCTTGGCCTTGTAGTCGAACTCGAACGTCTCCTGCTCGACGATATCCTGGTCGATCCCGTTTGCAAAAGGATAAGGCGCATACATTGCCGCGGTGTGGATCGAATGCACGGTCGTGATCGGCGTGCCGTCCATTTCCGTCAGAAGCGCCGTTGCAATGCAGCCCCGGTGTTCATCACCGGAGAGGAGCACGACATGCTTGATCTTTCCGGCGGCGATGGCGCCGAGAACATCACGCAGACTGTTCGGATAGCCATCCCAGCCATCGGAACGCAGCGCACTCAGGTTGTCCGGGCTGAGGCTGGCATCGCGCTGGATCGCCCGGCGATGACGCGGGAGAAACATCGATGGCGACGCTATGAACTTCGGGCCATTTTTTAAAAGCCACGTCTCCAGGTCGCTCATCGTCTCGCCGACGCCCGTCTTGAACAGGGTCGCATTGGCAAGCCCGGCGCCGATCTTGCGGTGCGTCCTTTCGCTGCGCGTGTCGAGCAGGAAGAAATGGAAGCCCTCGTAGTCGAACGTCTTCAGCTTGGGATCCACTCCACGCTGGTATTTCTCGAAGGCCGCGAAACCCTCCTTCTTCAGCTTGGCATTCGTATCGATATCGTTCGGAGAGGCAAGCGGCTCCCAGTTGTCGTCGATCTCATGGTCGTCGAGCAGCATGAACGACGGTATGCGGCGCAGGACCTCGCGCACGCTGCGTTCCTGCAACCAAGCTTCGTAAGGGAGGCGATACCTGTCATCGCTCGCGGCCGGATCGTAGAGCCCTGCGGTCGGATCCACATAGACCTGATCGCCGACGAGGAGCGCGAACTTCGGCTGGATACCCACCCCCGCCCCTATTCTGTCAGCGACCTCGGCATAGGAGCGATAGGCAACCTTCCTGTCGATGAACCCGGCCGGGTACTGGCACGAAGCCAGGATGAAGCTGGTGCCGGCGGGCGAAGGCTGAACAGGAGGAGCGAGCGGGGAATCGTAGGGGATAACGCCGTCCATCATTGCCCGGTCCTGCTCGACCAGATTTTCCAGAACCGACGCTCCCATAAGGAAGTTGAGGTTCATCGAGGAACTTGCAGGCGTCGCCGTCTGCGGAGCGGCGCCGACCGTCAGGTTGGTCGTCGGGGTCGTGTCCTTGTAGACGAGGCGGTTCGGCGAAAATTTCACAGCCTTGCCCGGATTGATGTCGGGCTGCGGCGCATCCATCATCCGCGAGGCGGCCTGCGAGATCCGCTCGAAACGCTGATAGGGAAGTACCTCCAGCACCCTCTCCGGGTTCTCGTTCGACTCGCGAAGCAGCGCCCGATAGACGACGCCATTCTTGGCGAGCGCGTAGTATGTCTCCTCAATGAACGGCGGCAGAAGCTTGTCTTCCGCGTAGGCAAGCAAGACGAGCAACGCGTTTCCCGGGAAGTTCGGATCATACCCCGGCATTGATGTTGGGAGCGGCGCCTTGAACGCATCCCAGTGGTTGTCGCGCAACGCCGGGGACCAGTAGACCATCATGTGGCTGACGATGTAAGGCAGATCCCAGGGCTGGCCATCCGGGCGCTGGATGTCGTCGCCGTTTACCAGCACGCGCAGCATGATCACGCCCTCGGTCTGGCGGATCGACGGCAGCGTGCCAAGGCGAATGGTCAGCTCGCCGTTCTCCTCGGTAATGATCGGCCCGATCCAGGGCGGGTAGGCCGTCATCTCGGTGTCTGCGGCCACAGGCTGGCGTTGGATGTTCTGGTCGAGGAAAGCTTCGATCTTCTGCAAGGTCGCATGCCGGGTCGTCCCGATAAGGGCGTCCTGGTGACCGGCGCCAGGGTTGAGATAGGGTTCCAGGTAGACACGACCTGCATCGTCGAAGACGCGGCGCATGCGGTCGACGGTGGCAGGATCCGTGAGACCGTTGCCCGATCCATGGACGCTGAAGGTGGGGAACTTCCACTTATCCTGCAGGACTTCTCGTGACACCAGTCGGTTTTGCCCCCGGAAGTCGGTGAGCATGGCATTACGCACGAAATGCACCGTCGTGGAGACCGTATTGAGGCTGAGCGCGCCGAAATGCTCGTTGATGAAGCGCAGCATTTCAGGCTCCATGTTGGCGACGTTGAAGTCGCGTCCGTAGAGCGCGTCCATCCGGTGCCGGGTTCTTGTCCACGGCGTCCGCTTCCATGGCCAGATCGGATTTTCCACGTCGAACTCCTCGACCGGGTAAGGAAGCGTCGAAAGCACGCGGTCCCAAAGGTCATCGGCGAGCGTCGGCTTATCCGGATTGAAGCTGTAGCTATCGGGCAGGAAGCCGAGAAGGTAACGCACCGCATAGGCGCGGAAGATGTTGGCAGGCGTAAAGACCACCAGCGGACCGACCTGCGTGAAGGCCACCCGGTCGACGAGGTCCTGGATCTTACCCTCCAGTGTGGCGATGCTGAAAACCATCGTGCCCATGCAATGGGCGATGACGTCGAGTTTCGGCACACCGGTCTGTGTGGCGATCGTCCGCAACACCAAGGGCACGTCTTCCTTGCCGATTTCGTCGAAGCTCCAGGCCGCACTTGCGGTCGGGTGCGCCGGGCTGGTTCTGAGGTCGGCGATCCAGACATCACGCCCCGTCTTCCAGAAATGGCTGGCGAAGTTGGGATTGACGGCGTGATGGGCAAAGGTCGTCCCGCCGGCGCTGTATCCGTGGATCATCACCAGCGGCCGCTTCGTCGTGCCCGGATAGGGATAGCGGGTTAGCAGTACTTTCCCGACAACCGGCGGGCCGCCGAGTTGAGGCTTGCTCGTTCCGACGACGAGCGTCTGTCGTTGCGCCGCGACCGTGCCGCCGCCCTTGATCTTCAACTGCGCCGGCGGGCGGAAATCCACCACGTCGTTTGCCGGGTCCTTGTCTTTATCGGGTGCACGGAAACTCCAGATATGCATTCCCAAAAGCAGCCGGAGAAAATACCCGAGGAAAGTCAGGAGCGCTCCGATCGCGGCGACGCCGTCGCGCTGTTCCGTGATGCGCACGAGCGGCACGCCGATGCGGGCGAGATAGTCGAGGTCGAGCGTCAGCACGCGCCCGCCGGACGCTGCCTGCAACCCCGGAAATTGCTCCAGCGCGACTTCCATGAGCTGACGCCAGGGATTGGAACGCCGATCATAGGTGAAGCGCTTGGTGCCGACGATACGATCGCCCGCAAGCGAGATGCCACCGGTGATCGGGTCCGGCGCGCCGACCTTCAGATCATAGACGAAGGCGCGGATCTCGCCGGACCGGCTGGCGATGGCAAGACCTGAGCGGACGCGCTCGAAAAAGCCGGGCCCACCGTCGCCGTCGACGATCGCCTGATAGCTGTCGCGCAGGCCTCGGTTGAGCACCCATGCCTTGCCGGCACGCCAGATCCTGCCGCCGACCCACGTCGACTGGCGCTCGAGGACCCGCAGGCTGCCGGTCAGGGGCGCCGTAAAGACGGCGATCGCCTGGAGCTTCTGCTCCTTCAGGCCGGCGGGCGCCCATGTCTGATGGAGATTGTCCCACTGATCCGCCGGAAAAATTCGGATCATGCTACGGGCCAACGGCACGGAGGCGTCGGTCGCGACCTCAAGGGTTCCATCGCCACCATTGCTTGGCGCCAAATCGGCCAGCGCCTTCGGCTCGAAACGCAGTGTGAGCTCGACAACTCGCGTTTCAGAGGTCGTACCGGGCGCTGAAAACCTGACCCGGCCGGCAAGGCGCTCGATGATCTCGGCATCGGTATCAGGGGCAGATGCAGCGGCATCGGTTTCACGAAACACCGGGCGGGCCAAAGCTAGGCCGGGCGCAGCAGGGGCTGGGGCGACATAATTCCAGGCGGCCGCGAGTGTCTCCGAGGCGCGCAGGGCCACTGCCGCTATGGTGAGCGCCGGATTGGTGCCAAGCGCCGTCGGGATAATCGAGCCGTCGAGGACCACGAGGCCATTATGGAAGTCGTTCGGAAGCTCCGATTTGAAAACACGCCCCAGATGATCGACGACGCCCGTCGCGCCGGTGTTGCCCATCACGCAGCCACCGAGCGGATGCACGGTCGTGAGCGGACCGCGCTTGTTTTGCAGCAGCCAGTTCAGGCTGGCCGGCAGGAGCTTCCAGACGGGATTGGCGATGACGCGCCCGCCCGTATTCTTCGCCAGCCGCGCCAGCGCCTCAACCTCGGTGTCGAAGATCGGCAGGGACGGCAGATCGTCCCAGCGCATCCGCGCCGTGCCGTCATCGCTGTCGGAAGCCGTTTCATCCAGTTCCATACGACCGGCGGCGCCGTCATCGGCCATGACGGCATAGACGGCGGAATGTTCGATCCTGCCGGTCGGCGCCACATAGGCGTCGTCGTCCGGAAAGCCCCGCGTATGCGTCGACCAGTCGAACCGGTCGAGCCCGTGAAGCGTGTTGAGCGTTGCAAAGATCTCGGTGAAGGCGAGGCGCAAGCCAGCTGGAACGGAGAGTTCCTCGATCAGAACACCTGTCGTTTTTCGAAGATCGAGCACGCCGGTGATGGTGGGTCCGATCGCACGCTTGGAGGGCTGCACGGCCTCGTCCGAGACGGTATTGACCGGATTTGACGTGGCATAATCGGTCACCAGCATGTCGCCATTGGTCGAGCAATGGTTGCCGAAATGCACGGAGAGGCTGAGGCCTTTGGCCTGTGAGCGCTTCAGGATTTCGAACGAGCCGAGCGTGCCCGCCGCCAGCACGACCTTGCCTGCGCGCACCTGCAGCACGTCGCCGTCGCGTGCGCGCAGGGCCGCGTCGGTGTAGACGCAATCGACGATCCAGTTGCCGCCGTCCGGCTTGACGCTGAGCACGGTCGCGCCGCTGAAGATCTCTGCCTCGTTGCGCAGCGCCGTCACGAGCAGGTTGACGTCGAGCGAGTTCTTTGCGCCGAAATTGCAGCCCGTCGCGCAGTCGCCGCAGCGCACGCATTTATTGAGCCTGACATTTCCCGAGCTCACCGTGTCGGTCATCGCGACCGTAATCGCTGCCTCGCGAAAACCCGTCGACGCGATGCTGCGGAAGGACTTGTGTTTCTGGGGAATGCCGTCGGGATGTTTCGAGATGCTGTTCGGGACGCCGTTTGCGGTGCCGCCCAGAAGCTCGCCCGCACGATCATAATACTGCCGCCAGGTCGTCAGGTCCTTGAGGTCGTCGGGCCAGCGCGTGTGAAACACGCTCTCGTCGGGAACTTCCATGACGCCGGCATTGATCAGCGAACCGCCGCCGACGCCGTTTGCGACCACCGTGACGACCTCCGGGCCGATCCGCACGTCGACCAGCCCTTCCTTGTTGCGATCGCGGCGGATATGGCGAGGCAGTTCGGCAAGACCTGTTGGAAACGCGCCCGGCAGATACTCCTTGCCCCGCTCGAGCACCCCGACCTTGATCGGAGCGCCTCTCTTCGTGCGGCCGGCCATGGTGGCGGCAGCGATTGCGCCGCCATAGCCACTGCCGACGACCAGAACATCAAAGTGGAGCGCCGCCGGCGTCTTCCGAACCCGGTCGACCAGCCTTTCGAAACCCTGGGAAATCCACGCGGTGTGCGAGGTGTTGTCGAAGTCAATGCTGGCCATGGCCGCCTCCGGGACGTCGGTCTCGGGCACGGTGCGGGTATCCGTAGCTCCAATCGGACATAACGCTCTCCATAAGATGCGTCTGACGCCTGAACTCGGTGTGCGAGCCGCGATGGCTCATGTCTTTCGGTGATCCCCAACAGGGGGCATCGACATCCGGGAAGAATGCAAAAATCCGAAACGTGTGCGGTTTCCGCCAAAGCCGATCGATCGAAGTCGGCTAGCCCTCTTAGCGATTGCTAAATAATATGCGAGAGTCAGCAAATCGGCGAGGGATAAATGCACTTCTGCGCGAAGATGGCCCCTGTTTCGCGCATTTCGTGATCAATCACCGCGCGAAGGAAACATGGAGACGATCGCAAAATCGCTCGAAGGGTTTTTGCCGCTGAACTTGCTTGGCCGGCTTCACGGCTCTCACGGAGAGCGGCCGTCGGCGGTAGAGTTTCCGGCCGCCGTGATCTTTGTCGACGTCTCGCGCTACACGGCCCTCGTCGAGCAACTGGCGCGGCGCGGCAAGGAAGGGCTGGTGCAGATCCCGAAGCTGCTCGGTATTTCCTACGCGCGCTGCGCCGACCATGTCTGCGACCGGGGCGGCGAAGTCCTCCTCTTTGCGGGTGACTCGCTTCTGGCCTATTGGCCCGCCGACGAAACGGGTCTGGCGCGCGCGGTCAAGAGTGCGGCCGAGTGCGCCGAAGCGATCTGCAAGGAGAGCCGCAAGCAGCGAAATCCGGGTGCAGGCGAAATCGGACCTACCCTACATATCGGCATCGGCGCCGGGCAGCTCTGGGCGGCCGCCATCGGCGGCCAGCCGGTCTGGAACCTTGTGGCTGGGGGCGATGCCGTCGTTCAGGCCGCAAGTGCGCAGACACTTGCCCATCGCTGGGAAGTCGTTCTGTCACCAGAGGCGGCAAATGCCCTGACCGATGGCGAGGCAAATGCGCGCGCGCCCGCCGCTGCTCCAGCGCATCCGCACATCGCGCACGAATGGCTCGTCGCATTCCTGCCGATGCAGCTTCAGGAGTTGCTTGGCCCCTCGCCGACGATGATGGGCATCGAACCCGCATCCCCCAACGCCTTAGCCGAAGGCAATGTCCATCGCGATGCACGGCTGGACACGCTTGCGGAGATCAGACCAGTGTCCGTCATTTTCGTCCGAATAATCGGTCTGCAACATCAAGATGCCCAAGCGCTCGTCCGACACCAGAACCTCTGCGCAACGCTTCAGGCGATTTCGCACCGCTACGGCGGTCCTCCGGGCGAACTCCTCTTCGACGACAAGGGGCTCGTTTACCTCTGCGCTTTCGGGACACGCGGGACGTTTCACCGCGACGACCCGGCCCGCGCCGTGGATGCCGCCCGCGCCATCGGTCGCCATATCACGGAGATGGGGCTTGCCGTCTCGGTCGGCGTGGCGACGGGCGAGGCCCTGTTTCGAGTCGTCGGCAGCACGCGCCGCAGACAGCTGATGGTTCTCGGCACGCCGGTCAATCGCGCCGCGCGCCTCGTCACGACCGTCTCCAATGATGTGCTGTGCGATGCGCCGACCGAAAGGGCAAGCCGGGCGTCCTTCGATTTCGAGCAACGCGGAACCGTCCAGCTGGCGGGACTTGGCGACGTGGCGCCGGTCTTTCGGCCTCTTGAGCCGAAGTCGCGGGCCCTGTCTGCGGCAACGCTGATTGGCCGAGAGCGGGAACTCGCTTTCCTGCAGCATGCTTTCGAGGAGACGCGCGGCGGTTCGAGCCGTCTTGTCGTCATCCTGGGCGAACCCGGCATCGGCAAGAGCAGGCTGGCTGCCACCTTTACCGACAATCTTCACGCCGCGGGAGTGGCGATTGCCGTGACGCTCGCCGAACGGGACGACCGGCGAAGCTCGCTTCTGGCCTGGCGACGCGTTCTTGAAACGCTTTTGGGATTGCCCGCCGAAAGCGATGGCCTCGTCCTGCTCGAAAGCATTACCGCGCGCATCCGCACGGCGCCGTGGATCGCAGACCGCCTGCCCCTTCTTAACGACCTGCTGGCGATCGAGATCGAGCAGAACGAGGGAACGCGCCACCTGGAAGGTGCCCACCGCGCCGATGCGACCATGCGCCTCCTCGGCGATATCCTCGGCGTCTTGGCGCCACGGCCGTTCGCCCTCGTACTCGAAGACAGCCAGTGGCTGGATTCCGCCTCCTGGCGGCTGGTCGAATGGGTGCTCGGTTCTGTGCCTTCGCTGCTGCTCGTGCTCTGCGTGCGCTCCGAAGAGGTGCCTGAGGATCTGAAGCAATTGCGACGACGGGTCGAGGCGGCAGGCGAAGCCGGGACCGAGACAGAGGAGCCGGCCCGGCGCTACCGCATCCTCGAACTCGAAGAGCTCGACGACGGCACTGTTTGCGAACTCGTTTCGCGCACTCTTGGCGAGGTTCCGCCACAACAGGAACTCGCGCGCAGGGTCGCCGCCCTTGCCGGAGGCAATCCCTTCTTTGCCGAGGAGATCGCGCTGACGCTGAAGAGCGAAGGCTTGATCGCCGTGCGCGATGGCCTCTGGCGCTCGATCCGCCCCCTTGAGGACCTCCAGTATTTCGAGGGAGTCGAGCGCGTCATCCGAGAGCGAGTGGATCGCCTCGACTCGACATCGCAGGACGTGATCAAAGCGGCGGCCGTCATAGGACGCTCGTTCACCTTTGCCGAGCTGGAGGCATTGCTGAACGAAGAGCTGAATGCGGAAGGGCTCGGCTCCGCCGTCGAAAGGCTGGTCGATGCCCATCTGGTGCGCCGGCTCGGCCAAGCCGGAAGCTACGAATTCCGTCACGACCAGACGCGCGATGTGGTCTACGGATCGATGCCGGGCGACCTGCGCAGCCGCCTCCACGCATCGCTCGCCCACTGGCTGGAGCGCAGCCGCATTGAAGCAATGGGTGGAGATCTAGCGGTTCTCGTTCAGCATTTCGAGGCGGCGGACAACAAGGAGAAGGTCGTGAAATACGCGGACCTGGCGGCCGCGAGGGCTTTGCAGGTCGGCGCCTTCCGCGAGGTCGAGTTCTTTCTCGGCATTTGCATGGCGCACGAGCCGAAGCCGCAGGACTGGACGCCCGAACAGCGACTGCAGGCGGTTCGCTGGCGGCGCAAACTTGCCGAAGCGCACTACAGTCGCGGCGACATTCACGCGCAGGGCATTGCCGTCAGGAATGCGCTGAAAGCGGCCGGCCAACCGGTTCCCGTCTCTTCGTCTGCGACGCTAGTACGGCTTGCCGCTCGCAGCTTGCGGCTTGCGGCGCAGCAGATGCTGCCGGAAACAGCGAAGCTTGCCCGCCGCGAGGACCGGCTGTCCTGGGAGAGGGAAATGGCGCGGTGCCTGAACCAGGCAGCGCTGGTTGACTACTTCGAGCTGCGCTTCACCCGTGGAATGTGCAATCTCGTTGGCGCGGTGGCGCGCGCCGAACGGACCGGACGGACGATCGAAATGGCCGTCGCCGCCTCGCAGCTCGGCTGCGGCTTCGGGATGATGGGCTGGCGCTCCGGATGCCGCTATTTCATGGAAAGGGCGGAGCGGATCGCGACCGAGCTTTCAGACACCGCGATCCATGCGCATGTCTGCAATCTCGACGCGCTCTGGCAGCTCGGGCGCGGAGAATGGGCGGGGGTGGACGCAAGGCTGGAACAGGGCCAGCAGTTCTGCCTTCGAGCCGGCGACCAATTGCGGTGGTGCAATGCCCAGGGCATGCGCTTCTGGTCGCTCTATTACCGTGGCGAGCAGGCCGCGCTCGAACCAACGGCGACCGCCCTGCTCTCGCGCGCGCAGAATGCCGGCAATATCCAGCAGGAAATCTGGGCGTTGCGGTGCAAGGCGTTGTGCGTGCTTCACACGGATCAGCCGCGCGAGGCCGTCGACATTCTCCGGCTGATCGGCTCAGCGATGCTCGGGTCGGTCGATCTGGCCGCGCAGATCTCGGCGAAGGGTGCGCTGGCGCTGGCGCTCGCGCGCACGGGGCGGCATGCGGAGAGTGTCCAGGCGGCCGCCGAAACCTTGCAACTGGTCAAATTGATGCGCCGGCCTTCGTCCCACAGCACTTTGGTCGGCATCTCCGGCGCCGCCGAGGTTTTCCTGCGGGGCCGCGAGGCCGGCCTCGCACACGCTTACGACGAATGGCCGCGCTGGGAGGCCCAAGCGCTACGCGAACTCAAACGTTATGCCCGAGCCTTTCCGATCGGCGTGCCTCAACTCGCGCTGTGGTCGGGCGTATCGCTCTGGCTGGAGGGCAAGGAGGCCGGCGCAATGTCGGTGTGGAAGGATGGCATGGCGGCCGCGCAACACCTCAGTCTTCGGCGCGACCAGGCCATGATCGCCGCCGAGCTGCGTCGCAGGCGGGACCGGCTTTAGGGGCTAACTAATCGGCGCAACTCGCGAGACTATCGTTTCCAAGCCCGCCCAGCCGTTCGGTGAGAAGCGTTTTAAGGCCAGGCTGCCCGACAAGCGACGCCGCGAGGGATGCCGGCACCCAGCGCATCGCGCGCGCGCCCTTTTCCGGAAAGTCGGGCGCCATGGACACAACGGCGATCAGGTGAACCTGGACGTGATAGACGGCGGTCTTGCCGACCTTGCTGTAGGTGTAGCCGCCGATTTCGTCGTTTAACGCCGTTCCGATAACACCGGCCTCTTCGAACGCTTCCCGGACGGCAGCGCCAGGGGTGTCTTCACCATACTCCAGGTGCCCCTTGGGAATGCCCCAGAGCCCGGTGGTGCGGCCGCAAATGAGCAGCACCTCGAACCGGTCCCCGCCGCTTTCCTTGCGAATGCAGATCGCACCAGCCTGGTCGATGACGACCGGCTCTGCGTCGGAAGCGGCTATCGCGTCAGATGACAGACGTGACACAGCGGGTGTTTGCATCATCGCTCTCACGTTGAACTGACTGGAAGCCAAGGGAAGGTCAGGCGGCTATGTGACGGTTTTATGACGATTCATAGTGAAATTCAACAGCATGCTAATGCAATTGAAAGGCCGGCAAGATGGCCGGCCGCGGGGCAGTATTTTCAGCCTCGCCAAGCCTGATGACGGCCCACAAATCGCGGGCCGTCATCACATCAAAGCTTAATCAGAACGGCGAATCCGGGAAGTAGAAGTCCTTCGCATTGTCCTTGGTCACGAGCGTTGCATCGATCGTGTAGACGCCGCGCACCGGAACCTGGCCGTAGAAGTTGGCGACGGTCATTTCGAGCGCCGTGCCGACCATTGCCGGCGGATAGAGCACGTCGACCGGGATCATCTTGTCGCCGTCCATGACCTTCTTGATCATTTCCTTCGAGCCTGCGCCGGCGACGACATACTGGATGTCGGTGCGCTTGGCCTGCTCGATCGCCTGCAGCACGCCGACGGCCATGTCGTCGTCCTGGCACCAGACAACATCGATCTTCGGGTACTTGGTCAGGTAGTCCTGCATGACCTTGAAGGCATCGTCGCGGTTCCAGTTGCCGTACTGGCGGTCGAGAACCTTGACCTTCGAGCCTTCGATACCCTTGTCGAAGCCGTCCTGGCGCTGCTGGTCGATCGGGATCGGCAGGCCGCGGATGACGACGACTTCAGCTTCCGGCGTCGTTGCCTTGATGTACTCGCCAGCGACCTGGCCAAGCGCCGGATTGTTGCCGGCAACGTAGAGGTCACGCACCGAGTTGTCGTTGACACTCGGGGCACGGTCGACGAGAGCGACGAAGGTCCCCTTGCCCTTCACTTCCTTGATGGCGTTGACCAGTGGATCCGGATCGGTCGGCAGGATGACGAGCGCGTCGATGCCTTGCGTCTCAAGATCCTGCACGGCGTTGGCCTGGCTTGCCGGATCGGGTGAGGTCTTGACGATGACGTTCAGGCCGGGATTACGCTCCATCAGGATCTTGGCGACCCGTTCGGCATGGAACACCACGCCGGCCGTCCAGCCATGGTCGGCCGCCGGGATCGAGACGCCGATGGTTACTTTCTTTTCCTCTTGCGCGTGAGACACGCCGGCAAAGGCGGTCATCGCGGCAAGGGTCAGGCCGAATAGCTTCTTGTGCATTAAGTTCCTCCCAAATTTCAGGTCAGCCTGTTCAAGGCCGGGAGACCTGTAGGCCCGGCCGTCTCACGACTTCCGCACCAGCGAACGCTGGACGAGCATCGCAATGATGATGATCGCGCCCTGGATGGCACCGATCAGATATTCGCTGATGAAGTTGGAGAGCAGCATGATGTTGCCGACCAACTCGAGGATGAACGCGCCGCAGATCGTGCCCCAGACGCGCCCTGCGCCGCCCTTCAGCGCCGTGCCGCCGACGACGACGGCGGTGATCGCCTGCAGCTCCCACAAAATGCCCGTCGTGGCCGAGGTCGAGCCGAGGCGCGGCACATAGAGGAGAACAGCGACCGCAACGCAGAGCCCTTGAATGACGAAGGCGATGGTGCGCACGCGATTGACGGAGATGCCCGAATAGCGGGCAACGTCGCGGTTGGAACCGACAGCAACGACGTGGCGACCGTAGCGCGTGCGGTAGAGGACAAAGGCAGCAACAGCAGTCACCGCAAGGATGACGACGATCGGAACCGGCACGCCGGCGATCGTGCCGAAATAGGCTGGCCGGTACATTTCCTGCAGCTCAGGCTCCTTGAGCGTGATCGCTCCGCCCTGCGAGAGCCAGGTCGTCAGCCCGCGATAGATGCCCATGGTGCCGAGTGTCGCGATGAAGGGCTCGATCTTGCCGACGGTGGTGATCAGGCCGTTGGTGAGGCCGCAAAGCGCACCGGCGACGATGGCAAAGAGGATTGCCGCCAGGAGCATGAGAACCGGATCGGCAATGACGCCGGAGTTCATGAACAGGATCATCAGGCTGGCGATGAACGCGACCATGGCGCCCACGGAGAGGTCGAGATCTCCGGACGAAATCACGAAGGTCGCGCCAACCGCGATGATCGCAATGAAGGCGCTTCGGGTGGCGACATTGGCGAGGTTGGTGATGCTGATGAAATTGGGATTGACCAGCGCGCCGACCAAGAGAAGCAACGCCAGCGCAACGAATGGCGCCACTGCCCTCAGATCAATGTCACGCCAGCTGCGGCGGCGGATGGCTTCCTGGCTGCCTTCCTGGTTCACGCTCATGTCCAATCGAACCTCCCCCATCTGTCGGGAATCTTGTTGTTGTTGCCGTCGGCCGCGCCGCTGATGCGGCTCAAGCCGCCGTCTTTTTCTTCAGGCCTGCGGCGTAACGCATGATCTCCTGTTCGGAGATCTCGTCGCCTTCGAGAATGCCGGCGATATGGCCTTCCCGCATGACCGCGACGCGACTGCAAAGGCCAATGATCTCCGGCATCTCGGAGGAGACGACGATGATCGAGCGGCCATCCCGGGCGAGCGCCGAAATGAAGTGATAGATCTGCTGCTTGGTGCCGACGTCGATGCCCCGCGTCGGCTCATCGATGATGATGATGCTGGGGTCGGTTTCCATGACCTTGGCGAGAAGCAGCTTCTGCTGATTGCCGCCGGACATGCGCCCGGCTACGATCCTGTCGTCCCGCACGCGAATGTCGAAGCGACGCCGCGCCTTGACCAGGGCCGCCTCTTCGCTGCCGGGATCGAGATAGCCGAGGCGGCTGTGGCGGCCGAGCGATTGCAGCGTCAGGTTCGCCATCATGCCGGCATTGAGCAGGAGCCCCTTGGCCTTGCGGTCCTTGGTCATATAGGCAAGGCCAGCCTTGTTGGCCGCATGCACGTCGCCGGATGGCACCGGCTCGCCACGCACCAGCACCTCGCCGGCCGTGCGCGCGCGCAAGCCGACGATCGCCTCCATCAGCTCCGTCCGGCCTGAGCCGATCATGCCGGAAAAGCCGAGGACTTCGCCGCGGCGCACCTCGAAGCTCGCGTCGCGGACATAGCCGGTCGATACCGCATCGACGCGCAGAACCACGTCTTCGTCGACATCCGGCTCGTTCTTTGCGGGATAAAGGCTCGACAGTTCGCGCCCGACCATCAGCTGGGCGATCGCCTCGCCGTCGAGAATGGAGGTCGGCGACGTCTTGATCCACTGGCCGTCGCGCAGCACCGTCACGCGGTCGGTCAGTTCCATCACCTCGTCGAGCTTGTGCGACACGAAGACGAAGCTCGTTCCCTTGTCGCGCAGCTTGCGCACCAGCCGGAACAGGAAGTTCGTCTCCTCGCGCGACAGCACAGCCGTCGGCTCGTCCATGAACACGACGCGCGCATCGCGGCTGATGGCCTTGGCGATCTCGACCATCTGCTTTTCGGCAATCGAGAGCGATCCGATCATCGCGCTCTCATCGACATGCGAACCGAGGAGATCGAGCACACGACGGGTCTCGGCGCGCATGAACTTGCGGTCGAGCACGCCGAAACGGGTTACCTCGCGGCCGAGAAACAGGCTCTCGGTAACGGTCAGATGTTCGGCAAGATTGAATTCCTGGTGGATGATGACGATGCCGAGCGCTTCCGCAGCGCCATTGGCCGGCAGCTTCGTCGACTTCCCGTCAAGCAGGATCTCGCCCGATGTCGGCTGCTCGAAGCCCGACAGGATCTTCACCAGCGTGGATTTTCCAGCCCCGTTCTCGCCCATGAGCGCATGGATTTCGCCCTGGCGAAGCTCGAAATCGACGCTGAACAGGACCTGCACGCCGCTGAACGATTTGCTGATGCGGCGCGCCGACAGCACGACGGGAGCCCCGTCGACATGCTCCGTGGTCATTATCCCCTCCCTGCGGCCTCCACCGCTATTTCAATGATGTAAACCTTTACACTCGCCGATGTAAAGGTTTACATCGTGATTGCTCGACAATTTTTTTGGCTTCTTCGTTTGACCGTCGGGCGAACCTGTGTAACGTCCTCGCAGCAAATCCCGAGGCCAAGTGTGTCCAATTCCCAGCCCGCAACCATTGAAGACGTCGCACGGATCGCCGAAGTGTCGATCGCGACCGTATCGCGGGCCATTCACATGCCGGAAAAGGTAGCCAAATCGACGCGCCTCAAGGTAAACCAGGCGATCGCGATTACCGGCTACACGCCCAATGCGATGGCGCGCAGCCTGCGGCTCGGGCGGTCGAACATGATCCTCGTTGTCGCACCGGATATCGGTGATCCGAACTTTTCCAGCATTCTTGTGGGTCTCGAAAACGAAGCGCGCGCGCATGGTTACGGCGTCCTGATCGGCCATACGCAGAACGACGCCCAGCGTGGCCTGGAATATTTGAAGTTCTTCAATTCCAACCAGGCGGCGGGCATGATCCTGTTTACGGGCATCCTTCCCTTCGGCCATCAGACGCTAACGGCGCGGCTGCCGCCGACCGTCGGCGTTTTCGAGCCGGTCTTTAACGGCGGCATCCCCTATGTCGGGGTCGATGACGTCGAGGGCGCTCGCAAAGTCGTCGATCTCCTGATTTCCGATGGGCACCGGCGCATCGCCTTCATCGGCGATTCCAACACCCGCCTTGCCTATGGTCGCCGGCGACAGGGATATGAAGCGGGGCTTGCAGCGGCCGATATTGCCATCAATCGCCGTCTGATCATGGAAGGCGACGGCACGGTGGAAAGCGGCAGGCTGGCGCTCGAACAACTCTTCATGCGTGACGACCTGCCGACCGCCTTCATGTGCGTCAACGACCAGACCGCGCTTGGCGTGACGCTTGGCCTGCGCGCCCGCGGCTACGACATCCCTGACGATTTTTCCGTCACCGGCTTCGATGATGTCCCGCAGGCGAGTTTCATGACGCCTTCGCTGACGACCATCCGCCAGCCTCGAACCGCCATCGGCAAACACGCGATGGCGCTGCTTTTGGAGTTGCTTTCAGACCGCGCGCCCTCCGAAACCGAAATCCTGCTGCGGCCTGACCTCGTCATCCGCAACTCCGTTGGTCCCCCGCCGGCACGGCGATGACGCGACATTCGCAGCCCTTCTGGAAACTCCTGCCCGTGCTTGAACCTGTGACACGGTGATGGAACCGTTTGCTCTCAAGTCGGTTCTCCCACTGTGAAGTCAAAGGAGCAACGAAGATGGATCACACTGGTCACGTACGCCTTGCAGCCACGGAACTGACACCGGCGATTTTGGAAGGGGCAACGGTTTACGGAGCGGACGACGATAAGGTCGGCACGGTCGACCACGTCCACGGCGTCGGCACAGCGAGCACCGTCGTCATCGACGTCGGCGGGTTTTTGGGCAT
This sequence comes from Ensifer sp. YR511, assembly GCF_900103045.1. Taxonomy (NCBI): domain Bacteria; kingdom Pseudomonadati; phylum Pseudomonadota; class Alphaproteobacteria; order Hyphomicrobiales; family Rhizobiaceae; genus Ensifer; species Ensifer sp. YR511. Next base: position 37,847 of record NZ_FNGR01000030.1, read on the forward strand.
CGGCGCAAAACCCGTTGCCGTGCCGCTTGCCGATCTCGATTTCATGCGTGACGAAGACGGCGACGTCCACGCCGTGACGACGTGGACCAAGGATCAACTCAAGGAAATGCCCGAGCATTACGACTCGTAGCTTGTCCGACATAAAGGCCTGAGGCTTCCAGCACCCAGGCTCACATCGGGATTGCGGCGGCGGCCAAAACATATCCGGCCGCCGCATACGGCTGAACATCCCGTCTCGCTGCGCCATCACTCCTGGAGCGAATGCCAGCCATTCCCCATCACCCAAGGACTGCAGTTTCAGTTTCGGCCGGGATCGGCGCCACATCCTTCGCCCTTCGCGGCAAGCCTTGCCTGATGTTCCTTGCCCCAAGTCGACAGGACCGTGACCGCCTCGTTCAGGGTCTTGCCGAACTCCGTCACCGAATACTCGACCCTTTGAACGGCGGCCGGAAAAACCTCGCGGCGAACCAGACGATCGGCTTCCATTTCGCGAAGTTGTTGTGCCAGGACCTTTTCGCTGATCCCCGGCAGAAGACGTCGCAATTCGCCGAAGCGACGCGGTTCGATGTTGACCTCCCACAATATCAGGGTCTTCCATTTGCCGCCGATCGCGTTCAGCGCCGATGCGAAGCCACAATCGTCCTGCTGCAACCGTTTCACGCGCCCCGCTCCCTACTTTCGAGTTACCGCTTACTTTAAAGTGCGTAATTTACAGGCTCCGAAAACCGCTCCTATTAGACGGCAGCTTTCAACCGGAGTTGTCGTTCATGACCAATATAGGTGTTGCCGGCGGCGGGCGCATTGGCCCCGCGCGCGCCCGGATATTTCTGAAGCCTGGCACGTTTGCGGCAAGATATCTGTCGCGTGAACGCGCGGCCCTGGCCAGGTCCGTGCCATGACCACAAGCGATCGCCTGAAAGACAATGGACGGCCGCAGACCCTAGAGTGCGCCGGAAAGCGAACGGCAAGCTGTGCCTGCGGTGGCCTGAAGATTACCGTGAACGGACCCCCTGCCCGTGTCTACGCCTGCGCCTGTCTGGAATGCCAACGCGCAACGGGATCGGGCTTCGGCTATCGCGCCCGATTTTCCAGAGCGTCCGTCATCGGCATCGAAGGGGAACGCCGGGTGTGGCGACGCGGCAGCGACGCCGGCCCCTGGGTGGACCAGACCTTCTGCCCGAAATGCGGAACGCTGGTCTACATGGAGGCGGAGGCGCTGACGGACGCGGTCATGATCTCCGCGGGCTGCTTTGCCGACCCGGACTTCCCGCCGCCCGCCGCCGTGTTCTGGGCCTCGCGCCGACATACCTGGTACGACCTGACGGAAGGCATCGAGACATTTGGATAGGTGGCCGATTTCCCCTCAGACGCAACATGTCGCAATCCACCGCGGCGAGGGCCACGGCGCAACATTAGGGAGCTTGTCCGCTCATCGTGTCTCGGTATCCGCCCGTCGGGCCACGAGGCCCAGGTCCTTGGCCCCGAGCCTGCCGATGGCCGACAGGATGCGGTAGCCTCCGACGACGGTCTCCCGCTCAGCGGTGGCGAGCTTCACCTGCGCCTTCACCACGTCGGCCTGGGCTTCCAGTACGTTGAGTAGCGTGCGCTGGCCGATCGCTTGTTCTGCCATCATGCCGTCCTTGGCCATTTTTGCCGCCTTGACGGCGGCCCGGTTGGCGGACGCGGTTGCGAGCGCTCCCTGGTATTGCGCCCAGGCAGAGGCCGCCTTCGACTGAACTTCGGCGTGCTGAACGTCGACGGTGAAGTTCGATTTCCCGAGGTCCTCCTTCGAGCGCCGTACCTCGGCCGCCGCCTTTCCTCCCTGATAGATGGGTACCTTGAGCTCGTTGCCCGCCTTTTGCTCCGTCGCCGATCCGTCGAACGCCATTGCGTCGATCGCGCTCACGCGCTCACCTCTGCCAATCCCGATCGCCCCCTTCACGGTCGGCAGGAGCTTTCCCTCGCTGACGGCAACATTGAACATGGCGCCTTCGGCGAGGTGCCGTTTCGCCAGAAGAGCGGGATGCTGCTTGGCGGCAATCGCCAGCGCCTTATCGATGTTGGCGGGCAGCATTTTCACGGGAACTTTTCCACCGGTTAAATTGCCCGGTTCGTCGCCGATGACCTGCCTGTAGGTCGCTTGGGCACGCTTGGCTTCGGCATGGGCGAGGCTCAGTTCCGCCTGCGCCGCAGCGCGGCGCGCCTCGGCCTGAGCGATGTTTGTTCGGGTCCGTTCGCCTGCTTGGTGGCGGGCGATCTCGGATCGCGTGAGCTCCTTGAGGAAATCCAGATCCTGTTTGCGTAGCACGACGATGCGGCGCGTCAGCACCACGTCCATATATGCCTCGGTCGCCTCGAACAGGATGTTCTGCTCGGTGTTGCGGGTGTTTTCCTCGGCGGCGCGCTGTCGCGCCTTATTGACCTCGACATTGTTGGTCGTCTGCAGGCCGTCGAAGAGGGTCTGATCGAGAACGATACCAAACGTGCCGCGATTGGTCGCCGCACTGGAATTGTACCCGATCCCGCTGCGCCAGGTGATTTTCGGATGCATCGCCGACCGTGCGATGTCGATGTCGTACGCGCTCGCGCGCACTCCGGCCCGCGCTGCATTGAGCGTCGGGTTGTTGTGGTAGGCCTTCGCCAAGGCACTTGAAAGCGGCTCGGCATGAGCCTCAGCCATGGCAATCGGAGCAATCATTGCAACCAGGGTCACCAGTATTCGTTTCATCGAACAGGAATCTCCGTTGGGAACCCGGATGGCTCGCAAGCGAGATAATCCGGATCGAGGGCACGGAGACGCTCGGCGGACGGCGTCAAGGGACGGCCAACGGCCGAACAGCACTTGGCCGGCGCCATGGCAGAAGTACAGCGGCCCAAATTTGGTACCGATGGATCCGCCGTCACGAAAAAAGTCGTGCCGTCGCGAATCCTTTTCCGGGTTCCGCGCCTCTTGTGACTGAGACGATGGGTCTCGGTTTGCACCGGAGGTGTTGCATGGCATTTTTTCGCAAGAATATAGGTAAGGGGCAGCAGATCGTGCGGATTGGCCTTGGGGTTGGCGCGGCTGTGATGGCATACAGTTTCCTGAGCGGGTGGATCGCCCTCTTGGTGGGCGTATCGGCCCTCACCTTCGTCCTCACCGGCCTCATCGGCTATTGCCCGGCCTGCGCCGTTGCCGGGATCCATGATCGGATCAAGCCATGAACACAAAGGCGGTGACGACTGAAACTTTCGAAGCCGCCCGCCACGGCGATCGCAATGCGATCGTCCGGCTGCTCGAGCGTGCGCAGCCGGATATTCGCCGATATGCCCGAGCAACCTGCCGGACCGCCGATGTCGACGATGCGACACAAGAAACGCTTTGGCTTCTGTCGCGCCATGTCGGCGCGATCCGGGCACTCGCGACCCTGTCGAACTGGTTGTTCAGCGTGGTGCGGCGGGAGTGCCTGAGGCTCGCCCGACGTACCGGCATGATCGCCGCCGTAGACGAGGACGCACTTGAAACAAGTCTGGTGCAGCGGCCCGAACATGTGTTGCGGCTTGATCTGGCAGCGGCCTTCGAGGCTCTGCCGCCGCACTATCGCGACGTGGCTCTGATGCGCGACCTCCAGGAGATGACGATCGACGAGATCGCCGCGGCTCTCGATCTTTCGCGACAGGCAGTGAAAGCGCGGCTGCACCGTGCACGCCTGCTGTTGCGCGAATATTTGGCGGAGTGAGCGAGCCGAAGAGATTGTGCGCGAGCGGCTTCAAGGAACAATGGCGCGGCTATCACGAAAACGCGGATTCCTTCGCAGTTTTCGGAAACGCCAGATCGACGACCAAACCGCCGTTCGCTGCTTCTCCGAGCGCCACGGAGCCGTTGTGTGCCGTCATAATCTGGGCAACGATGGCCAGTCCCATGCCTGTTCCCTCACTCGCGCTGGTATTGCCCCGCACAAACGGCCTCAGCATTTTCTCGCGCTCCGCGGCCGGGATTCCTGGGCCCTCATCGCTGACCCGCACGATCCGGGCTTGCAGAACCTCGACTACAAGCACTTCCGTTCCGCGTGCGTGTCGCATCGCATTGATGATCAAGTTGTCCAAGGCCAGGCGAATGGCCGGTTCGGAACCGGGGACAATGACCCGCCCCTCTGCTTTGAACTCGATGTCCATGCCCTGCTTCATCACGGATGGCACATGCTCGGCAATGGCCGCGCGCGCGATGGCTGCGAGATCTACCTTGGTGAAGGTCAGCGCCTGGCCTGACAAACGCGCCAACTGCAACGATGTCGTGACGATTGATGCAAGCCGCGCCGTGTCGCGAACAAGGATCTCCCGCACGTCCGGGTCCTGAACAAGGTCGAGCTTCAACCGCAATTTGGTCAGCGGCGTCCGCAATTCGTGGGATGCGTTGGCAAGAAAGTTTCGCTGCGCTTCGAACGCGTTGTCGATACAACCGAGCGCCGTGTTGAACGCGGCAACCATCGGCTTCAGTTCTATCGGAGTGTCGCGATCCGATATCCGGCGACCATTGGGAAGCCCGTCGATCTGCTCGGCTGAATCGACAACCCTTCTTACAGGGGTTGCGATCGTGCGCTTGACAGCAACGACAGCGATCGTGGCCGTGGCAACAAGAACAATACCCAGAAGATGGTAAAGCCCCTGCGGCCAAATTTCGCGCAGGACCACGAGCAGCGTTTCAGCATTCGAAAATGTCACTCCGCCGACCACAACCAGTTTGGGTGGATCCTCCGCGTTCAGTTTTCGGAGCCCGAGAAACTGCTGCTGGCCCGCCATGTAAGAAAACTCAGAGGAGAATACCTGGGGAGAGGTCGTATCGATGATGTGTTGGACCGATGCCGGCACGGCACCGTGTATGATGGCTTGGGTTCCGTCACTGACAAAGTACCAGAATTCGGACTGCTCTTCGGAAAGCCTGATAATCTTTTCCGCAATTACGCCTTCGACCTCGAGCACAAACTTGCCGGTGTGATCGTAGCTCACACCATCCTGGAGAAGTTCGACGACACTTTCGACTGCGATTTTTTTCCTGCTCTGCCCATCCGTCAACAGGAACACCGCGACGGTGAGGACGGTGCTGATCACCATCATCAGCGCCATGCCCAAGATGAGCACAATGGCCACCGGAAACGCGATTGAATTCGGACGCCTCATTACTCTTGCACCAGCATGTAGCCGATGCCGCGAATGGTCCGGATCGTTGCGCTGCAATTGCCCTCGCGCAGACGCTTGCGTAGCCGCGAGACATGGGAATCGAGCACGTTGGACTCGATCTCCTCGTCGATATTATAGACGGCAGCTTCAAGATTGTCGCGCTGCACGACGCGCCCTGCCCGCCGGATCAACGCTTCCAGAACGGCGAGTTCGCGTCTCGGAACGCTCAGCGCGTTCGCACCGATCATGGCGGATCGATTGATGAGATCAAACGATAGATTGCCGAATTGCGTGCAGCCGGTCTCGTCCAGGCTGTAGCGACGAAGAACCGCGCGCGCCCGTGCAATAAGCTCCATGGGCTCGAATGGTTTGCCGACATATTCGTCTGCGCCCTTGTCGAGCGCAGACACGATATCGGTCGGATCGTCCAATGCCGTCAGAACGAGCGTTGCCGGCCTCGGGCGGAGTTGCCGCAGCGTCGGCAGCAGCGACAGGCCGTCACCATCAGGTAGGTTGCGGTCGATGACCACGAGATCGAACTTGAAGGCAAGCAGTGCCGCCTCGGCATCCGCAAGCGTTTCGAATACATCCGCAACGCCGATCGCGGCTTCCAGCATGGTCTTGAGCGAAGACGCCAGCTCACGATCATCTTCTACGATCAGAATTCGCATGTTGCCTGCCAGTGTCGACTAGAATTGAGTTTTGAAGATGCGAATATTCATGAAGGAAACAAAAGAGGATTCTAAACAACGCGACGTAAGTCAGGTCGCAATCATCCTAATCGAAACAGCCCTCGCTAAAACATCCGTCATCCCTGCGGAATTACTCGTAAGAATACACGGGAGGATCGTAATCGCGTCCTCTACGGCGTTCATCGGACATATCAAGACGTTGTACGCAATTAGCATAAGCATCGGTTCCCGGCACGAATCCGTACTCGGCACAACGGTTTCTGTATTCTACCGTTTCGCATCCCGCCAGCACGATCAGCAGGCCCGCTGCAATGAAAAGACGCATAAAATGACCTCGGTTTATTTCTCGTTTTGTCGATACCTGGATCCCATTGCCACCTTGCGACAATGTTACGAGACACAAGCGTAGTCCGCCTCAGCGGCTGCCAATGGAAGGGATTGTTTTTTCGGCAGAAACGGCTGTTCCGGTTGCCGCGACGGCGAGCTTGCCTCCCCTGTCCGTCCAGGACGGCGGCGCTCCGATGGAGGCGCCGATCATGCCGACCACACCCGGCGCACGCCCGAAGTCCTCACAGATCGCAGAACCGGGTTTCCCACCAAGCGACGTGCGAATGTCATAAACGGACGGCAAGTACAGATCGAAATCTCCAGGTTCTTTGCCGGCGACGACCATTCTTGAGAAATCCTTGCCGAAAGCCGCGGCCAGGTCATAGGCGTCACCAACCTGCGAAACGCGCGCTTCACTCGTAAACGAGTTCGCGCCCTTCGACCAAACGATCGCCGCCGTTTGTTTGCCGGTTCGATCGACGGCCTCCGCTTCGACGGCCAGCCCGCCGAGCCCGAAGGGCAGTCGTGGTATGCCGACCGGCAAGGCAAGCGAACTGCCGATGGAAATCGCCTTGGCGGCACCAGCGACGGACGGCTCGGTCGGGACAATGTCCGTAACAACCGTTCGGACCGTCAGATCTGCGGGCGTACCGAACGGGACGATCCGATATTTTTCGCTCATGGTGATGCAGATCGCGCGGTCAATCGCGTTCGTTACCAGCAGGCGGTCCTTCTGCTTCTCGACACGCTGCAGAGCAGGCGGGGTCAGAGACGTCGGCGCGATGCTCACCGTTTTGACGTCCTTCAGGCCATCCTTGCTGAAATAGACTCTCTTCTTCTCGAACTTCCCCTTCGGAGCACTGAGGTTGCTGTAGGAGGTAAGCGTTCCTGCTTCCTTCAAGGGAACGGTCGTACATCCCCCAAGAGTGAGCATGATCGGCACTATTCTTGCGATTCCCCGACCCCCTGCCACGCCCCTTCTATGGCTGTTCGTCTTCTCATTGCATGTCATTCGCCCAGAACCCTCGTTGTCAAAGACGAGCGCCGATTGGGGTCCTGCACCTTGTGAAAACATTACGAATTCAGCTCAAACGCGCTGACTACCATTTGAATTCAATATCCGGGAAAAATCAGGTCTCTTGCAGCGTAATGTTCCTGCAAAAGAACAATAGGACAAGGATGTACGGTGATTTTACTCGGAGCACATTGATGTACCTTTTTATGTTTTTTAGCGCGATAATCGTATTCAGCATTCTGTTCCTGAGCGCATACTCCATTTACTCGCAGCTCAGCGACGCCAACGATATTTTATAGGCTTGTACGTCTGCGCTGAGCGCGGGAAACAAAAAAGGTCGACAAAAGAGTGCTTTGTCGACCTTTCCTCAAGTACCCGCGCATCGGCCGAGCAGACTACTTTCTGGTGGCACTTGCCGGTGGCTGCGTGGCCGCCTTCAACCCACCTTCCTGCAAATCCGCCTCATCGGCCAGAATGGCGGTCGCCTCAGCAAGCAGAACGTCCTTTGCGTTCTTGCGGGCGTTTTCCATTGCGATATCGGCACTCAGGCTGCGTTCGTCCGCATTCAATCCATCGTCCTCACCGGTATCCTCGCCATCGCTTCCCTGAGCTCGAGCCTTAAGACGATTTTCGCGATCCTTCATTTCCTTGCGACGTTCGGCTTCGTTGAGGGAGACAACGCCTTTTTCGCGTTGCGCCTTGATGTCGGCGATGTCTTCGAGGAGGCGCTGGAAATCGGGGTCGCTTGCAATGCGCGCATTATGGCGGTCCTGCAGTGCCGGCAGCAGCGCCGTGACGGTATCGGCCGGCATATAATCCGCAGGCTTGATCTCTGACCACGGCAGGGCGTTATCATAGCTCGTTTCGCCAAAGCGCGTCGGGTCGGAAAGCCCCGGCAGACTGATATCGGGCGTTACGCCATGCAGCTGCGTAGTGCCGCCATTGACCCGGAAGAACTGGGCGATCGTCACCTTGAGTTCGCCAAACGCAGGCTTGCTGTTGCGGACCATCTGGTCGAGGTCGACGACGGTTTGAACCGTGCCCTTGCCGAAGCTGGGCTCGCCGATGACGACACCGCGGCCGTAGTCCTGGATGGCCGCAGCAAAAATCTCAGAGGCCGAAGCCGAGCCGCGATTGATCAAAACACCGACGGGTCCTGACCAGAGAGGCTCAGGAAACTCCGAGCTTGTCACCACGACCTTGCCGTCGCCACTGCGTTGCTGAACGACCGGTCCGGAGCCGATGAACAGGCCGGTCAGGGCAATCGCCTGGTCCAGCGAACCGCCGCCATTGTTGCGAACGTCGATCAGAACGCTGTCGACCTGTTCCTGCTTCAGCTCTTCGAGAAGCTTTGCGACGTCGCGGCTCGCGCTGCGATAATCCTGCTCTCTTTTGCGCCGGGCTTCGAAATCCTCATAGAAGGCCGGAAGAGTGATCACCCCGATCTTGCGGGTGGTATCGCCCGCCTTCACAGACAGAACGCTCTTCTGCGCCGCCTGCTTTTCGAGGCTGATCTTGTCGCGCACGAGGGTGACGATGCGATGGGCGGCGTCTGCTCCCGCATCGGCCGGCAGAACGTCGAGGCGCACGACCGACCCCTTCTTCCCGCGGATCAACTGCACGACTTCATCGATGCGCGTGCCGACCACTTCCTTTATCGGGCCGTCGTGACCCTGCCCAACGCCGGTGATGCGGTCTCCGACCGCAAGCTTGCCGGACAGCTGCGCCGGCCCACCAGGCACGAGCTCGCGGATCGTCGTGTAGTCGTCGCGCTCCTGCAGCACCGCGCCGATTCCAACCAGCGAGAGCTTCATGGCGATATCGAAGTCGGCCGAAGCCCGGGCGCCAAAGTAATCCGTGTGCGGATCGACCGACGTCGTGTAGGCGTTCATGAACGACTGGAAGACGTCGTCACTCTTGTACTTGGAGGCACGCTCGAGCGCGTTTGCATAGCGCTTGTCGAGCGTTTCGCGAATGGCCGCATCAGTCTTGCCACTGAGCTTCAAGCGTAGCCAGTCGCTTTTCACACGCTTGCGCCACAGCTCGTTGCTCTCGGCTTCCGACTGCGGCCAGGGCGCCTTCTCGCGCGACAGGGAATAATCTTCCTGCTTCGTGAAATCGAAGTCCTGCTTCAGCAGTTCGCGCGCGTAGTTCATGCGGTCGACGACACGCTTTCCATAGACGTTGAAGATCGCAAACGGGATCTTCAGGTCCTTCTTCTTGATGGCGTCGTCGATCTCGTTGCGGTCAGGTTTGAAACTGTCGATGTCGGCCTGCAGGAAGAGCCCACGATCCGGATCGAGGGACTCGATGAAGCTGTCCATGATCTTGGCCGACAAGGCGTCATCTAGCGGAACGGGCTTGTAGCTGTAGCGCGTCAGAAATTTTGCGCTCAACTGTGCGGCCTGTGCCTGCTGCTTCAGCGGCTCCAGAACAGGAGGCGAGGCAACGTCGGCATAGGCGGACGGCGCGATTGCAAGAAATGCACCAAGGAAGACGTATGAAATGCGCATTCAGCGTTGACCCAATTCTTAATGCCGAGTGTCGAAGAGGGATCTAGGTGAAGCAATTATGGCTTTTTGGCAACCGGATTGATCCGACGCCGAGGCCGGCCTTACGTCAAGGCAGGCATCCGCCCGGGACTAATGGAGCGAGCCTGCCGCCCGGAATTCGCCCGGCGCCATCCCGTAAGCGCCCGTGAAAAGTCGGTAAAACCTTGCAAGACTATCGAATCCGCAGGCATAGGCGACCTCGGTGACGGGCAAGGCGGGCCGCTCGACGAGAAGCCGCCGCGCCTGCGAAGTCCGCATCGATGCCAGCGTGCGAGCGAAGGTCAATTCCGCGTGTTCGAACAGTACATGCAGCTGGCGCACGGAAATACCGAGCTCGAGCGCGACCTTTGCCGGCGTCAGTTTCTGCTGGTATTTGTCGCGCGCCATGATCTCTTCGGCGGCATAGCGCAGGCCCGAACGAAGGGCCGCACGCACTTCGGGCATGCCGGGTTTCAGTCTGTCGAGAATGGTCACCGGGTGGGCGGCATGTTCACTGATCCAGCGGCCGTGAATGCGCTTGATCGGCAGCGCATTGAGATAGTTCCAGCGCTCGCGTCCTGCCCGGCTGACGATGATCAGGTCGGCCTCTTCCAGCACCTTCAGATGCTGCATGACGGTACAGCGATCCATGTCTGAAAAGGCGGCGCAGAGCATGTCGGTGGTCTGCGCCTGGGCCAATGCTCAGAAAACCGAGACTTCTTCCCGCTTGCTTGACATGTTATGGTTTTACAACATATTGCAGCCAGATGCGACGGAGACCGCGCCGGTAAGATCGGATTGAGAGCTTTTCGGGAGCAATCGAACCGAGCCGGTTGGCTGGACGTCGCCGACCGGAGTTCAGCGTTGCAACGATGCCCCCACGCAAGTTGCCCAAAAAGGGAGATCATTGAGAATGTTGCCTAAGATCGTTTCAATTGATGAGTGGCAAGCCGCGCTCGAACAACAGATTGCCAGGGAGAAAGCCCTCACCCGCGCACGCGATGACTTGAGCGCCGAGCGACGGCGCTTGCCGATGGTCAGGATCGACAAGGACTATTCGTTCGAAGGCCCCACGGGCACGTTAAGCCTTGCCGACCTCTTCGATGGTCGGCGGCAACTGATCGTCTATCACTTCATGTTCGCGCCCGGATGGAAGGCGGGCTGCGACGGCTGTTCCTGGGTCGTGGACGCGATGACCCACCCGGCGCATCTCAACGCACGCGATACGTCCATCGTGCTGATCTCGCGCGCGCCGCTCGAGAAGCTGCAGAAATATCAGGCCCGGATGCAGTGGCAGCACCCGGTCTGGTACTCGTCCATGGCGAGCGACTTCAACCACGACATGGGGGCCACGGTCGCCGACCCGGGTGACCCGACCAGGACCAGCGAGCGTCATGGCGTCAGCGTTTTCCTCAGGGACGGCGACGATATCTACCGCACCTATTTCAACGGTGCGCGTGGCGTGGAGTATCTCGGCAGCATGTGGACTTATCTGGACCTGACGCCCTACGGTCGCCAGGAAACATGGGAAGTGTCTCCCGCGGGATGGCCACAGACCGAACCCTACGTTTGGAACCGGCGCCACGACGAATACGGGACCGAACCGGCCTTCTGATTTTCCCCGGCGGCGAGCATGGAATTGTCGTGCTGCCGTTCCTACGTCTTGTCTTGCCGATCGTCCGACCTTCGTCATTGCTGCGGGCCGGAACAGGGCTCGGGCGCGATGCTGAAGGAATATCGCCGGCCCTGGCTGGAGCGCCGAATTTGTGGATGGATCGCGCCTTGAAGAGGGGCGCTGTTGGGGGCCGTCAATCGATGGGAAACGAGACTCAAATCGGCAAGGAAGGTCCGGCGCCGAGAGGCAAGAGGTTTTGGCGGCGGCGCGGCGTTCGGATTGCATCGATCGCGCTTGCCGCCTTGCTTTTCCTGCTGGTCGCGCCGCTTGCGGCTATTCTCTATCCGACGCTGAAGAGCTATCCCCGAAGCGACTTTCCGGCCGCGACCTTGCAACTGGAGCGCAACAGGCAGGACCTTGCCCATCTGCGGCGCCTGATCGAGGTCGACCGCAGCTTCTCGCCGACCGCCCAGGTCGCGTTTGCCGCCGCCCTCGAAGTGATCGAACAACGGGCCGGTGATCTCGACCGCGCCGGTCTGGCGATCGCGGCTGCAAAAGCGGTCGCGCTCGCCGACAATGGGCACACCAGCGTGGTCGGCCTCGTCGGCGGCCACAGCTTCAATGCGGTTCCCATCCGGCTTGGCTGGTTTGCCGACGGCCTGTTTGTGATCGCCACGACAGGCGAGCAATCGCACCTTTTGGGCGGAGAGATCCTTGAGGTAAATGGAAGAGCGACGGAGGCCTTTGTCGATGCGCTTCGGCCCTATTTCGGCGGCCCCGCCAATCTCGCCAAGGAATTCGTCCCGAATGTCGCGATTTCGCCGGAATTGCTCCATGCCGCCGGCCTTGCCAAAAGCCCGCAGGAAAGCGCCTATTTCATCCGTCGCGAGGATGGAAGCGCTGCGCAGATCGCTCTTGTCGCCACGTCCGGTGCGCCGGAACCCTTGAACGCCCATGTCTGGCCACGACGCGATTTCAGTCCCTTGTCACAGACCGGTCGCGGCGCCGGGTGGCGGCACGTGCTCGACGATGTCACGCTACCGGCCTATCTCACGCGCCCCGACGCCAATGTCTGGCACCACTATCCCTTGCCCGATCTTCTCTACATCCAGATCAACCGCATCAGGGATGCGACGCCGGAGGGCCTGTCGCAGGGGCTCGCCAAGGTGCTGGACGAAGCTGAGAAAAAACCGATACGCAATGCAGTCGTCGACCTGCGGTTCAACAATGGCGGCAATTACGAACTGACCGCCGATTTCTCGCGAAGGCTCCCGGCCATCCTGCCGCCGGAGGGACGGCTGTTTGTGCTGACCAGCGCGAACACGTTTTCGGCCGCGATCAGCACGGCGGCGCGACTGAAGTACTTCGGCGGCCCGCGCACGGTACTTGTCGGCGAGCCGATAGGAGACCGGCTGCAGTTTTGGGGCGAAGGCGGCCGCACGGCTCTGCCGAACTCGAAGATCACCATCCGTTACTCGACGGCCTATCACGACTGGGAACACGGTTGCAGCCTGTCGGAGATCAGGACCTGTTTCCTGCTGAATTACGTCTACGACGTCCCGGCAGGTCCCCTTCAGCCAGACGTCGCGCGCTCCACTAACTTTGCCGACTATGCCGCTGGCACCGACCCGGCAATGGCCGCCGTCATGAAGATACTCATGGTGGGCAATGCCGATTGAGAAGCAGCTTGTGGGGAGGCAGGGCCGCGGCCGTACGCCGCCGTGGCCGCTGACATCCGTTGGCTCGGCCATTCCCGGCGGCGAATGATCTGCGGCGACGCTTTACATCTTCTCGCCCGGCAGTTCGCTGGCCTGCTTGACCCAATCCATGAACTGCGCCTCGTCGAGTTCGTCCGTCTCATAGATGTCGAGATAACGAACATCCGGCTGTTTTGACGTGCCGGGAGGTAAGGGGCTGAATTGCGCCCCGCGGAAGAAAGCGACCTTCACGTATTTCGTCATGCAATGAAAACTGAGGAACCAGACATCCTTTTCCACGCCATAAAAGGGAGAGTTCCACTTGACCGCTTTTTCGACGCCGGGAACGGTCTTGACGACCAGCCGGTCCAGCCGCTTGCCTAGATCGCTTTTCCACCCCGGCATCGCAGCGATGTACTGCTGCACCGGCGCATTTCCGTAGCCCTTTGCGATCTGCGGATTGCCGCCGGTTAGAAGGACGACGCCATCGGCCGATTTTGTCGGCGGCGTCTTGCGTCCGATCTTTGAGCGTGGCGCAAGGGAAGCGGCTTTCGGTGCGTTCTTTCCGACTTTCTTCTCAGACATCCCGGACCTCGACTGTTCCGTCAGTTCGTTCAGGGTCGGATCCACCGTGATGGGCGCGGAGCCCCATACCAAATGGCTAAGCACGATACATAGCCATCCAGCTATGCATCGGTCAAGAATAAACCTCCGGTGTCAGCTGCATTGCGGGCCGCAACTCGATCAGAAAGCCGCTTCGCCAAGTATTGGCCATCGGCACGGCATCCCTCCACAGCCGTAGGGTCATGGCATGCAAACGGTCCGGATCCCCTTGCGATCCCGACCTGTGCAGCAGCGGCTCTCGTGACTTGCCATCATTCGGGATCTCGAGCGTGCTCTCCACCAACACCTTGACCGCCGGACAACACCCATGCCCAAACGGCTGTAGACCTGCTGAACTGAAAAGACGCTCTGCCGACACGACTGCGCGCGCTGTTGCAGCCTGCTCCGGTCGATTTGCCACGTGGGCCCAAGGCCACGGCCGCGATCCCTTGTCACCAGCAAGCGCCTCTACCCGGCATGTGCCGAACTGGCCGTCGCGGCCCGAACCGAATAGCGAAAGAGCGAAAGCACCCGCAACATAGGCACCCCAAGGTGCGTACTTGTAGGTGGCCTCTGCGCCCGATAGGCCTGCAGCCAAGCCCTGGAGTTTCCCTTTCCAGGTTGTCCGCTGCTTGAGGAAGATATCGATGAAGGCAATGGTTCTCTGCTCCAGCCCGCGGCGCGATGGAAACTCCACGACGATGGCGAAAGCGGTGGCCGATGGTTTGCTTGAGGCGGGCCATCAGGTTGAGACCGTTCATGTCGACGACGTCCTGTCGGCGCTGCTTAGAGACTGTCGCCAATGTCGTATGCCCGATGGCGAATGCGCGATCGACGACGGTTTCCGGCGGGCGTTCTTTGGTTCCTACCTTCCCGCTGACGGCTTTGTCGCCGCAAGCCCGATCTACTGGTATGGCGTCTCTGCGCAGTTGAAGGCGTTCTTCGATCGAATGTTCTGCTACGTCGCCGCGTCGCATCCACAATCGGCGTCCGTTGTCGCGCAGATGACTGGAAAACGGATCGGCCTCGTCCTCAGCTCAGAAGAGACCTACCCCACCGTTTCGTCCAGCCCGCAGCATCAGTTCCAGGAATTCAGCCGCTATACGCGTTCGACCTTCGTCGGCGTCGTTCATGGCCATGGCAACGCACGCACAGATATTTGCCGCGATCCGAGTGACCCGATCGGACGGGCACGCGTGTTCGGTCGGAATTTCTTCAGCGCTCACACCTCCGACTACCAGATCGACACGCCGCGATCAGGTCGCGTCTGGGCGTGAGCCGTCTTGCGTGCGCGCAATATCTTTCGGCTAGGCCAGGCGGACCTTCCGCCGCCTGGCCGCCTTTGCCTCGCTCGCGGCCGCATCGTATTGCTCCCTGAAGTAATCAAGCTCCGGAAAGTTCCGCTCCGCCCATCGGTCGAGGCTGATGAGCGTTTCGCTGAGAGACAGGCCGACCGAGCTCAGACTGTACTCGACATGGGGCGGGTTCGTCTGGTGATCGTGACGCTGCACCAACCCGTTGCGCTCGAGGTCCTTCAACGTCTGGGTCAGCATCTTTTGCGAAATGCCCTCGATCTTGCGCAGCAACGCGCCATTGCGCATCGGGCCCGCCGCGAGCGCCGACATGATGAGGATCGCCCATTTCGTCGATATCAGTTCGAGCGCATGCCGAGCCGAGCAGGATGCGTCGAACACGTCGGGATTGCTCGCAGGCGGGGCTCCAGCTTGCGGGGGCAGTTTCATCATCACCTCAAGGACATGCCGTTGCGGCCGCCGCTCTTCACGCCTCACAGGTAGTGCGCGTGATCGCGCCCCACAAGTTGCGAGTAGCACAGCCGAAGGCATGAGGGCGCGCCGGGCTACGCCCAGGGCGCACCGGCCGCCCATTCCGCTCGGATGGCCTCAATAAAAAGGCGGACCTTTGGAGAAACGTGCTTTCGTGTCGGATAGACGACGCAAACAGGCGGCTCGTCGCGTTCGAATTCTTCGAGCAGGGGGACAAGCCTGCCTTCCCTGATGTCGCGGCCCACCAGGAAGGCGCCGAGTTGCGCAAGGCCCGTTCCGGCGAGGCAAGCGTCGCGAATGGCCTCGGTGTTTCCGAGACGCAAGTTTCCCTGAACACCGACGTCCCGGTCTCCGCCGCCGACCCTGTAATGCCACGGTACCGGTCCGCCTGCGTGCTTGAACCCGATCCTGTCGTGGCGCGTCAGTTCGTCGATGGTGCGCGGCGTTCCGCGCCGCTTTAAATACTCCGGCGCAGCGCAGGTTATGAGCCGATGAGAGGCCAGGACCCGCCGCACGAGGCGACTGTCGGTGGGCCCGCCGATACGAACGGCAACGTCGATGCCGTCGCCGACGATGTCGCGATACTCATCCGAAAACGAAACCTCCGCTTCCACCTCGGGCCAACGGTTCAGGAAGCGCTGGAGAACGGGCAGAATGTGCAGCCTACCGAGGGCGATCGGCACATCGATGCGAAGGCGCCCTCTTGGGGCCTGGTGCCGTTGTGCCAAGGCGAACTCCGCGTCGTCCACTTCTGACAGGATCCTGATCGCATGCTCGTAGAAGAGCTGGCCCTCCTCGGTGAGGCTGACGCTACGCGTTGTTCTATGGATCAGCCGCGTTGCCATATTGTCTTCAAGACGTGCGACACATTTCCCGACCGCGGAACGGGAGAGGCCGAGCCGTTCCGCCGCCAGGGTGAAGCTCTGGTCATCGGCGACACGAACAAAGGCGCGCACATCGCCGAGATGGTCCAGCATCGCAAGATCCTATTGGGGACGATTCGTCCCTTTTGTTTCCATAAGGCCGAAGTTTATCTGAATATCGGAAACAGTAAAGAATGCCTTGCAACGTCCCGGCAACGGGACATGAAGGATTGGCTGGGCGCCACAACGTGCCTCGCCCCAGAACGAAAGAGGCAATTAGATGAAACTCCGGGAAGAAACCGACGGACTCCAAAGGAAGGGAGGCCCTGACCGGGAGAATTGGCTACCGGTCTATGCCGCCGGCCTGTCGACCTTTTGCGTCGTGACGACGGAGATGCTGCCCGTTGGGTTAATGACGCCGATCGCAGACGACCTTCAAACGTCGATGGGGACCGCCGGTTTGACGCTCTCGCTGCCGGCGTTGCTTGCCGCGCTCTTTGCGCCCACCGTGGTACTCTTGGCCGGCAGGATCGACAGAAGGCGCATCCTGACCACCCTTCTCTTGCTGCTGGTTGTTGCAAACATCATTTCGGCGCTGGCCAGTACGATCGGTTTGCTCCTGGCGGCGCGTATCATTGTCGGCCTTTGCATGGGCGGCATCTGGGCCGTTGCCGGAGGCCTTGCGCTACGGCTGGTTCCGGGCCGATCGATCGGTGTCGCAACGGCGATCATTTTCGGCGGCGTTGCAGCAGCTTCGGTTCTTGGCGTTCCGGTCGGAGCCATGATCGGTGACGCGGCGGGCTGGCGCTTCGCGTTTGCCGCGATGGCGGTCTTTTGTGCGATCGTGCTTGTGGTCAATCTCTGCGCGTTGCCTGCGCTGCCCGTCCACCAGTCCGTCCGGCTCAGCCAGTTTGGCCATCAGCTCTTGAACCGCCGGATCCAGCTTGGTTTGGCGATCACGTTCCTGTTCGTTGCGGGGCATTTCATGGCCTACACCTTCATACGTCCGCTCCTGGAAGTTGTTTCGGGCATCGGCACACAATGGGTCGGGCTCATGCTGTTTGCCTATGGAGCCGCTGGTATTGGCGGAAACTTTGTTGCTGGCCCTGGGGCCGCCAGGCGTACCGGCGCGACCTTGCTGTGCATTGCCGGTGCCCTTGCTGCTGTCCTCTTCGGCTTTGCTCTCTTCGGAAACTCCGCTCTTGGCGGTGCGGTCGTCCTCATCTTGTGGGGCATCGCCTATGGTGGCGTCTCGGTCTCATTGCAAACCTGGATGATGAAGTCGGCACCCTCCGACATCGAAGTCGCAACGGCGCTGTTCGTCGCAATCTTTAATATCGCCATTGCCGCCGGATCCTTTGCCGGCGGTTGTATTGTCGATCAGTTCGATCTCGGCACCAACCTGCTCGTAGCGGGCATCCTGCCTTCCCTCGGAATTCTGCTCGGATTGAAAGCGCAACGTCTGGCCACTGCTAAGGTTGACTGATCATCGGACATATATCGAGCGGATCGCACTTACCATCTGTGCGCAACCGGATGGACCGGGACGGCTTTCGTCCCGGCTCCGGCGGATCAGGAACAATCGCTTGAGGAAATTCCTACTCCGGCCGGGAGGAGAGCAGCAAAATCATTCCGCAATACTACATAAAATACATAGACTAAATGTGTATAAGCCGAGGTTTCTCACGCATGATGCTGGCAACAACGCGTGCGCCGGACCCGTTCCGCCCACAACGAATGACAACGCTGGCCAGCCCAGATTTCGACGGAGGATCTCATGTCCAGTTCCATTTTCGGCCAGGCCTATCGCCGCCGCAGCGTGCTGAAATCGCTCGCCGCTGCCGGCGCCCTGCCCTTCATCGCCCCGCTTGCCTCCTCGACGGCCCTTGCGTCCGGCAACAAATATGCCGGCCGCACGGTCAATCTTCTGATCATCCAGCCGCATGTCGTCACCGGCAAGAAAATTGCCGAGGATTTCGAAAGGCTGACCGGAGCCAAGGTCAACGTCACGGCGGTGCCCTACGACCAGGTCAGCGTCAAGGCGACGCTGGACGTGCAGTCGGGCGCCAACCAGTTCGACGTCATCGACTATTTCTATACCTACAAGGGCCAGCTCGCCGAAGATGGCGTGATCGAGGACGTGACCGATCTCATCGAGCGCGACAAGGCCGAGATCCAGCCGGAAGACTTCATCCAGACCATCTACGACCAGTACACGCTGCATGACGGCCGTCGCTATGGCTTGCCCTATGACGGCGACAGCCATCTGTTGTTCTATAACCGCGAGCTGTTTGATCGCTACGGCCTGAAGGCGCCGGCAACCTGGGACGAATACAACGAGAACGCCAGGGTGATCACCGAGGCGGAAAAGAAGAACGGCATCTATGGTGCTGCGGTTCTGGGCGCGAAGATCCCGGTCATCATTCTTTCCACCTATGCCAACCGGCTCACCGGCTTCGGCGGCAACTTCTTGAAGGCGGACGGCACCTCGGCGCTCGACAGCACCGAGGCCGTCGAAGCCCTGAAGTCGCTGCTTGCGTCGGCTCCCCATGCGCTGCCGACCCCACTTGAAACCCGCTTCGAAGAAGGGCTGCCCGCGTTTCTCAACGGCAAGGCTGCACAGATCGACTTCTGGACCGATCTCGGCGGCTATGCACAGGACCCCAAGGGCTCGAAGATCGTCGACAAGTGGGGGGTGACGCGCATTCCCGTCGCCGGCAGCAACAAAACACCCCGCCTCGCCTTCAATGCCGGCTTCGGTTTTGCGATCACCAGCGGATCGAAAAACAAGGACGTCGCCTGGGACCTGATCAAGCTTGCGACCGGCAAGGACTACCACCAGGAGCTTCTGGCGCTCACCGGCTCGGGCATCGACCCGGACCGCCAGTCTG
Organism: Ensifer sp. YR511; assembly: GCF_900103045.1. Lineage (NCBI taxonomy): Bacteria > Pseudomonadati > Pseudomonadota > Alphaproteobacteria > Hyphomicrobiales > Rhizobiaceae > Ensifer > Ensifer sp. YR511. The sequence goes on from NZ_FNGR01000030.1 coordinate 57,022, forward strand.
GCTTGAAATCTAAGAATTTCAGAGACTTCCAGCCGTTGGTGCAACCGCTGCTCGATGATGGCGCATTGGAAAACAGCCTGGCCTGGCCGACCGCCGTCTATGCGCCAAAACTCGAAAATGCGCTGACCGACGAACTGGCCCTGGCGCTCGCCGGCACCAAAAGCGCGGAACAGGCGATCGCCGATGCCCACCAGGCCTGGACCGAAATCATCGAGACCAACGGCTGATTGCTTGCGGGGTGGCGCTTCCTCCCGGCGCCGCCCCGCCACTTTTTTTGAAACGAGGCAAAAGACCATGAGCGCAAGATCCTTGCCGAAACGCAGGCTCGGCCGAACCGATTTCGACATCACGCCCGTTGGCTTCGGCGCCTGGGCCATCGGTGGCCCCGATTGGGGCTGGGGATGGGGAAGTCAGGACGATACCCGGTCGATCGCCGCCATCCGTCATGCGGTCGAGCGCGGCATCAACTGGATCGACACGGCGCCCGTCTATGGCCTCGGCCATTCCGAACAGATCGTGCGCGAGGCGCTTTCGACCATCCCACGCTCCCAACGTCCGTTGATCTTCACCAAGGCCGGGCTGATCTGGGACCCGGACAACCGCAACGCCCTTCCCGCCCGCATCGGCAATGCCCAATCCATTCGCCGCGAGCTGGAGGCTTCCCTGAAGCGGCTCGGCGTTGATGTCATCGACCTCTACCAGGTGCACTGGCCTGCCAATGACGGCACGCCGGTCGAGGAATACTGGGCGACTTTTGCTGAGTTGAAGAAAGAGGGTAAGGTACGGGCCATCGGGCTTTCGAACCACGATCGGGCGCTTCTGGAGCGCGCGGCAACGGTGGCGCCCGTCGATGTGGTGCAACCGCCCTTTTCGGCAATCAAGCGCCAGTTCGCCAGAGCAGACCTGCCGTGGGTGCAGGCGCATGGCAGCGGCGTCATCGCCTACAGCCCACTGCAATCAGGCCTGCTCACCGGCGCCTTTACGCCGGCGCGCGCCCGGGCCCTTCCGCACGACGATTGGCGATCGCGCGACGAGGAATTTTCGGGCGAAGCGCTTCACCGCAACCTGGCCTTTGCCGAAGGCTTGAGGCCGATTGCCGCGCGACACAAAACGACCGTCGCTGCGATCGCTGCGGCCTGGGCGATTTCCTGGCCCGGCGTCACCGGTGCCATCATCGGCGCGCGCGAACCGCTGCAGATCGACGGTTGGATCGATGCCGCAACCCTTGCGCTCACGCCCAGCGACCTCGACGATATCGAGGACATGTTGCTGGCCACCCGGGCCGGCAGCGGGCCGACACGCCCGGATCTGGCCGAGGCCGCATGACCACCTTTGCCGTCGAGGTGCTGGAACCCGCCGGCGCGGCGGGTGTTGCCGCACGCGCCCACGCCTTTTGGGCGCGTCTCGCACGGTTGGCCTGGATCGCACCGGTCCTCGTCGCGCTGATCGTTACGACGCTCTACCCGACTGTCTTTCTGCTGGCGCTTGCCTTCAGCAAGAGCACGCTTGGAAAGCCGTTCCGCGGCTTCGTCGGCATCAAGCACGTCGCAACGGCGCTTCAGGATCCGATCTTCCTCGCGGCCATCGGCAGAAGCGTCGCCTATGCACTTGCCACCTCGCTGGTGCAGCTTGCGCTCGGCTTCCTGATCGCGCTGCTTTTCACTTCCCTGTTGAAGGCCGGCCGCTTTTTGATGAGCCTCGTTCTGCTGCCACTGATGACCCCGCCGGTCATGGTCGGCATCGCTTGGAAGCTGATCTTCGCGCCGGCCGGCGGGCTCCTGAACGGTACCCTGATCACCTATGGCTTTATCTCCGAGCCGATTTCCTTTCTTGGTCACCCGACGCTCGCCTGGCTGGCGATCGGCGCCGCCGACCTCTGGCAATGGACGCCATTCATCGTCATTCTCTGCTTTGCGGCTCTTTCCACGGTACCCGACAGCGTTCACGAGGCAGCGCTGGTGGACGGGGCCAATGGCTGGCAGCGCTTCTGGCACATCACACTTCCGCTGGTCGCAGCACCGCTTTCGTCGATCTATCTGCTGAAGCTCATTTTGTCGTTCAAGCTCTTCGACCTCATCTACATACTGACCTTCGGCGGACCGGGCTTTGCGACGACATCGGCCGGCTTTGCCATCTATCGGCGGGCGATCGAACAGTTCGACGTCGGCCGCGCCGCGGCCGAAACGATGATCTATGCGCTTGTCATCGGGCTTGTGACCTTGCCCGTCGTACGGCTGCACCAGCACTTCGAAAGGCGAGAGCTGTGAGACCTGCCGCGCGACATCTGTGGCTCGGCCTTGCGACAGCGCCGGTCGTCAGCTTCTTTGCCTTGCCTTTCCTCTATCTCATCGCGGTTTCCTTCAAGACGAAGGACGACGTGCTCAACGGACGCTTCTGGCCGACGATACCGACGCTCGCCAACTGGCCGGCGGCCTTCGACGCGGCCAACATCCTCGGTTTCATCCTGAATTCCGTGATCGTGTCGCTGGTTTCGGGCCTCGTCACCATCGCGCTGGCGCTGCCGTCGGCCTATGCCGTCCTGCGGCTGAAGATCGGTGGCAAATGGCTGTCGGACGTAACGCTGTCGAGCTACATGGCGCCGCCGATCGTAGCGCTGATCCCGCTGTTTTTTCTGCTGAAGACAACCGGACTGCTCGATACGCGCGCTGGCCTGATTCTCATTTATGGTTTCGCCAACGTGCCGGTCGCCTTCTGGCTGCTGATGCCGTTCCTGCGCCGGATGCCGATCGAGATCGAACAGGCAGCGGCGATGGACGGCGCCGGTCCATTTCGCACGCTGCTGCAGATCGTCGTGCCGATCATCGCGCCCGGCATCGTCGCGACCTTCATCATCGTCACGGTCTTGTCCTACAACGAGTTCCTGTTTGCTTCCGCCTTCACCTTCTCCGACGCCACGCGGACCTTGCCGGTGGGCATCTCGCTCTTCCAGGGCGACCGTCTCGTGAATTTCGGCCAGATGGCAGCCGCCTCCCTGGCAGGCATCGCACCGGTTTATCTGGTCGCGCTGTTCATGCAACGCTACCTCGTGAGCGGGCTTGCCCAAGGCGGGGTGAAATAAGGATCGCCAGCCGCAAGCTATCGCGCAATAGGAGAGTTGAACGCTTGTTGCGCCGCAGCTTTTGGTTTCTTGTCGGTCCATTGAGGCGGGGCGCCGTATTTGGCTGCTATCGCGCCGACCAGGCCCGGTGCCCGACCGAAGGCATCGCATGCGGCATATTTGGGTTTGCCACCCAACCAGGACTGCATGCGTTGCCGGGTCGGCAGCGAGATATCCAATGCCTTCGGCTCCTTGCCGGAAATCAGCACCTGCGAAAACGCGTCGGCGAATTTCGTCGAAAAGCTATAGGCGTCGCCGACTTCCGAAACACGGGGCTTGTCGAGGATCGAATTTGCACCACGCGCCCAAAGCATGGCGGCACTTTGCAGACCGCTGGCATCGACCGCTTCCGCCTCTACAGCCAAGCCTCCCAGGCCGACAGGCAATCGCGGCACGCTGACGGGCAGGACGAACCCCGTACCAATGGTGATGGCCGTGGAAACCCCTGCGAGCGCCTTGTCTGTCGGGACAATATCGGCGATCACGGAGCGAACCGTCAGATCAGCAGGCTGATTGGCAGGAACCATCTGGTACCTGTCGCTGAGCGCGACGCAGAGCGCCCGATCGAGAGCGTTCGAAACCAAATCGCGATCGGTATCGGACTTGATCTTGGAGGCGGCTGCAAAGGAAAACGTCGTTGGCGCGATGCGGACGGTTTTCACGTCGACCAGACGTTGTCCATCAACGTAGAGGCGTTTCTTGGCCACCATGCCTTTCGACGGACCGAGCTTGCCATAGGAGGTCAAAGTCCCCGCCTCCTTCAATGGAACCGATTGGCATCCGACCAGGGTTGCCGAGAGTAGCCCTGCCAGCGCCACCGCGCCGGCCGGGACGAGCGATGAAGAAACCCAGGCAAGCGATTGAATAAAATATTCTTTTAGCACGTTTAATGATCTCCGTTGACATGCAACGGCGACCTTGGGGATGGACAATTGCTACAGAATTACAAGCAGGTTAGAGCTGACACCGAAGGGATGGTGTCTCGAAAACCCTTCAAGCATGGGCGCGGCGGTGACCGCGACCTAAATCCCACGCCTCTCGCGGTCAGAGGTGGACGACCACCTTGGTTCCGCTCGCTGAACTCGTGAGACTGACACGCCCCCCGTGGTTTGAAGCCACCTGTTTTACAAGGCTCAAACCAAGACCCGCGCCCGTGTCCTTGGGAGAAACCCTGTAAAAGGGTTCAAAGACGAGTTCCTGATGCTCGGCAGGTATGCCCGGTCCTTCGTCGGAAACTTCCACGCGCCCATCGCTTGAGACCAAGACGGCAATCATGCCCGAATTGCCGCCGTGATCGATCGCATTTCGGACGAGGTTCGTGACCGCGCGCAACACGGCAGTTGGATTGCCCTTTCGCGCAAGTGTTTCCACGTCACTGTGGAAAGACACCTGATAGCCACCCCCTATCGCCAACGGAGCGAGATCGGCAACCGCCGATCGCGCGATGTCAACCAGATCCATCGGCTCGTCCAGAACGAGCGCCTGGTCGTTGCGCTCGAAGTCCAGAAGCTGCTCTGCCGCTTCTGCGAGCCGGGCGACATCATCCATCAGGCGCGTTCTCTCCCGGCCATCAGGCATGCCATCGATGCGCGTCTGCATGATCGCAATGGGGGTTCGCAGTTCGTGGGCCGCATCGATCAGGAAGCGCCGCCGCTTTCTGGACTCGTCCTCGAGACGCTCAAGTGCGCCGTTGAATGCGATCAGAACCGGGGCGACTTCGTTCGGGATTCCCGCGAGCGGAAGGCGCGTCCCGTGGCGGCGCGGATCGATCCGCGATGCTTCGTCGGCAACCTCGCTCACCGTCGCGAGAGCACGCCCGACGATGTGAGGAACGGCAAGAAAAATCGCCGGGAGGGCACTGGCGATCAAAGACAGGTAGATTGGATAGGCCTTCGCCAAGAGAGCCAGGGCACCCCAGCCCTTGTCCGCCACGCCGCCAAACAGAATCCGGACTTCGCCAGCCGGCGTCTTCGCGTTTTCGATTGTCGCAATCTCGCCAGTGGCTGCGGCCCCCCTGATATCCGCTTCGTCGAACAGGTGGATTACCGTGGGCAGCGCGGCATAAGCGGGCGGAACGGATCCATAGGACGCGAAGGCACCGCTGGTGGTGGCGACTACGAACCACAATGCGCTGTTTTGCGCCTTGAGCGTCGTCAGGTCATGGGTCTCGGAAAGCTGCAGTTGACCATCGCTTCCGCGGCCTACGGCACGGGACACGACCGAGACGACCGTCCCCTCCATGGCCGTGTTCGGCGACATGATCGTGGTTGCCCAGATGCAGAGCCCGATGATCACCGAGGCAACGACGGCGATGATGACGAGGCTCAATTGCCAGCTGAGCAGCCACCAGAGCGACGGATTGCGTCCTGTCGTCTGACCCATCACTCTTCCTTCAGGAGGTAACCGACCCCACGGATGTTGTGAATCGAAACTCCGGCCCCAGCATCCGCCAGCCGCTTGCGCAGCCTTGAAATGTGGGCGTCGATCGCGTTCGACTGGATCTCTTCTTCGTAGTTGTAGACCGCTGCTTCGAGCGTCGAGCGGAGAACGGTTTTGTCCCGGCGTCTCGCAAGGGCCTGGAGCACGAAGAGTTCGCGCCTTGGGACGTCAAGCTTCACGTCATCGACGGTCACGGTGAGGTTCAGCGGATCGAGCGCCATTCGTCCCACCTTGATCTGAAGCTCAGCAAGCGCAGCCGGACGGCGCAACACGGCGCGCAGGCGCGCCATCAGTTCTTCGACGAGAAAGGGTTTGCCGAGATAGTCGTCCGCCCCGGTGTCGAGACCTTCAACCCGTTCCATCGGCTCGTTGCGTGCCGTCAGGACGATGATCGGCGCGTCTTGGCCAATGCGGCGCAATTGCGGGATGAAGCTCAGCCCTTCACCGTCGGGCAGGCGGCGGTCGAGAAGAATAGCGCCGTAGTCATTCTGACGCGCAAGTTCGGCTGCATCGGCGAGATGGGTCGTATGGTCGATGACGATGCCATATTTGCTGAGCGCCACAGCCAGTGCCGCCGCCAGCTCCCTCTCATCTTCGATCAGCAGTATCCGCATCGGCACCCCATGGCTTCGACCTTTCGAATCTGCCGCAAGAATTACAGCAGCATTACGGAAACCACGGGGCAGTCGAACGTAACACTGCTGCAATCGTTCAGAGCTAGCACACGCATCGAGCCGACCTCGCTCGTATCAGCAGTGATAGGCGCGGCCTTCAACGAACCGGAAAGGCAGGGAGCATGACGACGTCACAAGTGGAGTGCCCTCCCGGGTCGGGATTGAAAACTGTTAGTTCGCGCCATGAGCATAGGGCCGCTCGATGACCCGCGGCCCCCTGCTGCGCTTCCTCATACGCTCGATCCTGTCGGCACTTTTCCTCGCCGCCTTCCTGGCTGGCCCGGCGATCATTCTGATCCTGACGTCCGATCGAATTGCGATGTAGCGCGCCAACGGATCAGATCCCCGACGTGGCGATCTGGTCGATCCAGCCAGTCAAAACGTCGCCGCGCGGATTGACGGCGGACAACATTGTCCGAACTGCTTCGGGCCCATTCACGACCCTTGGTTGCCATCTTCGCCGGATGTGGGTGCCGGGGTGTTCTTCGCTTCCATCGCCGCTTCGATCTGCCTGATGACCTTGACGGCCTCCTGGAGGATTGCCCGCATCTCATCGTCATAGAGATATACCGGCATGCCGCCGGCGCGGATGATGTCCATCGTTTCGGCAGACTCGCTGAGGCGATTGGGCTGCCCGAGCAGCTCCCAACCTTCCTTGATCGCGACATAGGCCCGGGAGACAAGACGGAGCTTTTCGCCCTCCGTCAGCATGTGAACGTCGCGCGCGGCGCGGGTCAGTTCGGCGATGACGTCTTTCGTGCTTTTCATGGGACACCTTGGCTATGCAAGTACCGCGGTGCAACCGACCAATCCATTCATGGTAACTAATGTATAGATTGAGGAAAACAAGAGCCAACACCTCCACGGGACCGATCTGGCAAGGGAAAGCCGAGGCCCTGAAATCCATGCACATCGCGGAAATTCATCACCGGGGAAGCACGTCCGATGGCATCAACCGCTTCTTAATCCTTTGTTGACCATAATCTCCGTCGAAGAGCCGAGCCGCCGGTCATTGCCGCCGGTGGATTGTACCTCGATTGAATCGGAAGCCGCTGTGTCTGAGTATCCTGTAACTGCGTATCCAGAGCCTGCCTCGCGTGCCATCGTCAGAGGCGTGAAGCGTATCGCCCGGTGGGCCGCTCGAGCGGCCGCAATCACCGCCCTTGCAGCATCCGCCATGGCTTTCACCAGCACGGCGTCGTCGGCAGAAGTCCGGTCGCTGAAGCTGTTCTTCACGCACACCGGTGAACGCGCGACGATCACCTTCAAGCGGGACGGCAAATACGACCAGAAGGGGCTCGCGCAGATCAACCGTTTCCTGCGCGACTGGCGCAGGAACGAGCCCGCCCGTATGGACCCGCGTCTTCTCGATCTTGTCTGGGAGGTCTATCAGCGCGCCGGTGGGAAGGACTATATCAACGTCGTCTCGGCTTACCGCTCGCCCGCCACCAACAGCATGCTGCGCGGCCGCTCCCGCAGCACCGGGGTCGCCAAGAACAGCCAGCACATGCTGGGAAAGGCGATGGACTTCTATATTCCGGGCGTGAAGCTCACCCGGCTGCGGGAAGTCGCCATGCAGATGCAGGTCGGCGGCGTGGGATACTACCCGACGTCAGGATCTCCCTTCGTACATCTCGACGTCGGAAACGTACGGGCGTGGCCGCGCATGTCGCGCCAGGAACTCGCGCGTATCTTCCCCAAGGGGCAGACACTCCACCTTCCGGCAAGCGGCGGGGCTTTGCCGGGGTATGACCAGGCGATGGCCGACTACAAGCGACGGGTCAAGGCCACCTCGATCGTCGCTGCAAACAGCGCCGGCCCAGCCAAACTGAAGGGCGGAGAACCGGCCGGCAACACGCTGTTGACCGCGATGCTTCCCACGCGCAAGAGCCGCGGTGAAGAAGCCCTCGAGCTTCAGACCATGCGGAAGGAAGCAGCCGAAAAGTCGCCGTTCTTCGACCTTGCGGCGATCGCCGTGCCGCTGCCGACGCTGCGCGCCACGGCTACCGCCGCGACCGTGACGCCCGTCCCCACGCCCGAGCGGGCGCTACCCACAAACGTCTCGGCTTTCATTCCCTCCTCGTCGTTCAAGGTTGCGCTTGGCGTGGGCATGATGCGCCATCCAGCTGCAGGCGAAAGCAGCCTCACCGGCCCGTCGCCTACAAATGCCGAGTGGACAATTCGCGACGCCGCACTCTTCAAGTGGGCGCTTGCGCCGGCCAAGGAGCTTGAGCGTCTGGCACTTCCGGCGAACCTGGAGCTCTCGGTGGCAAGCGCCGACGATACACCGCGCGTTCTAAAGCGGGCGTCCCAGGCCGGTAAGGAAAACAAAAGCTTCAACAAGGAGCGCTTCTGGTCGGACGGTTGATGCGGCAAGCACCTGTCAGCATCTCGGCTTAAGGTTCGACCGGCCGGTCCGGCGTGCCACCAAGGCCGGCGTCACAGCGGCAGACGGCCCGATGATCACGCCAAGCTTTTCGGCCGAAGGAGCGGCGACCCCGCACACCTTTTGCCACGCCTTGTAACGCGGCCGCTCGGGAAAGCTCGCCCGAGCGGCCCGGTTTTCTCAGCGACCGCGGCCGCCGCCACCACCACCACGTCCGCCACCGCCGCCGCGGAAAGCAGCTCCACCGCCGCGACCACCACCTCCGTGGAAGCCGCCGCGGTTGCCACCCTGGAAGCCGCCGCCGCTGTAGCCGCCGCGACCACGGTCAAAGCTCTGGAAGTTCCGGCCGGACTCTTGGTAAAGCCGCCCATAATTGCGGCTCAGTTCGTTCTGGTTGCCGAATTGCCGTCCGGCACGGTCGAAGGACAGATGATCCGGCGCCCGTTGGCGAACCTGCTGGTTGCGGCGCGGTGCGGGTCTCGTTTCGGCACGGTTCTGGATACGCTGCGTGGCTTGGGGCCGGTTGGATGCCGCGCCTTGGGCGGCCTTGCGCAGGTTCTCCCCGTCCGGCCTCTGAACCGGTTGCCAGCCATCCGGCGTATGCTTCTGCCATTGGCCGTCCTGACGGCGATAGACGCTGCCATCGCGGCCGGCATAAACGTCACCGCCCTTGCTGCCGGCGATAAAGCCCTTGTCGCCTTCCGAGTTGCGCCAGCGCAGGCCGCCGGCACTCCCGGTCGATCCGCCGCTGATGCGTGCGAACTCTCCGCCGTGCTTGACGGCTACACTGCCCCAGGAGCCGTAAACACTCTGCCCGCCCCGCGCGACCATCGCATTTCCCGTGCGTGGATTGTAGGCAGAAATGAAACCGCGCTCGCCACCGGGACCCGCCACCGCGCCGCCGCGGAACCGTGTCCCCGTGACGGGGTTATAGGCTGCGCCGAAGACCAGGCCCCTTTCCGGGCCATAGGCGTAGCCATAGCGCCCGAAAGTGCCATAGGCCGGGTTGTACGAGGCGCCGAACCCGTAGCTGATCGGCGGCGGATAATAGGGCCAATCGTCGTCGTAATAGTCCCAATAGGGCGGATAATACCATCCCGAGCCCCAGACGACTGTATCCCAGGCAAGGTAGGTATAGAGATAGCCGAGCGTATAGCCGTACCAGATGGCATCCGGCTCCGTGTCGTAGATGCGGACATAGGTCGCGTTATAGACCGGAGACGACGATGGGATCGTGTAGATCTCATCGGCAACGGCGCGCGCAACGGCGAAGGGCCCGGTTGGCGTGTCGCCGACGAACCAGATGCCGTCCTTCAAGACGAAATACTTGTCCGCGACCTTGATGACCTGCTCGTTGGCATTGACGGCATAGAACATGGACGTGCCTTCGATCGGCTCGAACTTCGGCTCGCCATTGTAGTGGACGTCCACCTTCAGCGATCCATCCGTCGAAACCCGCGCGAGCTTCGGAATGCTCGCCCGCAGACGCGCCATTGCGCTTTCGGACGTGCCGGGGATCGACGCACGCACAGCCGAGTAGGAGGCGTCGTCGGGCAGGTTTACGAAATCATCGGGCAGGTCCGGCGTGGCAAAGGTCCAGGGACCTTCGAGTGACGTTGAAGAAAACCACCGTCCGGAAACAAGTGTGTACCACGTCTTGCTGGCCCGATGGAAAAACACCGAACTGCTCGTATTGGAAATCCAATCCAGCCCGGTGCCCGCGATCGGTTCGAGGGCCGGTTTTCCTTCAAAGATCAGAAGCTCCGCCGGCTTCTCCGAATAGAAAACTTTCGGAACCTGGTTATCGCTGAAGGGCGTGGGCGGAAGAGAGGCCTTTACCCCTTTCCAGTTGTCGATTTCCGGTAGCTTGGAAAAGACATCCGGCACCGATGCCGCTTCAACCCAACCGCTCTCCAAGGTCTTTGTTGTCAGCCAGTTCTTTTCGCTCCGCAGATAGTAGTCTGCCGCCTGATCCACCTTGAAGAGGTCCCAATTCGTATTGACCACGAAGGAGAGGCCCTCAACGCCCTTGACCGGAGCCGTCACCGGCTTGCCGTCCGTCTGCACCAGGATGGCCGGCGTCTCACTGACAAAGATCGGCGGCGGATCGGCCTTGATATCGGGGATATCGGCGAGGCGCTGGAAGTCCGCAAGGCTTGCCGCCAGGCGTTGCTGCGACACGACGATCGGATCGGTCGGGACAAGCTTGCCGATGTCGAGCGCGAGGTCAGCGAGCTGCTGTCGGTCCAGTGCGGAGAAATCGAGCTGCGTGGTGCGAACATCCATCAGCGTAACATTCTCCGTCGCCTCGTCGGCCACAGTCTTGGCCGAAAGCCCGATGATCCCATAGATCGGCTTGGCGTCGGCGGACGGTTTGAGCTCGGTCGCGACAAGGGCTTCGAGCTCCTTGAAATCCTTCCAGGACGTGATCTGCGGCTGGAAGAGCGTGATCGTCGCGCCTTTTTCGGTGTTGAACATCCTTGGCCAGGCCGGCGCGGTGGCATCGGACTGGTTGAGATACTTGCCGGCAACAAAGCCATTTGCCCCGGCATAACTCACGGCACACCAGGAGGCTTCTGCGTCGCATTCCTTGATGTCGACTTCCTCGCCCTGGGGGATCACGCGCATGGCGTCAAATCCGGTTCCCGGGCCCACCCTGAAGTTCACATTTGCAGTCAGGATGGCGGGATCTGCAAAGGCTGAAGTTGAGAAGAACGAAGCGATCGTCAGGTACGCAAGAAGTCTACGCATGATCACATTCCCTTCCTGGGGTGTATAAGCTGTTCGAAGTCCCTGCATGCTGGAGTGCTACTGAAAGAAACGGACCGCCACGACAAAGTCGCCCGCGTTCGCAGCCGGTTAAAGTCGTTCAATTTCAGGATCATTGCACATTCGGTGATAGGTGCAACTGCGCAGCACGAAATCCTGGCGCGCGCCTGCGCGCCTCGCGATCGTGAGGACTCTTCCGCCAAGCTGCGCTGAGCGTCAGCCGAGGTCGCCTGCCTGCTCGAGAACATCATGCGCGCGCTCGATGATCGGCGCATCCACCATGGTGCCGTTCAGCACGAAGGCGCCACGGCCGTCTGCCTGCGCCGTCTTCGCTGCGTCGATCACGGACTTTGCCCAGGCGATCCGTTCTGGGCTCGGGGAGTAAGACGCATTCAGCACCGGGACCACGGACGGGTGGACACAGCTCGCGCCATCGAACCCGTGGGCCTTCGCCTCACGAGCGGCTGCCTTCAAGGCATCCAGTCGCTTATAGTCCGCAACCGTCAAAAGCATGCCGAAGGACAGCTTGCCTTCCGCCTTGGCGGCAAGGTGGACCATCAGTTTCGGAAGTCGCAATACGTCTGGCAGCGGTTCTGCGCCCATGCTGGTCGCGATGTCTTCGCCGCCAGCGGCAAGGCCGACCACGCGGCTGACGCGGGCAATCGCGCGCGCATCGAGAACTGCCCCGGCATCTTCGAGGAGTGGCACGAAGGCGACCGGCGGCCTGCCGATCTGCCGCTCAACTGGTGCGAGATGCGCTGCAATATCCTCTAGCTCCTGGGGCGACCGGGTTTTCGCGACATAGAGACCGAACGCGCCGGCACGGCAGGCGGCCTCTGCATCCGCCATCCGCAGATCCGGCGCCGAATTGATGCGCACAAAGACGGTCGCACCACCGCGTGCCACCTGCGCCACGGCGTCCTTCAACCCATCCCTTGCGGCCTGTTTCTGATCCGGGGCGACTGAATCTTCCAGGTCGAGGATGATCGCATCCGCTCCGCGTTCGTGCGCCTTGGCGATGAATTTTGCGGACGAGGCCGGGACGTAGAGTAGGGAGCGAAGCCTCATGCGGCCCTACCCTCGAGTATCGTCTCGATCGCGCCGCGATCCAGTCCCGCCTCAGTCAGAACTTCCGCCGTGTGTTCCCCAAGCGCTGGTGCCGGCCGCCGCCAGACGCCCGGCGTCTGGGAAAGCCGCGGCACGATGTTGTGCATCGGCAGGCTGCCGAACTCGTCATCCTCCACATCGACGATGATTTCGCGCTCGGCGAAATGCGGGTCCGACGCGGCATCTGCGATGTTGTAGATCGGCCCGACCGTCGCGCCGGCGTCACGCATGATCTTCAGCGCCTCGTCATGGTCGTGCCGGGCAAACCAGCCGCCAACGGCCTCGTCGACCAGATCGCGATTTTTGACGCGTTCAGAATTGGTGGCAAAGCGCGGGTCCTGGTTCATGTCGGCACGGCCGATGATCTCGAAGATCCTCCGTGCGACCTGCGGCGTCGATCCCGACAGCGCCACGTACTTTCCGTCGCGGCAGCGGTAGACATTGCGCGGGGCGGCCGTATTGGAGGCGCTGCCCACGCGCTCCTTGATCTTGCCGGTCGTCTGATAGATCGCCGCTTCTGGCCCGAGCACCGAGAACATCGGTTCCAGCAGCGACAGGTCGATGACCTGTCCTTTTGCGTAGCCGCGATCGCGCGCAAGCAACGCTGTCACGGTGGCCGAGCTGCCATAGACACCGGCGATCATGTCGGCAAGCGCAAGCGGCGGCAGCACGGGCTCGCGATCGGGAAAGCCGGTTCTGTAGGCAAAACCGCTCATGCCTTCGATGATGGTGCCAAAGCCCGGGAACTGCGCGTAAGGCCCCGTCTGGCCGAAACCGGAAATGCGCACGATGATCAGGTTGGGATTGCGGGCGTGCAGCGTTTCCGGCGAAAGCCCCATGCGCTCCAGCGTTCCCGGCCGGAAATTCTCGATGAAGACATCGGCCGTATCGATCAGTGCCCAGAGCGCCGTCATCGCCGCCTCTTGCCTGAGGTTCAGAACGACGGAGCGCTTGTTGCGGCTATAGGTCTTCCAATAGAGCGAGTGGCCATCATCCTTCCAGTCTCTGAGCGGATCGCCCGCCGGCGGCTCGATCTTGATGACATCGGCGCCGGCATCGGCCAGCTGCAGCGACAACATGTTGCCGGCAACGAGCCGGGAAAGATCGAGAACCCTCGTGCCGACCAGCGGTCCCTTGGCGTCGGGATCGAACTGTCGCTTCGCAAATCCACTCATCGAAGGCGCTCCCCGGTGTCCTTGTCGAAGAGCAGAACCTTGTCGGCATCGATCGTCAGCGTCACATCCTGCCCGGCCGAAAGCAGCTTGCCGCCGTGGACGACGACCGAGATATCCTGGCCGCCCACGTCGACGACGATTTCCTGGTCCTCGCCGGTCGGCTCGACGAGGCTGATGCGCCCCGGCACGCCCGTTGTTCCGAGCGTGATGTGCTGCGGGCGGATGCCGCAGACGACCCGCTTGCCAGCCTGCGCCTGTCGCCCGAGCGGCAGGGATACGCCGCCCCGGGTCAAGGCCGTCGCTCCCTCTGTGACTGCCTCGATCAGGTTGATCTCCGGCGAGCCGATGAAGCCGGCGACGAAGAGATTGGCAGGATCGTTGTAAAGATCGAGCGGTGCGCCCGCCTGCTCGATCTTTCCGCCGTTCATCACCACGATCTTGTCGGCCATGGTCATGGCCTCGGTCTGGTCGTGGGTGACGTAGACCATCGTGCGGCGAAGCCGTTGATGCAGCTTCTTGATTTCGCTGCGCATCTTCACGCGCAGCTTGGCATCGAGGTTCGACAGAGGTTCGTCGAAGAGGAAGGCACGCGGGTCGCGCACGATGGCGCGACCCATGGCGACACGCTGGCGCTGGCCCCCGGAAAGTTCCCGCGGCAGGCGGTCGAGCAGCTTTTCGAGGCCGAGGATTTCGGCCGCCTGGGTAACGCGCTTTTCGATCTCCGCCTTCGGCGCACCGGCGAGCTTCAAGGCGAAGCTCATGTTTTCCGCGACCTTCATGTGCGGATAGAGCGCATAGGACTGGAAGACCATGGCGATGTCGCGCTCCTTGGCCGGCATATCGTTGACGACCTTGCCACCGATGGTGATCTCGCCAGCTGAAATATCCTCCAGCCCGGCGATCATGCGCAACAGCGTAGACTTGCCGCAGCCCGAAGGGCCGACGAGCACGACGAATTCGCCGTCGCCCATTTCCAGCGAGATGTCGTTGAGCACGGCGACACTGCCATAGCTCTTGCCGACGCTTCTAAGCTCTATCTCGGACATGTTTCCTCCCTTTCTTTCCGCCTCGCGCAGTTAGCGCTCGGCGACCTCAAGCCGGCCGATCGACATGCGCCCGGCAGACGCCATGCGAAGGCCAGCCATGCCGTAGCGCAGCGTCGCATCGTCCGCCTGAAGCAGCCGCTCGCCATCGACGGAAAGCGTCAGCTTGCCACCTTCGACAGTGAGATCGACCGCGTAGCTCCGGCCGTATTCGATACGGAACGGGCTGCGCGCGAGGATCTTCGTGCCGTGGTCTTCAAGAAGGATCACGGCTTCGCCGTTCTCGAAACCGGCGGCATAAAAGCGGCTCGTGCCCTGAGCCCGGGCCACCACCAGGTGCGAGGCACCCGAGTGCGGCTGAAGCTCGGCCTTGACACTGACGTCGCGGAGATAGGCGTTGCCCGTCCAGGCGTCCGCGTCGGTTGCGGTATGGGCATGGATGCGGCCTTGCTGCAGGCTCCAATGGCCGCGGTTCCAGGTGAAGCGGGTGATGCCGCCCCATTCATGCGCTTCCTTCGACGGGTCGATGATGGCGCGCCCCTTGCCGGATACGGAGAAGTCCGCAAGGAACAGCCGGCCGAGAAATTTCAGGCGTCCGAAATATTCGACCAGGATGCCGATCTCGTCGACCGCCTCGCCGTTGCCGTCGGGGATGGTGAACGCGTAGTCCTGCCAGCCGCTCGCAGACGGCACGTGCCAGGCGCCTGTTTCCTGGATGGCGCCTGTCATTGCGCGGCGAACATAGGGCGCCACACGCAGGTTGCCGTCACCGTTCCAAGGGTCGAGCCAGAGCTTGAACGACACCCTCTGGCCGTCATCGGCAAGCGGCGTGAACATCGGGCGGTAGCGCTCGTCGTCGAAGTCGGAGCGGCGATAGAAGGGCTTCCAGAAAATGCGTCCACCATGCCCGCGCTCGAGACGGTCGAGCAGGACTTCCAGCGATCCCTTGGCGTTATCCGTATGACGCTCCGCCGATGCCTTGACGGCGATCTGGTTGAACGGCTCGGTGCGGAAGCCATGGGTGGCGCCGGGTGCGTCGAAATCGAAGCGAACGCCGCGGCGCTCGAAATCCTCGACCCAGAGCGCCGGAGCCTCCCGTCCCTGCAGGCGGAGCGCCAGCACCGTCAGTTCACGGGCAAAGGAGGGGATGTCGACGACGTTGACCGTACCGGTTACGCCGGAAGCGACGACGAAATCGTTGATCGGCTTGCGGTACTTGTCCCAGCCCGGCTGCACCTTTTGCAGCGTGCCGACGATCGCACCGGCATTGCCGGCGTTGCAGTCCGTGTCCCAGCCGGCCATGGTGGCGATCTCGACGGTGCGCGGCAGATCGCCCTGACCGTAGATCAGGCTCATGATCAAGACGCCGGCATTCGGAATGATGTGGCAGACGCCGGGATAGCGGTCATAGCCCCAATCCGCCGTCAACATGTCGCGGCAGGCACGCCAGTCGTTCCGGTTGCTGTCGTGGAAGCGAAGTACCGCGCGCGAAACCTTGGCATAGAGGGAGTCGGCCGGGATTGTCGCGAGACCCGCCTCGATCACCTCTTCGATGTTCTTCGCGACAAAGGCCTCAGCGATCGCCGCGGCGCAGAAGCGGGCGCCATGCAGGCCCTCGCCGTCATGTGCGACACTTGCCGCACGGGCTGAGGCTTCGGCTGCCTTCTTCGGGTCGGCCGGATGCACCCAGCCCCAGCTGTCGATGAAAATCTGCCCGCCGATCTGCTCGGCAACCGTCGTGCCGTTCTGGGCGATCGAGCCGGATTGCGGCGCCGGAATGCCAGCGCGCAGGTTCTGGTAGGCGGTATGCTCGGTCGAATTGCCGAAGCCGCCCCACCAATACATGCCGTGTTCCTCGGCCGCATAGTTCAGCCAGGTCTTGCCGACCTCTTCGGCGGTGGCGCCGAGACCGTAGTCGCGCAGCGCCCGGATGAAATAGACCGGACCGTTGGTGTCGTCATCGGCAGCGAAATTCTTGAAATCGCGCAGATATTCCGTCACCTCGCCATAGGTGTCCCGGACGCGTTCATAGCTCCAGATCGTCGGTTCGACAGGTGCGCCCAAGCGCACGCCGATCGCCTTGCCGATAAAACCGGAATAGATACGCTCGAAGATTTCTGTGGTGCTGAGCATCGGATACTTTCGAATTCTAGAGACTGGAAACCTGGGTGAGCTCGGGAGCGGCAAAGAGGCCTGCGCGCGCCGTGGCCCGCGCCATTTCGCGTTTGTGGTCGGCCGCCCGGATTGCGGTCACGGTTGCGGTAAAAGCATCGGCCGATCGGTAGAGATCGAGCTTGTTGACACGGTCGAGCTGGGAGACCATCGCCCGGTCGATGATGCTCTCGCCCTTCATGGCGCCGAGGATTGCGCCGGCCATGACGCCGATCGAGTCCGTATCGCGGCCGGAGTTGATGCCGTCGATGATCGACTTGTAGAAATCACCGTCATTGACGACCGCAAAGCCGAGCGCCAGCGGCAGTTCCTCGATCGCGTGCAGACGCGACGGCTGGTAGGCGTCGGTCGCAATGCCGGCCTTCTGCGGCGTGTGCTGCACGTCGTCGCCCATTGGAGAATAGCGCGCGATGATGCGGTGGAATTCGGCGACGACTGTCGCATGATCCGCGCCCTTCAATGAGCCCGCAGCCTCGACGATATCGGCGATCGCATCACGCGTTCCGTCCTTGGCAACGGCCAGCGTTTCTTTGATGACGGTGTCGAGGGTGGTGCCCGGCACGAAAGCGGCGGCGACCGCGGCGGCGAGTACGCCGGCAGCTTCCAGGCCGAAGCTCTGCTGGTGGCCGGAGGCAAAGGCGATCGCCTCATCATAGGCTGCCTTCGGATCACAGGCGTTGGCGACGCCGATCGGCGCGATGTACATCGCCGCGCCACAGTTCACCATGTTGCCGACGCCGCCCTGGCGCGGGTCGCAGCCGGAAAGTTGATGGCGCTGGAAGATCCACTTCTCAGGATAGAACAGCCGCTCGATCAGCATCGTCTCGCGCTGCAGCTCCGGCACCCAGCGCGGCGTCCAGGCAATTTCCCGCACCATGCCCGAGGCCATATCCCAGGCATCGAGATGGCGCGTCACGTCGTCGTAGATCGACATCACGCAGAGCGTCATCAGCGTGTCGTCGGTGACGATGCCGCTGCCGCGGACACGGCCGTTGCGGGCCGCCTCACTCTGCTTCATGCGGTGCCACTCTGTGTCGAGCGATGTCACCCGGCCATAGCGCTGGCGGATTTCCGCAGCGGAGAGCTTTTCGACCGGC
Organism: Ensifer sp. YR511; assembly: GCF_900103045.1. Lineage (NCBI taxonomy): Bacteria > Pseudomonadati > Pseudomonadota > Alphaproteobacteria > Hyphomicrobiales > Rhizobiaceae > Ensifer > Ensifer sp. YR511. Next base: position 75,002 of record NZ_FNGR01000030.1, read on the forward strand.
GCCCCGATGGCGTCGCCGTAGGCGACGCCAAAGAGAAGCGCCCGAACCCGTCCCTTAAGGGAGAGCCCTTGAGCATCATTTGTCATTGAGAACCGTCCTTGCATATTCGGTCATTTTCTCGCCGCCGGCAGCGTTCCACTCGGAAACGAACTGGTCCCACTGGTCCATCTTGGCTTCGCCGGAGACGAACTTGTAAACCCAGGCCCGGTAGACGTTCTCCGTGGCGTCGATGTCGGTGGCGTATTCCGCAGGCCAGACGAAGGCGTTGTCCGGCTTGAAGTCGGCGGAGATCGTCTTCAGCGATTGCTGCGCGGCATCGCTCAGCCACTGAACCGGCGGCTGCCAGTTGGCGGCAACGAGGAAGCGGGCATACCAGGTAGCGAGCTTGTCGGTCGGCTTGATGGTTTCGCCGTCCTTTGTGTACTGCTCGCCCTCAAAGCCGAGCCGTTCAATCGCCTGGCCCTCGGGGCTGGCGATGAAGTCGAGCAACTTGACCACCTCCTCCTTGTGCTCCGAGGTCGTTGCGATCGCGAGACCGCGCGCTTCCTTGGAGACGTCCAGCGCCATCAGGCCCTGGCCGCCCGGACCCTTCGGCGGCGAAAGCAGGCTGAGGGTCGCGCCGGGATGGGCCTGGCGCATCTTGCCGCCATAGATGTCGATGACCTCTGCGGAGGAACCGAAGATCACCCCGGCACGGCCGGAATAGAACTTGTCTTCCTTCACGTCCCACTTGGTGGTGATGAATTCCGGATCATAGAGACCCTGCTCGCGAAGCGTTGCGTAGAAAGCGATCTTTGCCTTTTCCGCGGCCGAAACGCGGGCATGGATCCACTCGCCAGCATCGTTCTTCAGCCAGGTTCCGGTGACGCCAAACGCCTGATTGAAGACGGCGTCGAGCTCCTGAGTGTTGTCGGCGGTGGTAACGCCGTAGCTGTCGGCCTTGCCGTTGCCGTCGAAATCGCCGTCCTTGATCGCCTTGAAGAGGGTGACGTAGTCGTCCGTAGTCTTCGGTGCTTCGACGCCCGCTTTCTCGAGCCAATCCGCGCGGATCACCGGCTGCGGTATGCGCGGCGGGTAGACATAGAGCAGGTAGGGATAGTTCTTCAGCCGCTCGACATTGTGCGGGAAGAGCGCGTCCTTGAGATAGGTCGTCTTCGGCAGCCAGGTGTTCCAGTCCTCCAGCACGCCCTGTTCGGCCATCTTGGCGTCGCCGCCCTGGAAATAGATGAGATCGGGGATATCACCGGACAGAAGCATGGCGCTGAGCTTGTCGGCATAGCCAGAGGACGGCAGGTCGACGACCTGGATATGGATGTCGGTGCCCTTGGCCTTCAGCGCCTCCTCATAGGCCTTCATCAGCTTCACGTCGTCAGGATTGCTCGTCGTGAGATCCTTCGAGACGACGCGGATCGTCACCGGATCGGCGAAGGCGGGCATGGCGACGCTCGCCATCAATGCCATGGCGGTGGTTGCGCCAAGGATCAGTTTTCCAAGCATGTTTGTTCCTCCCAATATGCTATGGCTTTTATGGTTCGGTTCTGCATCGTCAGCCCTTCAGCGCACCGCTCATGGTGCCTTTGGTGAAGAACTTCAGAATGAGTGGGTAGATTGCGAGGATCGGCGCGATCGTGAGCAGGATCATGCCTGCCTTCAGCGCGCGAATGTTGATCTGGCTCGCACCGGTGTAGTTGTTGCTGTCGACGACCCCGACCATGGCGAGCTTGTCGCCCTCGACCACGAACTGGCGCAGCACCACCTGCAGCGGCCATTTTGACTGGTCGTTGAGATAGATCATCGCCCGGAAGAACTCGTTCCAGTGGAAGACGAAGTAGAAGAGAGCGATGGTCGCAAGCGCGGACTTGGCGAGTGGTAGCGCCACGTACCAGAAGATCTGGAAAGGGTTGGCGCCGTCGAGCTCCGAGGCCTCGATCAGTTCCTTCGGCACTTCCTCGAAGAAGCGGACGAGAATGATCAGATACCAGGCGTTCACAACCTTGAAGAGGATCAGAGACCAGTAGCTGTCGAGAAGGCCGAGGCGCTTGTTGATGAAATAATCGGGAATGATGCCGGGCTCAAAGACGATCGTCACCAGCACGAAGACGAAAATCGCGCGCCGCCCCGGCAAACCCGGGCGGGAAAGTGCCCAGGCCATCAGCGCCGTCAGCACGACACCAAGGACGGTGCTGACCAGCGTGATGAAGATCGAGTTCAGGAGGCCGCGCTGGACGGCCGGGTTGTTGACCAGGAGGCTCCAGACGTCGGTCGAGAACCCGTTGGGGACCACCGTCAGGCCGCTCATGCCGGCAACCTTGCCCGGATCCGAAAAGGAGATGGCGAGCAGGTTGAGCAGCGGCTGAACCGTCAGTACGACGAGGAACATCAGCGTCGAGACGATGATCGCATATTCGAGCCGCTCGAGCGGCGTTCTGCGAACGTTATGGGCGGCCATCACCATACCCCCTTGCCGGTAAGACGTTTGGAAAGAAGGTGGGCGGCGACGATCATCAGCATGCCGAGAACCGCCTTGAAGAGGCCGGCGGCCGTTGCCAGCGAATACTCGCCGGTCTGCAGGCCGATGCGGTAGACATAGGTGTCGATGATATCGATCTTGCTGCGCACAACGTCGTTGGAGAAGTTGATCACCTGGTTGAGGTCGGCGTTCAGGAACATGCCGGCGTTGAGGATGAACAGCGTCGCGATCGTCGGCACGATGCCGGGAATGGTGATGTAGCGGATCTTCTGCCAGCGATTGGCTCCGTCGATCTCGGCCGCATCATAGAGTTCCTGGTCGATGGCGATGATGGCGGCCAGGTAAAGCAGGCTGTCCCAGCCGGCCGATCGCCAGATCTCGGAGAAGACCAGCACCCAGCGGATCGAGCCCGTGTCGGTCATGAAGGAGACCGGCTGCAATCCGAAGAAACCGATGATGTCGTTGACCGCGCCGTCGCTCGGCGAAAGCACCGCGATGAACACGCCGGCGATGACCACCCAGGAAAGGAAATGCGGCAGGTAGATCGCCGACTGGATGAACTTGCGGAAAGCGCCGCCCCGGATCTCGTTGAGCAGCAGCGCAACGATAATCGGGACCGGGAAGACGAAGACGATCTTCATCGTCGAGATGATCAGCGTGTTTATCAGCACCTGCCAGAAGATCGGCGAGGATAAGAGCGTCTGGAAATGCTTGATCCCGACCCAGATGTTCGGCGGGATGATGCGCAACTGCTCGAAGGCGATCTTGGCTTCCCAGATCGGAAAATAGTGAAAGATCACGAAGAAGATCAGCCCAGGCGCCATCATCAGGTAGTAGGGCCACCATTGCCGCACGTTTTTCGTGACGCTTCGCCGATGGACGGTGGGAACGTTCCCACTTCTAGGCATGGCTGCATCCGCTACAAGATCGTTGCTTACGCTCATTGTTACCTCCCTGCCGCCGTGCGCACAGCTACCGAGGCCGAGACATCGGCAAGCGAACCGCGCTCGACCAGTCGGCACGGCAGAAATATCCGGCCGTGCTCCGGGCGGCCGGCAATCTGATCGAGCAGGCATTCGACCGCGCGAATGCCGATCTGCCGGCCAGGTTTTTCGATCGTCGTCAGACCGGGCCAGGAGAAAGCACCCGCCGGAATGCCATCGAAGCCAAGAATGGAAATATCCTCCGGGCACCGGAGCCCCGCCTCGCGCACGGCGATCATGGCACCGAGTGCCATCAGGTCGTTGGCGACGAAGACGGCGCGACTGCCTCTCCACGGCCCGGCGAGCAAACGCCCCATGGCCTTTCGGCCACCCTCGACCGTGTAGTCGGATTCCTCCACCAGCAAGATGTCGGGGTCGATGTCGCGCGCGATGCAATGCTCGTGCACGGCGCGCAGGAACCGGGCGCGCGCAAGACGCGACCGCGGGCCGAGCATCAGGGCCGGCGCCGGGTGTCCGCGCTCAACGAGGATATCCATGCCGAGACGGACAGCCTGGGCGATATCCGATCCGACGCTCAAGGTATCCGGAAAACGCTCGGCGCTCGATCCGATGAAAACGAAGGGTAAGCCGAAGCGATCGAGATCATCGAAATTGTCGGCGACCGGATTGATGATCGCGCCATCGACACGGGCGCGCCGCAGGGCGCGAAGATGCGTCGCCTCCGTGCCGGCATCCCAGTCCGACGAGAAGACGAGAAGCGAAATGTCGTCCTTGGCGGCGCGATCCTGGGCGCCGCGGGCGACTTCGGCCCAGAAGGGGTTGGTGATATCGGGAATGACCAGGCCGAGCATGCCGCTGCGCCCCGAACGCATGCCGACGGCCAGATGATTGCGCTCGTAGCCGGTGGCTGCAACGGCCTTCAGCACGCGGTCGCGGGCTTCGTCGGAAATGCTGGCAGAACCCGCCAGAACACGTGCAACCGTGCTCTTCGAGACCCCTGCCCGCTCCGCGACGTCGATAATGGTGGCCCGTTGCCGGGGTCCGTTCTTCATGTTTCCTCCCGGGCCGGAAGCCATCATCAAAGGTGACAGGCCTCAAGCTCGTGGGAACGTTACCACGAGAGTTCACGCATTGGCAAGACATGAAAATCCCGCCTTAACGCAAGGCTCCTTTGTCGCCGATTGCGCGCGACCGATCTCGCCGTGGGCATCTTGCCCCCTCACGCCAGGAACGTACTCGACGGATGCGGGGATATTATTGAGCGATCGCCTCATGATACCAGCAAGGCATTGGCTGAAAACAGACTTCCACACATTGTTTCGAACACGCGCCGATCCGGATCAGGCACCGGGCCCGCGCTTCTGGCTCGCCGGATGCGCGGAGGGAAACCTGTGCGAAGCACGCGCGGACCTGCCGGGCGGTCTGGTCGCGGAGCTGGAAGGACTTGCCGCAATCGAACCGCCCTTCGTTCATCCCAGCACGCCTGTGAACCTTGAGCGCTATCTGTCGCTGCTTGGTGATGATGGGCCTGCCGAATACGATTTCGGCCTTGTCTTTGAGTTGCAGCACGACACTCCTCACCAAGGCGATGCGCGGCTCGTTGGCAACGACTCCGAAGAAGGCGACGGATGGGATTCCGGAGTCCTGGTTCGATCTTGGTTTCCACGGCGTTGCCGACTTCTGGTCGCCCTGGTGCGCTGCCATTGTCGACGGTGAAGTCGCCTCCCTGGCATGTGCGGCGCGGCTCACCGATTCCGGCGCCGGACTCGGGCTTGTGACCGCCAAGGCGTTTCGAGGACGCGGTTTCGGCGCTGCTGCGACGGCTGGTTGGTCGCGGCTGCCGACGCTTCGCTCTCGCACCTTGTTTTACAGTACCGATCGAGACAACGCGTCGTCGAAGCGTGTCGCCTCCCGCCTTGGCCTCCGGCTTCGCGGCGCGAGCTTGCGGATAACGTGAGCTTAGCTGCCGTGCCCTCGCCCGCTTCTCTACACCGAATGCAGCGCGATCGCTCGCCGCATCGGTTTTTGGTCAACAACGCTTCGGTCAGAACGAGCGGGGCGCGGGATCCAGAAGCTTCACGCTGCCGGCGGTCACCTGGTAGATGGCGCAGGTTCGCTCTACCGAGCCGTCCTTTGTGAACCGGAAGGTGGCCGCCGCACCGACGAAACCGTTTGGCGCGCGGATGCTTTCATGATTGATGGCGCCTTCCCCCTGGGACCGCACGAGACCAGCCGCAAGGGCGATGACGTCGAACCCATAAGCCGCGTCCGCACTTGCCGCACGCTCGTAGCGATCGAGGAAGCGCGACGTCATCCGCGAGCCGTTTTCCGGGCCGAAGAGACAGAGGTGGCTTCCGGAAAATTCGGGTCGCTTGTAGGCGGCATTCGTCCAACCGGAAGTTCCGACGACCATTGCATTCGGTTTCAGATAGCCGTTGGCCTTGAGTTGCGACAGAGAACCGACCTCCCCCCCTTCCGATCCGATGAGGAGAACCGCATCAATATCCTTTAGCTTTGCCTTGGCGGCCGCGTCACCGGAAAATGTCGTGATGCCGGTCACGGCGACAAGCGCCGGCTTGATGCCATAGCCCGCAAGACCGCGATCCAGCCTTTGCCGTTCGGCGGCAGAGACATCGCTGGGCAAAAGCACGATCAGCCGCTTGCGGCCGGAGGCAAAAGCATAGGAAGCGCCCTCGACAGCGCTATCGATGCGGTCAGAAACGAAGGCGAAGGTGCCGGCCGGCCGCTCGGCGCCGTTGCCGCGCAACGCGAGAAGTGGCGCGCGGGCAGAGCCAAGTCCCTGGCGGACGGTGCTGACAGGCACGTCCGCAACCGACAGCGCAATCAACGCCGCGTTCTGGCCCGCGAGACGCTTGGCGGCGTCCTGGACTTGCTGCGGCGAACCGTCGGTATTTTCGACCAAAAGCGAAAGCTGGCCACCACCCACCTCGTCCACGGCGAGCGACGCCCCGTCGCGGATGTCGCGTTCGCGCACCGTTTCGCCCGACGGCGCCATCAGTGCAGTGATAAGCCCGACACGCGTTGCGCCGGTTCCGAAGGCCTCCTGCGACTTCACCGCATGCTCGGATGCGCGCCGGGCATGCCTTGCCTGCGGCGATTCGACGTCGAGCACCTCAGGGGCGGTGGGAGCGCCCTGACAACCGGCGAGAACGCCAAGCGCGAGCACGCCGAGTGCCAGCCATTGTCGGCACGACGACACGCGCCGTGCCGGGGAAACCACAACGTGGGGCATGTCGATCATACCGGCTGTCTCAATTCATGAAGTGCCGCATTTTGGCGTAGAAGCAATCGCACTTGGCAATGTAGTCCTCGTCACGCCAGCTCGATTGCAGGTAACCATAGGCCTTGCCGCAGGCGACCTTGGTCTCGGACGCCCAGACGAAGGCCGGCCGCGTCGAAGCGATCCAGCGCGGATCGTCGGCAACGGCAATCGCCTCGTCCATGCGCGCCACGACTTCCTTGGTCAGCGTCGCCACGTCCTGATCGACCGTCAGCGCGGACTGGCTGATCTCGGTGCATTGCCGGGCCGCCGGCGCATAGTCGCCGATAAGGTCGGCCGCGAAACTGGATATGGGCATCAGTGCGAGCATCACCCCCGCCAGCATGCTTCTGTTCATGAAAGTTCCCCTCAATATGCGGTTCCCGGATGATTGCCGAGAACCGCTGAACTGTCGAGATCAACCCGGCGTTAGTGCACGTCCTGCGATGTTTTCGTCCCGTTTTCGTTGAACAGCACCTTCACCACTTCCGTCGAGACATTGAAGTTCTCCAACACGGCAACCGTATGCCAGCCACCACTACCGGCGTTACCTTCGGTGTCCACTTGCAGGTTGGCGTTCTGCCCATCCTGAACCACCTGGAGATAGTCGCCATCAAGCGTCGTTCCCGAAGGCAGGTTACCGAGCAAAGCCGACAAGTCGACAGAGTCGTCGTCGCCGTCGTAGTCGGTGATGACGTCGGCGATGTCGAGTTGCAGGTCTTTCGCATCGAGAACGAAGGTGTCGTCGCCTGAGCCACCAGTCAGCTTGTCGACGCCCGTCCCGCCATACAGCGTGTCGTTGCCGGAACCGCCAACCAGTGTATCATTGCCGGCATCGCCGTAGAGCTTGTCGGCTCCGCCATTGCCCGAAAGCGTATCGTTGCCCTCGCCCCCGGCCAGAATGTCGCCATAACTGCTACCGTAAAGCTTGTCATTGAAGTCGGAGCCAATGACACCTTCTATATTCCTGTAGTCTTCCTCTCCCAGGCCGACGCTGGAAAGATCTACATCATCCTCCCAACTGCTCTGTACCAGCGTAAACGTGACGGGACCGGTCGCATCTGAAAAGTTGAGCAGGTCCACGCCTGCTCCGCCATTTATGTCGTCGTCGCCCGCGCTCGCATAGATGATGTCGTTGCCGTCACCTCCGTTGAGCGTGTCGTCGCCAGCTCCGCCATGGATGACATCATGCCCCGCACTGCCGCTGATTTCATTTGCCGTGGTTGTGGATCCGTCGGACACGAAGGTGAGCGTCGAGGAATTCGACAAATCGCCATCCCTGTCTTCTCCGGTAACGCCAAAAGTCAGCGTCAAATCCGAAGCGGCGACGGTTTCGGTGTAACCTACCGTCGTGAAGGAGACATTGATGCCGTTCTTGCCAAGAACTTCGATGTAATCGAACTTGAATCCGACATCGCTCGGAAGAATTGTAACACTCGTCTGCCCCGCGACGACAGTCTTGGAAAAGGTGTATGGCGTGGAATTGCCATCCCTTACCGTGAACTCAATCGATCCTGGATCTTTAACCGTCCCGAAACGCAAGGTAACCGACGATACATCCTTATCGAATTCAATCTTGAACTTCTCCCCAGTAGAGAAGGCCGGATTGCCGATCCCGAACTCGTTTCCACCGCCTGACGCCGTGTTGGCATTGAAGGTCACTTGCCCCGAGGAGGATGCAAGTGCTGTAAACTTGGCGAAGCCGAAATCGTAGGTCTTCGTTGGGCTATTGGGGAAATCGTTCGCCGCATCAATGGTTACCTGCGTTCCAGGACGTTCCTTCAACTGTTCCAGTTGATAGGTCCCGTCCGCGTTCGTTGTCAGGCGATAGATGTCGGTACCGAAGTTGTCCTTCACGAGCACCTGCCCGGTGCCCGTTCCCGTTGTGGTCCAGCCAGTAGGCAGCCCGACCACGCTGTCGATCTTGTAAACTTTGATGCCGTCGGCGCCTGGCGTCGCATTGATGACACCTTCCAGCGCACCGGTACCGTTGCCCATGTAGGCGCTGCTGATGGATTGGACGGTCGGGACATCGTCGACGATCCGGATGTTGAGCGTGGCATTGCTCGTCGAACCATCTTCATCTGTCACGGCGACGACGAAGTTATCGAAGACCCCGCTATCGGCTCCAGCCGCAGTATGCGCCAAGCTGTTGTCCTGCAGCAGATAGCTGTAGGTGAAGGTTGCGCCCGTCACCGTACCGTTGACCGTCGTTGGCGTGTAGCCGGTGATCGTCAGAAGTCCAAGTGCCGTGTCCACCGTGGTTCCTACGGCGTAGGCGCCCCCCGTCACGACCGAAGTACCATTAATCTTCAGGCCGGCGAGTCCGTCCGGCGTCGTCACGGAGAAGCTGCCGGTCTGCGTAAGTGCAGCCACATTCGGCGAAGAACCATCCGAGAGATTTTTCTCGTAAACCGTCTCTTCGGCGCTGGACGACAGCCCGTTGACGCTCACGCCATCATCAGTGCCAGTGATCGTGATCGTTACCGTCTGTACCGCCGTGCCGCCATGGCCGTCATCGATCGTCACATCGTACTTCTGCGTCAGCGTCTCACCAGCATTCAGCGAATCCAGCACGTTGTCGGCCACCTGGAAGCTCCAGCCAACCGAGTCGGTCGACTGGTTCAGCGAGCCGAGCGAGAAAGTGCCGAGATAGCCACCGCCCTGCGCCGTGAAACTGGCGCTGTGGGTATCCAGCGTATCGACGTCGGAAAAGCCGATCGTGCCGCCCTGCGTGTGCGTGGCCGTGTTCTCGCCCGTCGCCTTGTCGGCGATCTCCGTTACCACACCGCCTTGGGCGTCCGAGGTGATGACCGGGGCATCGTTGGTGCCGGTGATCGTGATCGTCACCGTCTGGGTCGCCGTACCGCCGTGGCCGTCATCGACGGTGACGTCATAGGTCTGCGTCAGCTTTTGGCCAGCCTGCAGCGAGTCGAGCACGCTGTCGGCAACCTTGAAGCTCCAGCCGACCTGATCGGTTGCCTGGTTCAGCGGGTCGAGCGCGAAGGTGCCGAGATAGCCGTTGCCGTTCGCCTTGAAGCTGGCGCTGTGCGTGTCGAGCGTATCGACATCGCTAAAGCCAACCGCACCGCCCTGCGTGTGTGTGACCGTGTTCTCACCCGTCGCCTTGTCGGTGATCTCCGTGAC
>NZ_FNGR01000031.1:0-73310 GCF_900103045.1 Ensifer sp. YR511
CAGGAAACTCTAGAGCGAAGGTCGTCGTCGCCAGCAGCGCCGCCGCCCTCGTCAGTGATCGGGCTTATAGACCCCCATCCTCACAGACGTCAACAGGGATTTTCATGGGCCCGACATAAATCTCACAACACATTGAAATTAAACGGTATTTCTATCCACAGACAGCAGCAGCCACTTTCCGCCCGCTTAAACGGGCGGAAATCGATCGACCAAGGAGGTTCGGCAGGCGCCGGCGATTATTCAGCAACCGGGCCCACGCCCCCGGCAAGCAGCTCCGCTCAAATACGGGGTACTGATCCTGGTGATGAGCCGCCTCCCATTTGCCTGCCTCTCCAGCAGGCGGCCGATGTGGATGTTGCCGACAGCATGGGTCTCGAACATCTCTGAAAAAATGGGCTCGCTACAGGCCGAGGTTCTGGCAGGAGAAGGTGATCATCTTCTGCGAGCGACGTTGCTCGATCTCGCCTCGAAGGGCTGATGGCACGGCGACCGACGTTCCGAAGAAGGTCGATTTCGCTAAGGAGTCGCGCAAAAGAAGCGGTCACCGCGTCAGAGACGATAAACTGCATCAAACGATGCGAGCATCCCAACCGCAAGCCGCCCGCTTCACCATGACGTTATACACGCGGGCGAAAGTGTGGGCGGCGCTGACGATGTGGGAGCCGTGCTCCCCGACCCAATGGTGGCTCCCGAAAAGAGCCCCTTCCCTTTCTAAACGCGCCCTCTCGTCAGCGTCGATTGCTCGCCTGATCTGATCGAGAACATGCGACTAGTCGATGCCTGGGTATGTGGCGGCGTCAGCGAGACGCCTAGGCCCACGGTGCGCGACGCAACTGAGGTCGCGGCCGCAGAGGGCGGGGCCGCCTTCAAGCTCGGCGATCGCATGATCATCGAACGGCCGCGAACAAAAGGTCTACGAGTCAGCGGTCGACGTCAGCCGAGCATGGCCATCTTCAACTCCGCCTCGCGGCCGAGGGAGGTCATCCATTCGGTGAACTCGGGGCGGCTTTTGATCTGTCGTCCGTAATGGCGGCGCAGCGCCGTGGTGAGGTCGCTTCCGCGGCCGAGCTGTTCATCGGCAAAGCCGATCATCTGCGAGTTCGGCCAGGCCTGCGGACGGATGGCGACAAGACGGGCAAACAGGCTCTCGCCCGGCTCGTCCGGGTTTGCCTGCGCCATCAGGGTCAGCATCGCGGCGGTCGATCGCGACACGCCCATATGGCAATGCACCAGAACGTGGCTCGACGCCTGCTTATCTGCGCGCTCCAGGAAGTCGTTGCCGAAGCGAAGGATCGCCTCGACATGGTCGGGGCGCGGCATCACCCGGTTAGGTACGGCTGCAATGATGTCGTGGAAGCGCAAGGTCGTGCGGTGATGGGCGCCGTAACCGCCAAACGCCTCAAGTTCCGGCAGCTCCGGATCGACGATCGACAGGACGTGGGTCACCTTCCTGTCGCTCTGGCCCGGTAGTTCGTCGATCCCACAAACGGTCAGCACTGGCGAAAAGGTCGTTTCCATGTCGATTGTCCTTGCATCCGGTTCATAGCGTGTCTGCCTCGCACTTGCGCGCGACCAGGGCAAAAAGCACGTCGAGCATCACATACATCGGGGCGCGGCCGGTCGGCACGATGAGGGGATGGGTCGAGGCGCGGTAGGCGTTGAGATTGATGCTTCCATCGGCGAGGGAGGCGACGACGGAGCCGCCCGGAGAGATGGAAACTATACGTGCGCCGGCCTTCTTGGCAATCTCGATGTTCGAAATAAGATAGCTCGTTCGGCCCGAGAAGGAGAGCACGAAAAGCACGTCTTCTCCCGTCAGGCGCGGTGCGGAAACCATCTGCAAGGTTGGATCGGAATTCATGTCAGTGAAGATGGGTAGGACGGCGAAGCTGTGACAGCATTGCAAACGAGCCGGGGATGAAGCGTATCAGAGCTTTCAGCATAGCGCCGCGCTGTGGGGGAAAATAGGAATTCGCGTCACGGGAAGTGCGGAAAAAGGGCCGTGGCAGGACCTTCAACATCCGAAAGGGGATGGGACCGGATGCCCCGTACTTAGCGTTCCGCTTGAGAATCAATTTAATCCGGCGAATGTGAAGGTTGTGAACGTGGGTGAGCCCCACTTTGATTTAGACGAGATTTCACTTTTAATCGGACGGAATTCAAACCGTGTATTCCGAGGATAGCAGACTAGGGGTCCGGCTCTGGCTTCGCCACGAAGCCAACGACCAAGCCCCCCGACCGACTTTCTCCAGTGTCTCCAACCTTGGGTTCGCGCCGCCGACTTCTATTTCAGCGATCTGCCGACGAGTGAGGCCGACGATCTTGGCAAACTCCTGCTGGCTGAGACCTATGCCTCTGCGGAGGTCACGCTGCGTCCGGGAGATGCAAGCCGCCGCACCGCCATCCTGCAGATGTTCGACTCCGTCTGCGGTGACATGCTAGGAGCCGCAAGCGCTGTGCTTCCCGTCTCCTAGCGCCGCTTCGCTATCAAAGACCGCGACACAACCACAGCGAGGCCGATCAACACCGTCCCCGCGATGAAGAGAAAGGCCGCTGCAGCGATCGCAGGGCTGATGTTTTCACGGATGCTGGAAAACATCTGCCGCGCCAACGTCCGCTGGTTCGGGCCTGCGACGAAGAGCGTGAGGACGACTTCGTCCAACGACGTCGCAAAGGCGAGCACCGCGCCAGAGAGTACGCCCGGCATGGCGAGCGGCAGGGTGACCCGGCGGAACACCGTCGTTGGCGAAGCACCGAGGCTCTGGGCCGCAAGCTCGACGCGCTGGTCAATGCCGGCAAGCGCGCCGGTGACGCTCACGACCACAAAGGGCACCGCAACGACCGTGTGGGCGATGATCACGCCCATGTAACTGTTGGTAAGGCCAAAACCCGCCAGCAGCACTTGCATGCCGACCCCCAGCACGACGGCCGGCACCACCATGGGCAGCAGGAAAACTGTGCGCATCGAACCGCGAAAGAGAAGAAGGCGGTTGCGCAGGCCGAGCGACGCGGCCGTACCAAGCGCGGTTGCGAGCAAGGTCGTGCCCGTGCCGATGATCAGGCTGTTGACGATTGCCCGCCGCCAGGCGTCCGCGAAGAAGAGTTCCTCAAACCAGCGTAGGGACCACGACGGGATCGGATAGGTGAGGATCACGCTCGAGGTGAAGGCGAGCGGCAGGATGGCAATGAGTGGCGCGACGAGGAAGAGGATCGTCAGCGTGGCGAAGGTGGCCTTGGCGATTTTCATCGGCATGGTCACCGCCCCCCAACTTCGTCGCTGGAGAGCCGTGAGTAGACGCTGTAGAGCAGTAGAGTTGCGACCAGGAGTACGACCCCGAGCGCACCGGCCATGCCCCAATTCGCCGATCCCGTGGCGTAAAAGGCGATGATCGAGGAGATCATCTGGTCGCCCGGTCCGCCAATCAGCGCCGGCGTTATGTAATAGCCAATCGCAGAGATGAACACTAGCAGAGCGCCGGACGCCACACCCCTGAGGCTTAGCGGCAGCAACACTCGCAGGAAAGCGCGCAGCGGGCGCGCGCCGAGCGAGGCGGCGGCCGGCATCAAGTTCTTCGGGATGGTGATGAGCACGGAATAGATCGGGAGCACCATGAACGGCAACAACACATGGGTCATGGCGATGATGACGCCGGTGCGGTTGAAGATCAGCGTCAGCGGCGCATCTATGAGGCCGATGGCGCGCAGGAGATCATTGATGAGACCCTGCTCCTGCAACAGGATGAACCAGGCCGCGGTGCGCACCAGAAGCGACGTCCACAGCGGCAACAACACGGCGCCAAGCATCAGATCACGCTTCCAACCGTCGAGCGAAGCGGCGATGATTGCGTACGGAAAGCCGATACAGGCGCATGCGAAGGTGACGAGCGCGGCTATCCAGAAGGTGCGCATGAGGATCACGGCGTTGACGGACTGGTCTGGCGGCAAATGCTCGATATCACCAGCCGCATTGCGACCAAGATCGACGGCGGCAAGCAGGTTGCGGTCGGTATAGGGCGAGAGCGCATCTGCGATCGCCAGCCAGAACTCCGGCTTCTCCCAGCGTTTATCGATGGAAACGAGGTCGGCGGGTGGGTTCGCCGTATCTTTCAATGCACTCGTCGTCTTCCCCATCAGCGTGCGAAAACCGGAGCGGGCGCTGTTGAGACGGCGCACCATGTCACCAAGCGCCTGATCGTCGTCGACGGACTTCAGGTCCTCCATCAGCGCCATCTGCATGGGTGTGGTGGGTGGAGACTTACGGTCCCAATCGGCCAGAACTTCCGCGCTGCGTGGCAGCAGCCGCAACACGGCCGGATCCGACACGGACTGCGCCATCATGCTGAAGAGCGGCCAAACGAAGAAGCCGATGAGGAAAAAGAGCAGCGGCGCCAGAAGAAGCAGCGATCGTCCAGTGCGGGAGGAGACTCCACTCATGGCGCAATGACCCGACAATCGCCGGCCGAAAACGCCGCAAAGACTTTGGTGCCTGGCGGAAACTCGCGCGACCTTCTGCCGAGTTTGGCGATCAGCGGGTGAGTGGCGTTCTGCAACTGCACGCGCAAATGATCGCCCTGATAAACGGAATCTGCAACTTCCGTTTCCAAGACGTTTCGACCCTCACTGCGCGTCTCGCTGAGATCTACCCGTTCCGGACGGATGGAGAGAAAGACGGATTGGCCGGAAGCGACGCTGCCGGAAACCGCCGACACAATTTGTGCCCCGGAACGAAGACGCACAGTCGCTTCCGCGCCTTGCACGGTTTCCACGACACCTTCGACGAGATTGGTCTCGCCGATGAATTCGGCGACGAAGCGCGTCGCCGGCTCGTCGTAGACCTGGCGGGGTGTCCCGATCTGCTCGATCTTGCCCTTGTTGAAGACGGCGACGCGATCCGACATCGTAAGCGCTTCGGACTGGTCATGCGTAACGAAAACGATTGTTAGGCCGAGGCGGCGGTGCAGATCGCGGATGTCGAGTTGCATCTGCTCGCGCAACTGCTTGTCAAGCGCGCCGAGTGGCTCGTCCATCAGCACGACACGCGGTTCGAAGACAAGCGCCCGGGCAAGCGCCACGCGCTGCTGCTGGCCACCCGAGAGCTGCGAGGGCCGTCGGTCGGAAAGGGTTGAAAGCTGCACCATGTCGAGTGCACGTTTGACGCGCTCATCGATCCCCGCCTTGCCAATGCCCCGCATCTGGAGCGGAAAAGCGATGTTTTCGCCGACTGACATGTGCGGGAAGAGCGCGTAGCTCTGGAAGACAACACCCATGTCCCGCTTGTAGGTGGGCACCTTATTGATGGCAGTTCCGTCGAGAAGGATCTCGCCCGCGGTCGGCTGCTCGAAGCCAGCGAGCATCATAAGAAGCGTCGTTTTGCCCGAGCCGGACGGGCCGAGCAGGCTGACGAACTCCCCCTTCCCGATGCCGAGATCGAGATGTTCAACCACGCAAAGCGGGCCGTAGAATTTCGTAATGCGGTCAAATCGAATGTATTCGGCCACGGAAGACTCCATCGCTAAAGGCGAAGGATGCGTCCTCAAGAAACGCACCCAGCCATCCAGGAACGGGCGCTCCCGGTGGAGCGCCCTTCACCACGGATGTTCTTACTGGGCGAGCCAGGCGTTGAAGCGCTGCGTCAGCGTCTCGGCATTGTCGATCCAGAAATCGACATTGAGCGAGATGGCATCTGTCATGTTGGCAGGATCGGTTGGCAGGTCCTTGGAGAATTCCGCCGGTACTTTGGACGCAGCCTCCTTGTTCGGCAGACCGTATGCCACGAATTCCGGCAGTTTCGCCTGGTTTTCCGGCAGGCTCGCAAAAGCGATGAAGTCCTGCGCAGCCTCCTTGTTCTCCGCATCCTTCAACACGACCCAGCTATCGACGGCATAAATGCTGCCGGGAAAGACGACCTTGAAGTTCTTGCCTTCCGACCGATTGATGCCGGTGATGCGGCCGTTGTATGCCGAAGTCATGGCGACTTCGCCCGATGCGAGAAACTGCAACGGCTGTGCGCCCGATTCCCACCAGACGATGTTAGGCTTCAATTCGTCGAGTTTCTTGAAGGCGCGGGCGACCCCCTCCTCTGTACCGAGAACGTCATAGATCTCATCCTTGGAGACACCATCGGCGAGTAGCGCGAATTCCAGCGTGTATTTTGGGCCCTTGCGCAGCGAGCGCTTGCCGGGGAACTTTTCGACGTTCCAGAAGTCCGCCCAGGAAGTCGGGCCTTCCTTCAGCTTGTCGCCGTCATAGGCGATGGCCGTCGACCAGACGATGGCGCCGACACCACAGTCATTGACCGCAGAATCGAGGAATTTGTCCTTACCGCCCATCTTGTCCCAGTCGATCTTTTCATAAAGACCGTCGGCACAACCGAGCGCCAGTTCTTCGGCTTCCACCTGCACCGCATCCCAGTTCGGTGCGCCGGCCTTGACCTTCGACTGGATGACGCCGATCCCGCCGTCCCAGGCTTCGTCGAGCACTGGCTTGCCGGACTTTTCGGAGAACGGTTTGAAGTAGATGTTGCGCTGGGCATCCTGATAGTTTCCACCCCATGAAACGACTGTTAGATCTCGCGCGAAAACCGGCACAGCAAGGCCCGCCGACAGAACGACGGCAGCCGCCGCCAGGACACCCGATTGAAAGATTGTCTTCATGGCATTCCCCTTTTCTTCGTTGGTGAAAGAGCCGCTGCGGCTCCGATGACGATCCCATGCAGACCGTTGTCCCCGTCCTGTTTGCGGCGGTGGCTGCGGCCTCACCGGTCTTTGCGCCCATTCTCCCTTGGACGTTTCAACCGATGGATGCATTCTAGTCATTGCAGGCCAACGGGTTTTCCCGATTTGACCGTTGTCAGACGTGCTGCCCTCCGTTGATGTGGATTTCCGCGCCGTTGATGTAGGACGATGGCTCGGTGCAAAGGAAGTAGATGGTCTCCGCGACTTCGCGCGGTTCGCCCAGTCTTCGCATCGGCACTTCCGCCGCCACCAGTTCATCGGTTCCGGGCGACAGGATAGACGTTTCGATCTCGCCCGGCGCGATGGCGTTCGCCCTGACGCCGCGTTGGCCGAATTCGTGCGCCATTTCGCGGGTCAGTGAGGCCAGCGCCGCTTTGGACGCCGCATAGGCAACGCCTGCAAAAGGGTGGACGCGAGAGCCTGCGATGGACGTAACATTGACGATCGAGCCCTTCGCCGCTTCCAGTTCCGGCATGAGCGCGCGGGCGATCAAAGCGGTCGACACAAGATTTACGTTGAGCACCTGCGTCCAGACATCGGCATCGGTATCCAGCACACCGAGGCGACTCTTGCCCGGTCCCTTCGGCGAAATGCCCGCATTGTTCACGAGTGCATGCAGGCGCCCGTTCGGTAGGCGCTCGCGCACGGTCGCAGCCAGGCGGTCAATCTGCGTGAGATCGGCAAGGTCGGCCTGGATATGGCTCTCGCGTGCGGACGGCCAGGCACATTCCTCGGAAAAGGACTGGCGAGAAACGGTGAGAATACGCCAGCCCTTCGACTGAAAGAGCTTGACCGTTGCGTGCCCGATCCCCCGGCTCGCCCCCGTCAGCAACATGTACCGGCAATCATCGGTCATCGGAGCGCTTCCTTTTGATGTTTGATGCATCGTAATAGGCTGCCCATGAATTGCAAGTCTCCTATTCCAAGCGACGTTAAGCCCGGCGCGCCTCCGGCTCGCTGCCCCGTTCGATGCGCTCGAGGATCGGCTTGCCGCCGAGCAGGATGTCGTCGACGATTGCCATCGAAGCGGCGGCGGGATCGTGCCGCTTTAGGGCTTCGACGACCGGGTAGTGGTGGTCAATCATAGCCCTTCCGCCCTCTATGTAAGCATCGGAAATGTGTGGCCCCATCCGCAGCCAGAGCCGCCGCAGGATGCTGTTCAGCACCGGCAGCCCGGCGATCTGCGGCAGCAGGAAGTGGAAGGCTTGGTTGAGTTGCGTACCCTTCAGTCGGTCGCCGGCCTCGATTGCTTGTTCGTTTTCGCGCAAGATTCGCTCCAACGCTTCGATATCCGCGCTCGTCGCCACCTGAGCCGCAGTCTCCGCCGCCAGTCCTTCCAGGCGCACCCGTATTGCGCGGATCTCGCGGTAGCGGTTTTCGCTCAAGCCCGGGATGCGGATGTCGCGCGGCGAGCGGAAGATGATCGCCTCGTCATTGGCAAGCCGAAGGATTGCGTCGCGGATCGGCGTAACGCTTGTGCCGAATTGCTCTGCCAGGTCCCGGATCTTCAGCCGATCGCCGGGTTGGAACCGTCCCTGGATCAGCGCATCGCACAACGCACCATAGACGACGCTGTTGAGGTTCTCATGATCCAGTGACGTGAATTGAGGCATGGAATTCGTCCGAAAAATGGAATAACAAGATACTTGATGCATCTTTTTCGCTGTGTTTCAAGTATGGCGTGTCGCAGACATCATTCACCGAACGGCTTGGCGCGACAATGTCGTCGTCGTCGTGGTCAGCTGACGGGCAGAGATTGACGGAAATGCGGGCGACCGCGCCAACGGAGCAAGCATGACGGAGCCATCGCCCACCGCCAAGAACGCCGATTCCATGTCGGCAACATGGAGCGCGACATCGCTTTCCGATGCGGAGGCGGCGGTGAAGCAGGTCTATGGCGCGAGCGGCTCGATCAGGCGGCTCTCAAGCGAAAGGGACGAGACCTTTCTTTTTACCCGCTCGGATGGAAAGGACTTCATCCTCAAGATTGCCAATCCCGCCGAAGACCCGGCCTCGCTTGAGTTCCAGGATGGTGCGCTAATGCATCTGGAGGCTGCGGCCCCCAATGTACCGGTGCCAAGGCTCATGCTCACGAAAACCGGAGCGCCGAGCCATACGCTTTCCACCTCCGATGGCCCCCGCGTCATGCGCCTGTTGACCTTCCTCGGCGGCGAACTGCAGTACCGCACCTCGGCCTCAGAGACGCAGAGCCGCAACGTCGGCCGGGCGCTCGCACAACTTGGGCTGGGTCTCGAAGACTACAAAGGGCGCCCGCCCGCCGGAAAGTTGATGTGGGACATTTCTCATACACTCGACCTTGTCGCCCTGCTCGACCATGTCGGCATCGAGCGCCGAGCGCAGGTTGAGGCCGTACTCGCCGAGTTCGAACGCTCGATGCCGGCGATCGCCGCGATCAAGCGCCGGCAGATCATCCATAACGATTTCAATCCGCACAACATCCTGCTTGATCCGGCAGAGCCGACCAAAGTTGTTGGTATCATCGACTTCGGCGACATGGTGCATGCGCCCTTGATCAATGACCTTGCCGTCGCCCTCTCCTATCACCTTGCGACCGACAATTGGGCCGCCCGCACCGGCGCCTTCCTCGAAGGCTTCCTGTCGGCGCGCGCGCTGGAGCCGGCCGAAATCGAGCTGCTACCGCTTCTCGCCCGTTCCCGCCTCGCCATGTCCATCATCATCGCGGAGTGGCGTTCCGCACGTTTTCCTGAGAACCGGGCCTATATCATGCGTAACCACGCGACCGCATGCCGCGGCCTGCAGAACATAGTCGATCTCACTCCGGCCGGGCTGAAACGGCTCGCGCCCAACCTTTCCGAGGCTTGATCATGTCGATGGTGAATGCTTTTTCGCGTGCAGATTTCGACCGACTAGACGAGAGCGAGAGGGCGCTTATCGCGCGCCGAGAAAAAGTGCTCGGTCCCGCCTACCGCCTGTTTTACGAAAAACCGCTGCATCTTGTCCGCGGCGAAGGCGTTTTTCTGTACGACACGGCCGGCGAGCGGTATCTCGACGCTTACAACAACGTCGCCTCGCTCGGCCATTGCCATCCGCGCGTGGTGGAGGCAATCACGAAGCAGACGGCCGTGCTCAACACTCACACACGCTACCTGCACGAAGGGATCGTCGCCTATGCCGAGGCACTGACGGCCACCTTCCCCGAGGCGCTCAGCCAGGCCATGTTCACCTGCACCGGCAGTGAAGCGAACGATCTCGCCGTTCGCATCGCCCGCTTCGTCACTGGGGGCACCGGCATCATCGCGACGAACCTCGCCTATCACGGCCTGACGAGCGCGGTTGCCGAATTCTCGCCCTCGCTCGGCGAATCCGTGACGCTCGGCCCGCATGTGCGCACGGTGCCCGCGCCGGACAGCTACCGTCACTCGCCCGAACAGTTGGCGGTAAAATTCGGCCACGACGTGCGCGCCGCAATCGCCGATCTCAAACGTCACGGCATCAAGCCGGCCATGCTGATCACCGATACGATCTTTTCCAGCGACGGCATCTTCGAAGGGCCGAGAGGTTTTCTCAAGCCTGCGGTGGACGCGATCCACGAGGCTGGCGGCCTCTTCATCGCCGACGAGGTGCAGCCCGGCTTCGGTCGAACGGGCGAAACGATGTGGGGTTTCGAACGCCACGGCGTTGCACCCGACATGGTGACGATCGGCAAACCAATGGGTAACGGCTATCCGATGGCGGGTATCGTGCTGCGCCCCGAGGTTATCGCTGAGTTCGGCCCAAAGGCGCGCTATTTCAACACGTTCGGCGGCAATCCGGTCGCCGCCGCGGCCGGCAAGGCAGTGCTCGACACTATCTGCATTGAGGGGCTGCAGCAAAATGCGCTGGAGGTCGGCTCCTACCTGATGGGTGGCCTCAAGAGCCTTTCGGATCGATACCACGCTCTCGGGGACGTGCGCGGTTCCGGTCTCTTCATCGGCGTCGAGATCGTTGCCGACCCTGCCGCCAAGAGCCCTGATGCCGCGCTAACGACTCGGATCGTAAATGGTCTGCGAGATCGCCGCATCCTCATCAGCGCCTCCGGTCCCAATGCCAATGTTCTGAAAATACGGCCACCTCTCGTCTTTTCTCGCGAGAATGCGGACATGCTGTTGGATGCATTTGGCGACGTGTTGCGGTCTCTCTGAATAGGAGGCTTCGCGCCGCAGTCGGGTTTTACTACCGATTGACGCTTAGGCGAAGACACAGGTAGAACGGTCTCTCGAGTTTGCTCGCTAGCTTTGATTGTTGCGCGATTGGCATCGCGCTCTAACAAACCTTCCTTTCAAAATCGCGGTCAGAACCCATGCCTAGGGCCGGGGCCTTACTTTTGCTTTGGAAGGACCCGTCACGGCCACGGCACCTCTAAGTGCTTCCAACAAAGGCATGGTTTCATCACACCTGACAAGCAGGTGTCGATGGAGCAATCTCGTCGAAGAAAAGCGCCTTACCAACGCCTGCGCGATAAGCGCGGCTAACCATTACGCAGCCAAGGAACCGCAGCACGCGGGTGAGTCCAATGCCGTCCACCAGTGGTCGCCATTGCCGCCTCCATCACAAGATAGATTGAAGGTAAACTATGAAGAGCTTGGACGAAAAACTTCTTATTATTCTGGGCGCCTTCCACAGTGTGCGGTATGGCGTGTCGCCATCCGTCTTACGCGGCGCCGCTGAAAATCATGCCAAGAAACAAGGGCTCGCGGGAAGTGAATACAGCCAGACCCTCGAAGTGGCCATTGGCTCTGGACTTATCGGACTCTCGTCTGACTCATCTCTCTCAATTCGGGCTGCGGGGCGGACGAGGCTAGGCAAACGTTAGCCAGAGCTTGGTGCGGCATGGGGGAACCGCCCCGAGTGGGGCGATACCTCATCCCACGCCTCGCCGAGCGTCGGCACTTCGGGCCGCACGAAGCAGTAAACCGGCTTTCGAGGATTCCAAGAAAACACTTCTCACCGGAAATCGCGCGTCTTCACCTTGATCTGATCGAGATGCAGATAGGGATCGACGATATCGCGCGGACGCGGCCCCTTCGGCAGGCCGCGCGGATCGGGCGCCGGCGCCCCATGATGAAACTCGTCCCCCCTGCCATGCGGAAGTGGAAAACTGGCATCCCGCTCGCTGACACTTGCAAGTTCGGCGGATAGGTCGGTAAGGCGATGGGCAACGAGGTGTACAACCTCGCCTTCGCGCTGAATCCGGCCATAAACGCAGAGCATGCCGGCGCCGAGGACCACGCGGCGATAGTTTTCGAAGGTCTTGGCCCAGACAACCAGATTGGCTATGCCCGTTTCGTCCTCGATGGTGATGAACATCACGCCTTTGGCCGAGCCCGGCCGCTGTCGGACAAGCACCAGGCCGGCCGCCTCCAACCATCTGCCATCACGCGTCCGCATCGCCTCCCGGCAGGTGACGATACGGCGCTTCGTCAGATCCGCGCGCAGGAACGAGAGCGGATGGTCGCGCAGCGTCAGCCCGACATGCCCATAGTCCTCAACCACTTCGCCGCCCGCAGTCATCGGCCTTAGCGCCACTGATGGCTCATCGAGTTCGGCGACGGTCCGACTTTCCCGGGCAGATGCCGCGGCAAAGAGCGGCAGCGGCTCGTCGCGCAATGCCTTGATCGCCCAAAGTGCCTCGCGCCGAGCAAGCCCGAGCGAAGGCTGAAACGCATCGGCCTCGGCAAGCTGGACGAGCGAGGCTGCCGGAACCCCTGCCCGACGCCAGAGATCGTCGACGGTCTCGAAAGGTCGTTCATCGCGCACAACGACAATCGCCGCAGCGTCGACATTGGCCAGCCCCTTGGCCATGCGAAGACCAAGACGGACGGCAAAGCGACTTTCATCCGCTGTTGCCTCAAGCGTGCAATCCCAGCGGCTGGCGTTCACACAAACTGGCCGAACCTCGACCCGATGATCGCGCGCATCCCGCACGATCTGGGCCGGGGCGTAAAAACCCAACGGCTGCGCGTTCAGAAGCGCCGCGCAGAAGACGTCCGGGTGCCAGCATTTGAGCCACGAGGAGGCGTAGGCGATCAGCGCGAAGGACGCCGCATGGCTTTCAGGAAAGCCGTAGCTGCCGAAGCCTTCGAGCTGCTTGAAGGTCTTAATCGCAAAGTCCGGCTCGTAGCCGTTTGCGACCATGCCCCGGACAAGCTTCTCACCGAACTTCGACACACCGCCGGTATGCTTGATCGGTCCGTCAAGAATGAAGCGTATCGGAGCTTTCAGCAAAGCGCCGCCTCAGCGGGAAAGCGGGAATTCGCGTCACGCGACGGGCGGAAAAAGGGCCGCCGCAGGAGCTTCAACATAGTGGCCCGAAGGGGAAGAGGGATCGACTGCCCCCGTCCGTCGCGTTCCGTGTACACTCTTTGTTTTCGAGCGACTGGCCGCGCGATAAAGCAAGTTACATTTTAAATTGGACGGAATTCTGCTTTAAATTGGACGCCAATGGAGTTAACATCGGCCGCATGACCAATACAAATCGCCCGAACGCACTCATCCAACGCAAGGCCCGCTCCATGGTCGAGACGGCGCTGTCGGACACGCGCGTCGTTCTCGTCGCCGGACCAAGGCAGGCAGGAAAGACCACCCTTGCGCGACAGTTCTCTGGAACAGAGCGGCCGTACTACACCCTTGATGACGCCGGCACACTCAGCGCCGCCAAATCCGACCCTGTAGGCTTCGTTCGCGGCCTCGACCGAGCGGTAATTGATGAAGTTCAGCGTGCGCCTGAGTTAATGCTTGCGATAAAGGAAAGCGTAGATCGCAGCGATGAGCCGGGCCGCTTCCTGCTCACAGGTTCAGCAAACCTCGCCACCGTGCCGGCGGTGGCAGACTCTCTTGCCGGCCGCATGGCCCTAATTTCGTTGCTGCCGTTTGCACAGGCTGAAATCCGATCGACCCCAGGCCGCTTTCTTGATCGCATTTTTGCGGGAGAGGTGCCCGCGATCGCGGACGGACTTGTGCTCGGCGACGACCTTGTTGAGACGGTTGTACGTGGAGGGTACCCTGAGGTCGTACGCAGGACGCAGCCCGGCCGGCGCACCGCGTGGCTTGAAGACTACGTGGCGCTTATCCTTGACAGAGACGTGCGCGACATTGCCAACATCGATCAGTTGGGCAGGTTGCCGCGCCTCCTTAATGTTCTTGCAGAGCATGCGGGACAGTTGGTCAATCATAGCGGATCCGGCTCGGCCCTCGGACTATCCAGTGTCACCGCTCAAAAGTATGTAGCAATCCTTGAGCGACTCTTCCTTGTCCGAACCCTCGCGCCATGGTCCAACAACCGGCTTAGTCGCCTGGTAAAAACACCAAAGTTGCATTTTCTCGACACTGGCCTGCTCGCAACCCTGCGCGAAGACGATGTCAACAGTATCCGTGAAAACAAGACGCGTTTCGGTCCTTTGCTCGAAAGC
Source organism: Ensifer sp. YR511 (assembly GCF_900103045.1). Lineage (NCBI taxonomy): Bacteria > Pseudomonadati > Pseudomonadota > Alphaproteobacteria > Hyphomicrobiales > Rhizobiaceae > Ensifer > Ensifer sp. YR511. Next base: position 14,165 of record NZ_FNGR01000031.1, read on the forward strand.
TTCGTCGCATCAGAACTCCTAAAGCTTGCATCTTGGTCCGAACGCCGACTTTCGTTCTCTCACTATCGGACGAAGGATCAGATCGAGGTCGATGTTGTTGTCGAGGACCGGCGCGGTCGCGTCGTCGGCATCGAGGTCAAGGCATCGTCGACGGTCAAGGCTGAAGACTTCAAAGGGCTTCGTCAGTTACAGGAGGCGGTAGGCGACCGCTTCCTGCACGGCATCGTTTTGCACGATCACGACCGCGTGACGCCATTTGGCGAAAAATTGCACGCCGCTCCGCTTTCGGTCCTGTGGACGATGTAAAATCACGAGATACTTATTATGGAACTTGAATCCTCAAAACTCGTCGGGTTCACGACACCCGGCCGTTCAATGCGAAGTTGGCCCTCACCGAAAATCCCGCGTCTTCACCTTGATCTGATCGAGATGCAGATAGGGATCGACGATATCGCGCGGCCGCGGTCCCTTCGGGATACCGCGCGGATCGGGCGCCGGCGCCCCACGATGGAACTCGTCACCTCTTCCATGCGGAAGCGGAAAACTGGCGTCCCGATCGCCCACGCTTGCAAGTTCGCCGGATAGGTCGGTCAGCCGATGGGCAACGAGGTGAACGACCTCGCCTTCCCGTTGAATGCGCCCATAGACGCCGAGCATGCCGGCGCCGAGCACAACGCGGCGAAACGTCTCGAAGGTCTTTGCCCAGACGACGAGATTGGCGATGCCGGTTTCGTCTTCGATGGTGATGAACATCACGCCCTTGGCAGAACCCGGCCGCTGGCGCACGAGCACCAGACCTGCGGCTTCGAGCCATTTTCCATCCCGGGTCTGCATCGCCTCCTTGCACGTGACGATGCGACGCTTCGTCAGATCGGCGCGCAGGAACGAGAGGGGATGGCTGCGTAGCGTCAAGCCGACATGCCCATAGTCCTCAACCACTTCGCCGCCCGCAGTCATCGGCCTTAGCGCCACTGATGGCTCATCCAGTTCCGCGACCGTCCGGCTTTCACGCTCAGAGGCCGCGGCAAAGAGCGGCAGCGGCTCGTCGCGCAGCGCCTTGATCGCCCAGAGTGCCTCGCGTCGCGCAAGCTTGAGCGAAGGTTGGAAGGCATCGGCTTCGGCAAGCTGGACCAAAGAGGCGGCCGGAACGCCTGCCCGGCGCCAGAGTTCGTCGACGGTCTCGAAAGGCCTTTCGTCGCGCGAGGCAACGATTGCCGCGGCGTCAGCGTTCGCCAGCGCCTTGACCATGCGAAGACCAAGGCGAACGGCAAAGCGGCTTTCATCCCCCGTTGCCTCGAGCGTGCAATCCCAGCGGCTGGCGTTCACACACACAGGCCGGACCTCGACGCCATGGTCGCGCGCGTCCCGCACGATCTGGGCCGGGGCGTAAAAGCCCATCGGTTGGGCATTCAGAAGTGCTGCGCAGAAGACATCCGGATGCCAGCATTTGAGCCAGGAGGAGGCATAGGCAATCAGCGCGAAGGACGCGGCATGGCTTTCCGGAAACCCGTAGCTGCCGAAACCTTCGAGCTGCTTGAAGGTCTTAATCGCAAAGTCCGGCTCATAGCCGTTTGCGACCATGCCCCGGACGAGCTTCTCGCCGAACTTCGAAACACCGCCGGTATGCTTGAAGGTCGCCATGGCGCGGCGCAATTGATCGGCTTCGCCCGGCGTGAACCCGGCGCATTCGATGGCGACCCGCATCGCCTGTTCCTGGAAGAGCGGCACACCGAGCGTCTTTCCAAGCACCTGCTCCAGTTCCGGCTTCGGGTAAATCACCGCCTCCTTGCCCTCGCGCCGGCGAAGATAGGGATGCACCATGTCGCCCTGGATCGGGCCGGGGCGCACGATCGCCACCTCGATGACGAGGTCATAGAAGGTACGCGGCTTGATCCTCGGCAGCATCGACATCTGCGCGCGGCTTTCGATCTGAAAGGTACCGAGTGTGTCGGCCCGGCGGATCATGGCGTAAGTGCGCGGATCTTCGGCCGGGATGCTCGCGAGATCAAGATTGATGCCCTTGTGTTCGGCCAGCAGATCAAAGCCGCGCTTCATGCACGAGAGCATACCGAGCGCCAGGCAATCGACCTTCATGAACTTCAGGATATCGATATCGTCCTTGTCCCATTCGATCACCTGCCGGTCGGCCATGGCCGCCGGTTCGATCGGGACGAGCTCGTCGAGGCGATCGTTCGTCAGGACGAAGCCGCCCGGATGCTGCGACAGGTGACGCGGCGCCCCCATCAGCTGCCGGGCCAGATCGAGCGTGAGGCGCAGGCGCCGATCGGACAGGTTGAGATTGAGCCCCTCGGCATGTTTTTCGCCGATGTCCTCGCCCCAGCCCCAGACCTGCGACGACAGCATCTTCGTCATGTCCTCGGGCAGCCCAAGCGCCTTGCCGACATCGCGGATGGCGCCTTTCGACCGATAGCGGATGACCGTGGAGCAAAGGGCCGCATGATCACGGCCATAGGTCTCGAAGACCCATTGCATGACGATCTCGCGGCGCTCGTGCTCGAAGTCGACGTCAATGTCAGGCGGCTCGCGCCGTTCCTCGGAGACGAAGCGCTCGAACAGGAGGTCGTTGATTTCAGGGTCGATCGAGGTGATGCCGAGCACATAACAGACAGACGAATTGGCGGCCGATCCTCTGCCCTGGCATAGAATGTCCCTTGAACGGGCAAAACGCACGATCGAATTCACTGTCAGGAAGTAGGACGCATATTGAAGCTTCTCGATCAGCCGCAGTTCGTGCTCGAGGTTCTTGCGGACTTTTTCCGGCAACCCTTCTGGGTAACGCCAGGCTGCACCTTCCCAGGTCAGTTGCGCCAGTGTCTGTTGGGCTGTCAGTGCAGGATTGGATCGCTCCTCCGGATATTGATAGGCGAGCTCGTCGAGCGAAAACCGGCATCGCTCCAGGATCTCGATGGTGCGGGTAAGCGCTTCGGGGTAGCGCGCAAAGAGCCGCGCCATTTCCTCGGGCGGCTTCAGGTAGCGGTCGGCGTGGCGCTCGCGGCGGAAACCGGCCTCGTCGATCATGATGTTGTGGCGAATGCAGGTGACGACATCCTGCAGGATGCGCCGGTCCGGCACATGAAACAGCACGTCGTTGGTGACGACCGTCGGCACGCCGATTGAAGCTGCCAGGTTGGAGAGTTGATGAAGGCGCAGCTGGTCGTTCGGCCGGCGCCGGAGTGTCAGCGCCAGGTAGGCGCGGTCGCCGAATTCTTGCCTCAGACGGCGCAGCTCCCGCGCGCAGTCCTCGTCAGCGGCATCGGGAAGGAGAACCGCGATCAGTCCCTCGCCATAGGCAACGAGATCGGACCAGGCAAGCCGGCATTTCGCCTTGCCGCCGCGCTTCTTGCCGAGCGACAGCAGCCGGCAAAGCCGCGCATAGGCCGGCCGGTCAGTCGGAAAGACGAGGACCGATAGATCGCCTTCAAGATCGAGGCGGCAGCCGACGACCAGCCGCACGCCGACATCCTTGGCCGCCTGGTGCGCTCGCACGATGCCGGCGAGGCTGTTGCGATCGGCAATGGCCAGCGCCTCGAGCCTAAGTTCGGCGGCACGTTGGAATAGCTCTTCGCAGGAGGATGCGCCGCGCAGGAAGGAGAAATGCGAGGTCACCTGCAGCTCGGCATAAAGCGGCGTCGTCATCCGAAAATCCCGTGCAGGAACCATTGGTGGCTGCCGGTCTCGCTGTGTTCGCCGTCGCCGGCGCGATAAATCCAGTAGCGCTCGCCGGCGTCATCCTCGACCTGGAAATAGTCGCGTACGGCGACGAGCTCGGCATCGCGCTTCCACCATTCGCCGAAGACGCGTTCGGGGCCGTCGGCACGTTTCACCCGTCGGCGCACGCCACGCCATGTGAAACTGACCGGCGGATGATCGGGCAGAAGCGCCATCGTCTCGATCGCTTCAGGATGGAGAAGCAAGCGCACCGGTCTTGGCCAATAGCCGGGCCAGGCGAGACCTTCGTCCGGCGCCATCGGCGCGATGCGGTTGATGGAGCGTTCGGGCACGTCGCTGGCGACCGGTTGAAAACGATACAGCCGGCGTGCGCCGATGCGGTTTCCCAGGATGTCGATCAGGCCGGAAACATCGGCCTCCGGTTCCTCGACCAGCGAGGAAACGACCTGTCTTGCCACCAGCGGCTCGGCGTGGGTTGCCGTCAGCGACATGATTTCGATCCCGAAGCCCGGATCGATCGTCTCGATCCTATCAGTGATGAGCCGGATCAGGCGCTTGGCGTCGCGAACGGGCGTCGCGGTGCCTGCGCGGATCGCCTGGTAGGTGTTATCAACGCGATGGAAGAGAAGGTCGACGCGCCGCGCGCCGAGGCCTCTTTCTTCCAGTACCAGACAGAGCGCGCCCACAAGCTTCGCGGCATAGCGCGCAATCGTCTCGGCGGCCGCAATCGGTTCACCGAAGGAACGGCGAACTTCGATAAGTTCAGGCGTGCGGACCGGATCGATCGGCTCGGCAACCTCTCCCATGGCCTGGTCGATGCGACGGCCAAGTTCGGGTCCAAATCGAAGGGCAAGCGGCGCCCGCGGCACGCCGGCCACCTCACCGATCGTGTTGAAGCCCAGCACGCGAAGGCCATGGACGATTGCAGGATCGAGGCGAAGCGCTGCGACGGGCAGGTCACGGATGGTTTCCTGCTGCGCCCCCGGAGCGACAACCAGCGTCGGATGAGCGAGAAACCGGGCGCCGGCATGGGCCGCCCCCCAGGTATCGGCAACCGCAGCCCGCGCCTCGATGCCGGATCCGAAGAACCGGTTGACCATGCCTGACAGCATCAAGTCCTCGCCGCCATGCAGGTGATCGGCACCGGTCGTATCGATCACCAGGCCATCGGGCGGATCGGCGGCTACGATCGGCGCATAGCGCTGCAGCGCCCAGAGCGCCAGGCGTTCGAGCGCTTCTTGATCGGCGGCCGGATCGGCGTCCATGACGACAAGACCTGCGACGAGCGCCTGGGCTTTCGTGGCGGCCATGCGGGGTCTCAGGCCTGCGGCAATCGCCGCGGCATTTACCGAGAGCACCACACGCCTTCGCTGTTCGCGACCGACGAGGACGAGAGGCGTTTCAGCCGGCGGAGCTGCGTCGCCGAGCTTGCGCCTCAGGCGATCCGTGGGCCAGCTCGGAAGGAAGAGCGATACGACCCTTGGCATCTGGGGCCTCCACTTCGAAATCTGCACTTTCGCCGGCACGGCAGCGGATGAGTTCGACGAGCCAGCGCGCGCGGCCGACGCCTGGAACCGGCAAGGGGACGGATGGCAGGACGGACACGCGCCAGCGCGTGACCGATGCCGTCGGCTGCCCGAAATCCGAGGCTTCGGCCTGTCGTCGCCAGCGGCGGATCGCAATGCCCAACGTGCCGGAACTCTCGGCTGCAAGCTGCAAGCGGCGCGAGGCGGTCATCGAAAGGCGCGCGAGCTCGCCGACGACGGCACCGAGGCCGCCGTGGCGAAGCCCCTCTTCCATGCAGGAAAGAAGCGCCTTTTCGTCGCCGGCCTCCACATAGATGACGCGGCTCGGCGAAAGACCGACTTGAGCCAGCGCCGGCGCGAAGAGATCGGGCCGCGTCACACACCAGAGCACCTTGCCTTTCGAGCGGGCGGCAATGCCCGCGCAAAAGAGAGCCGCCGCCGCGCCGTCGATCGCACCGTTGCCGCCGCCGGCGACCTCATGCAACGAGCCGAGTACAAGCCCCCCACCCGGCAATCGCCGATCAATCTCGGTGACACCAAACGGCAGCACCTGTCGTCCACGGCCGCTTGCGCCTTCAAGGCGCTGGATGCGCTCGCGAAGTTCTGAGACGACGGTATTGTCGACTGGACGGGGCATTTTGGAAGGAACAACTCCTTAGGGCTATGCATTAGCGCTTCCTGTTGATATGTTCTCTATTTGTTCCTATTTGAGTTGCGAGTCAACGAAGTTCAGAAAAGAGACTGTTGATTGCGATCGAGACGCCAGCACGGACACGCTGCTTGGTGCAATGAACAGATCGAATGCCGGGGAACGGGGACAGAAGCGAGCAGTCGTTGATATGAAGCTAGGTGAGAAAGGGAGACTGAACTTTGTGCAATCTCTACAACATCACGACGACACGTGATGCCGTGATCGCATTCACCAAGGCATTCCGCGACAAGGCAGGCTGGAACCAGCCATCCTATGACGTCTATCCCGGCTATCAGGCGCCCGTAGTCCGCGTCGGCGAAGACGGAGAGCGAGAGATCGCGCGTGTCACCTGGGGCATGCCCTCGCCGCCCGCTTTCGTGAAGAACTACGATCCCGGCGTCACCAACATCCGAAACGTCGCCTCTCCGCACTGGAGACGCTGGCTCGGGGCGACCAGTCGCTGCGTCGTCCCCTTCAACTCCTTCGCCGAGCCGGATCCGGCGGCCAAGGTTCCCGGCGGTAAAATCCCCAATGCCTGGTTTGCCGGAACTAAGGAGCGGCCGCTGATGTTCTTCGCCGGCTTCTGGACGCCATGGAAGGGTGTCAGGCGCGTGCGCGATGGTGAGCGCGAATACGAGCTCTTCGGCTTCCTCACCACATCCCCGAACGAGATCGTCTCGCCAATCCATCAAAAGGCCATGCCGGTGATCCTGACCACACCTGACGAGGTCGATCTGTGGCTCACCGGATCCTGGGACGAGGTGAAGCACCTGCAGCGGCCGCTTCCGGGCAACATGCTTGTTGTCGTCGAGCCTCCTGCCGCCCTGCCCGAAGAAGACCTGCTGCTACGACCAGTCGTTGGGTCGCGTGATCGGTGATGGAACGCTCTGAGCGCACGCGAAAGATCATCCATGTCGACATGGATGCCTTCTACGCCTCGGTGGAGCAGCGGGACAATCCCGTACTTCGCGGGCTTCCGATTGCCGTTGGCTTTGGCGAGGCGCGCGGCGTCGTGGCTGCCGCAAGCTACGAGGCGCGCAAATACGGCGTCCATTCGGCCATGCCGTCGGTCACCGCCAAGCGGAAATGCCCGGAGCTGATTTTTGTGACGCCGCGCTTCGATGCTTACCGCGCAGTCTCACAGCAGATCCACGCGATCTTTGCCGAATACACGCCGCTCATCGAACCGCTCTCGCTCGACGAGGCCTATCTTGATGTCACCGATAACCTCAAGGGAATGGAACTTGCGACGGAGATCGCCGAGGAGATCCGCGCCAAGATCAAGGCAAGGACAGGCCTGACCGCTTCGGCCGGCGTTTCCTATAACAAGTTCCTCGCCAAGATGGCGTCCGACCAGAGGAAACCGGATGGCCTCTTCGTCATCACGCCAAAGAACGGTCCGGCCTTCGTCGAGGCGCTGCCCGTCAAGAAATTCCATGGCGTCGGTCCGGCAACCGCCGAGCGCATGCACAAGCTCGGGATTGAAACGGGCGCCGATCTGAAGGATCACGATATCGCCTTCTTGCAGCAACACTTCGGAAAATCGGGACCTTACTTCTACTGGATCGCCCGCGGCGTCGACGAACGTCAAGTGAAGGCCGACCGGGTGCGCAAGTCCATCGGCGCGGAAGACACGTTCTCCGTAGACGTCCATGATTTCGAGACCGCCAGGGCTGGCCTCGAACCGCTGATCGAAAAGGTCTGGCGCTACTGCGAAGCGAACGGCATTCGCGCCAAGACCGCGACGCTCAAGGTGAAATGGGCGGATTTCACTCAGATCACTAGGAGCAAGACAACAGCGGCACCTATCGCAAGTGCCGCAGAGCTTGCCGCGGTCATGACGATGCTGTTGTCTCCACTCTTCCCTGCCCCAAAAGGCATTCGGTTGCTGGGCGTGACACTGTCGTCACTCGATGAAGCAACGATCGAAAGCAAGCCACAGCTTGCCTTCGCGCTCTAAAACAGCTTACTCGTCTGCCAGGACACCGAACGACCGAATGAGGGTTGGCGGATCAACTATGCGCCGGCTACCAAAAGTGGGATGGGTCATGCGGCCAGCTTCCCCTCGCCGTGACAGACCGAGTTGCAAATGACGGCACGTCCGTGCAGCCCATTGAGAATGCAGCAGCGCGAGCCGCACCCACCAAGGCTCACTCCATTCACTCGTATAAATCATGGAAATCGTGATCACCGAACGGGCGGCCTTTGCAGGGAACCTTATTCAGTAAACTCTTAATTAACCATAACCTTGCAGACTTTGTTCAGTCGCCAATCAAATTGTAGCGTACAGCGGCAACTCAGAACCGTAACCCCGCCCACGGGTTGCGGTTTTGCCCATAAAGCCAGGCACCTCTCAACCACAAGCGCAAGGTTAAGCGATGAGTTATGACTGGAGCGGCGCGCGGCATCGCCGGATGAAGGTTGCACGTCTTGGCGCCGCGCTCACTGTGGCGGCCACCGTCGTTGCCGTTGTAGTCCAGGTCATGGGAAGTGCGCTCTAGAGCGACGCAATCGCCGTGAACGGATGAGTTCGGCTCATCGATACGATGGCCAACTCTGCGTCCTTGTTTCCCGAAGAGGAAAGGTTCGAATATGATCGACTGGAATACGGACGGTCACGGCAACATAAGGGCATCAACGGTCGTCTGCTGGAACACTGCAATCGACGAGACGGGCGAGCTTTTCCTGAGGATCGAATTCAGCGCCGATCCGGATCTCGAAAACGTGTCGGCGCTGCAGTTCAGATTGACCGCGCAGCAAGCAATGCAAATTGCGGAAAGGCTGACGAACACTTATCGGCAGTCCTCGACGGCGAGCGAGCGCCCAGACCAATCCTTGCTACTGACGTCGCAGGGGCGCCCCGCGCCATAATGAGTGGGCAGACCAGGAAGGGGAAAGGACGTGGCCACCCGCAAAGAAATCGCCGATCGTGTGATTGCCAAGTGGCAAGCAAGGGGCATTGCAATTGACCACACCGCCGAGTTCCAGGCTCTGCTCAGACTCTGGATTGCGGGTGACATTTCCATCGATGACATCCGGCGGAGGCACCTGAAAATGCTGCGCGAACGTGCCCGAACGGCAAAGCGCAATTAAACGACGAGACACGTCTTGTGGCATCGCCGGCTAATGTTGAGCCCAACGACGCATCGCCACGGCAAACCCGCTTCCGGTTTATTTCACTGATAGGACGACCAGGCCTGCAATTGGGTCGGTTACGCCGAGCCCTCCTCCGAGGTCCTCGAGCGTCTCACGAAAGCTGTCAAGCGTGGCGACCATCTGCGGCCGGCTCGCCGCCAATGCTTCCATGCTCTCCCATTCCGCGATAATGCAGTATCGTCCCTCGCCAGCCTCGATGATGTTGGCATGACGCAGACCCGACCAGCTTTGAGCTATGTCCCGGTGAGCGCCGAGAAAAGCCTCAGCCATCCCCGGCTTGACCTTGAAGCGGACGACATTGAATGCGGTCATGAGCGCCTCCCTGAGCCTTGTTCTGCCTCTGATAATCTGCCGTCCAAATTGCGCTTTTGGCTAGAGCCTGCACCCGACCGAGAAAGCCTCAAGAACGGGCTCGCCAATCGGAGATATATGGCCAAAGTTCGAGGAAACTAGTCCGGGATCGGAAAGCTTCTGAGTGAGTGCGGACGCCGCCTCGGCGCGCCAGCTAGTTGCTCCAAACCGCTCAAGCATAGCTCGTAGCTGTGTATTTTCTTGCCGAAGGCGATATGCCAGCAGTCTGCGGTTCTCTTCTTCCAGTGCGGCAAGGTCGTCGGCAACTGGTTCAGCAACAACGAACGCCGTGTTGCTGGCGAGGCCGCGACCGCTGCGTTTCTGTCCTTGGCGACGACACAGCCGTCAGGCTTGCCTCTTGGCCAAATCCAATCAGCTGCCGGACACCATAAGCGGTATCGGCAATGCCGTCTCGGCCTCGTCGAGGATTTCGAAAGTGAACTTGCCAGATGCATCGACCTCAACCGAGTAGCTGAGGCGATCCTGCACGCGGTTGTTTTCGTCGAAGGTCAGTACCTTCGGCTTCAAGGAAGTAAGCCGGCTTTCGTCGAGGTAAACCGAGTTGCATATAATGATCTGGTCGCCCGGCTGGCATGTGCGTGCGGCCGCACCATTGAGGATGCAGCACCTAGAACCGCGTTCACCGAGGATGACGTAGGTGGAGATGCGCGCCCCGGAATTCTTGTTCCAGATCTCGACGAACTCCATCGGCAAGATGCCGGCCTCCTCACAGTGGTCCGGGTCAAGAGTGATCGACCCATGATAGTTGAGGTTCGCCTCGGTGACATAAATGCCATGGAGCTTCCCTGCGACCAGCTTTCTCATGCTTTTTCACACCTCGCGGTTGATCAGGTTTCGTCGCGCCCTGGCGCTGCCGACGAGGCAGAAATCTTCGCGCACGGCCAATCGCCAAGCAGAGAGAAGGCCCCGCCGGGGAAGGCGGGGCAAGGTTCGCACCCAGATGGCTCTCTGAACGCGGGGAAGAAAAACTCCATCGGCCAAGCCGATGCGCTCAGATACGAACAAAGCCGCCCGCAAGGAAGGTCGCTTTCGACAATTCCGGTACGGCTTTGCTAATATATCAACCGGCTCGAATGACGATCCTAATCGTGTCGGCACCGCTTTTCCCCTCCCGCGTTGTCGCAATCCGTACGGCGTATGTACTAGCCCGCCCCCCGACACGACTAATTCAGTTTATTTTTCAGCCCGTTAGCTTGCCGAAGGAGGATATTTAGCGCTTCTTGAGATACCTTCGACGGTTCCGCTATCGGTTCGCCTGCAGCCAGGAACAAACCGCATTTTCGCATCGTTTTACGACGCGCCGGATTTTCTCGAACATGAATGGCCGATACGGCACGCAGCTATGAGCGAGCAATCATGACGTGTCGAGGTCCCTAGGAGCGTGGGGCTATCCGGCCCAGCGTAGAGCGTTTGCGCGGTGTCGACACACCGACTTCGGGAACTATTCCGGGATTCCGCGACGCGAGTTTGCATCCGCATCAATGCTGAAGAGTGGATGCTCCGCGCCGCAATTTTCCGAAAATTTGACAGCCAAGAGCGGAAAAACGAGAATTCCGCTCCACATGTCAAAGTTAATTTCCAATGCGCCTCCAACGGCGCATTATGAGACTATCGCTGGACTTTAAGAAGGGCTCCGGCGGCTGGGAGATCATATGCGCTTTCGCCCTAAGGGAGGGATTGCGCTATGCTTTCTCCACGCCAATCTGGATACATTCTTCCTCAAGATTTTACGGTCGTCTCATCGGTCTTTGATAAGGTCGCAATTGCGCGAGCAATAAGCCGCGAGAGCGAGGAGGCTGAACGCTTGGCCCGATATGCGCTGGAACTGTACATGACCGGCACGCGTAATGAGTTGGACCTCGAAGCGCGCTTAAAGGAATTCTGCGACCCGATCGACTATGGGATGGCGGCCGGTGGAGGTGGAACCGTCGGAGATTTGTTGCCCGACTTGTCGGCATGGGCAAGAGCACTGACTGCCTCACCAAGCACGGCGACCAAAAGATCAGACGTTTAATCGAGATGGTAAACTTCGACCTTCTCCGCCCGCTCGCCGACCCTCTTAAATGAGGGATGGCGCAGTTTCGCGTCCTGCGTCCACGCCCGATACTCGACCTCGGCGACTAGCAGCGGTTCGGAGAAGATCGCGCCCCTGCGCTTGAGTGCCACCGGTGGCCGCTTAGCCGGGATCGCGTCGAGCAGTTCGCGAAGCTGCACCGACTCGTTGTTGCTCCATCCCGTTCCGCACCCGCCGACGTAGACGAGCTCGTCCCCCTTCCTCGCCGCCAGAAGCAGGCGGCCGATCGCGCCCGGCATCGTCGAGGGCTCATATCCGACGATCACGAACCAATCGCGCCAAGCACATTTAACCTTAAGCCATTCCGGCCGGCGCCCGGATCGATAGGGCGCGTCCCGCCGCTTCGCGATGATGCCCTCAAGGCCGAGTTCGCAAGCTGCGCGGAAGAACTCGGCGCCGTCAGCCTGGACTTCCTCGGAGAAACGTATCGCGCCAGCCCTACCGGCGACGATCGGCTCGAGCAGTTGCCGGCGCTCGCCCAAGGGCATCATCCGAAGGTCCTGGCCGTCTAGATAGAGAAGATCGAAGGCAAAGAAGATGATCTCTCCGGCATCGCGCAGGCTCGGCCTTCTCCCGACCACGCGTTGCACCAACCCGAAATCCGAGCGTCCCCGGTCGTCGAGAACAACCGCCTCGCCGTCTATGATCATGGTCGCATGGCCGAGCTCGCGCGCATCGGCGACGACGGAACCGAACTTCTTAGCCCAGTCATATCCGCCGCGAGTGATCGCCCTCACCTCGCCTGGCTCGACATGGATCGCCAGCCGATACCCGTCCCACTTCACCTCAAAGGTCCACTCCGGACCTTTCGGCGGGTGATCGACGAGGGTAGCGACGCATGGCTCGACGCGCCGCGGCATCGGTTCGGGCAGCGGCGTGGAGGTTGGTTTCTTTCTAAGGGTTCTAGCCATTCAACGTTGACGATTTGCTCGTCTCTGGATCATCGCGGCTAACGCAGCGAGCCGACTTTGGGGCAGCTTTATAATGAAAGTATCGATGTCCCGTCCGAAGTTGGACCACGCTCTATCGCCGTCAATCCCCTTGTCGATTACCCCGGCCTCTTCGAGTTCAGAGCGCTCCATGTTGATGCGTGCCAAGGAAATCTGCAGCAGATCCGAGCCAGTGATCATCGCCCCACTCCCTGCTGTCGAAGGTTCATAGTTCCATGAGTAGGTTGCCGCGCTTCGTTGTCCGGTTCCGCGGCCTCTTCCTCCTCTACCAGCTTTTGGTAGCAATCCTCGATATCCTGCGCGATGCCGTCGGCGTCGTAGAGGTAACCATCTGTGCCGCCGTCAGTTTCAATGATCTCGGCCAATGAGTTCATTACCACGCGACCGAGGTATTGTAGGGCGTCGCGATGATGATCGGCGCCTCCGCTCGCGAACGCCTGGCGCGCATCGTCAATCGCCTGACGCATGGCCTGAAATGACCCGTCGATATGGAGCTTCGTGTTCACAGCACCGCCTCCTCAACGCACCGCTTGGCCCTAACGCAATACTCGTGGATAGGTTCACTTTACTATCGACAGACAGTTAAACGCCACAATTGATTCGATTCGATTGGCGTACCAAGCGATCTCATTCGCAATCGGTCAGCGCAGAGGAACATTCCGCATCCGCGGCCGTTGTTTGCATTGCTGATGATCCACTGCCCAACGGATCAAGGCGGGCCTTCATCGAAATTTTTAAGAATGGAGACCCCTTTTGTGTAGCACGGTTGGTATAGCACGCGCGCTCTAGGCCCCGTCGAGAATGACGGGGCCATTTTGCTTGCCGAATGGCGACACTAGCGATCTCGCCTGTTTTCCAAGTGCGCTCGCGGGCGGTGTCGCAGTAACCCTGGTTCGACGTGGGTGGGGGAACCCTTGTCGGATGCAAGCTTTTTGTAAGGAATGCCGACGTTGATAAACCGGGCATGTGCCGCCTTATGAACAATCGTCGCTGCAATAGTTTCAGTCGGTAAGGACAGGAAAAACCCTGGCTCGAGTTGGCATCTCCTCAGTTCGGGGACGTATTGTCCAACGGCCCCAAACAGATAGCTCACCCAAATTCGGTCGAATGATGCAATTGCGCGTTTGTTTCGGTTAAGATCATGGGCTTTGCCAACGCACTTTGTACGCTCACCCTGATTTCCCCCACAGAAAGCCCGGATCCAAAGACCGTCAACACTGATCGGCTTCGAAAAGCCTAAGAAGCGCAAAAGCGACAAGACGATGGACAACTTTGCGTACCTTGCCCGTCAAGCGGGAAGACTCCGTGCTCACGCAGCGGATCGTAGATCAATTAAGTTCCAAGTCCTTTAAACGTGATGGGCACCCCAACGGTGTCGGCAGACACCTGAAGAGTTCGTCCTAGATGTCTCGTCACGACGGAACCGTTTCCAAAGACAGCAGTTTGTAGTCTGCTCCCAGGTTTTCCCATTGCCCTGCGGAGAGAGGAATTGGCCCCCGATAGCTCCAGGGGGCCAATTCTTTCTGTTCTGCGCAGCCCGCACGTGCATGTGGGGCACCTATGAAGGTGCGCCCCGGCCTCTTTTCTGAAAACCCCCATGCCTGTATCAGATCAGGCTTCCCCAGTGCGCAATTTGTAGGATTCGACATGGTGGCGCGGAACAAGTCCCCTGGAATGCGGTTTCGACAACGAGCCCAAGCTATCCACTTCCCCTGCGAGGGCTCATTGGACACTGAACCTCTTGGCCCCGTTGGTTGCACTTTTGGGGCCATTTTTTTGGGCGTCAGGAACGTTCGGCGCCTCCGGGCGTTTCCTGTTGCCTATGATCCATTACCCCCGCGGATCTAGGCCGAGCTCCATCGATAGTCCCCGGAATGGAGCCTATTGGCACTACGCCGACCTCAGGCCCCGCTCTCCCGGACGGGGCCTTCTCTTTTTACGAAGGGGAACCCTAAGGACGGCGACCGTATCCACTGAGGCTGCAGATAATCAGCTACGTCGGGTCAATCGGCAGCGACCTGAGGAGCGCCTCCGAGGAGTCGGTGGGTTACTAAACCGTTTCCAGACGCAGCGGTTAGTACCTGGCTCCCAGGTTTTCCTTCCTCTGCTGCGCGAGAGGAATTGGTCCCCGACGCCCAGTGGGCCAATTCGTTCTTTGTGGCGAAGCCCATGTGCATGTGAGCCAGCAATGATGGCGCACCGGACTTTAGTCTGATACTTTTCCCGCAAAGGTCCTAATCCGTTGTCAGACCCAAGATCCTCCGCCTTTACTGGTTGAGTGGTAAACTGCATGCAACGATCTCAGATGACCTCGAATGAAATCCCGGATTTCGTGAATGAGTTGATCGCGGCTGGGTGCGATATCACGGCCATTGGACATGAGATGTACGTGATCGGCGAGGTGAAGGGTTCTGCAACCGAAGAGGTACGTCGGATAACGGAGAAATACCGGGACCGAGATTCTCTTAGGCTGGAGATCGTCGCCTACCTCTGGTCGATCGGCCGATACATAGAGCTTGCGGCCGAGACGACGCGGCACTAGCGCTCACATTGACGCCAATCATCAGCGCTGTATTGCCGGGCGATTTCTTCTCGCCGGAGCCCTCGCACTGGAACGTCTGCGCCCTATATTAGATAACGCGCATATCGCTCCCCGCCCTCCGGGGATTGAAAGCGCGCCCGTGCTTCATGATTATGAAGCCAACTGGCCTCGTCGCGCCCGAACGACGAGGCCTTTTTGTTTACCCAGATCGCAACTGATCACGGACACGATCCGTCTGATAGCCCAGAAGCTCACGCCGGGGGCCATCGCCGCGACAGCGTCGAGTTCGGCGACGACCCAAGGCTTCCCCCCCACCACGCCATCGGGGCCATTTCTCTTAGTCGGATCCCTAAACCGATGAGTCCCAATTAGAACCCCTCGCCCGCGACGCCGTTTCTTGTTTTCAAATCCGAGCTTACCTACGGCGCGCCTGAGAGGGTGAGCCTCCGCTGGGACACCGAGCGGAGGCTCATGCGCGCATAATTATATATGTTATATCAAGCATCTACACGCCAATATAAACCGCGAACGCAGGTGGATAGCGTCGAAATCGGTAGCGGTTTGTGTAAATGCAGGCGCAGTTTGCCAATCTGAGAAATGCAAGGCAATTCACCCAAACGGGCGTCCTGCGTACTACATTCGAGTTATATTCCAACGTGGAGGGTCCGGACAGCTCTTCCGCAAGCGCTAAGCCATCTATTGCTGCACACCGAGTAGCGGTGGCTCGGTCATGCACTCAATGTGATCGGACACGGCTGACAATCAAGCGGTCCAGGGCCCCTATCCTATCTGTTACGTACCGGGTCTGGATTGGCAATCCCCTCCGGACCCGTCGATGACCTCGAAACTTATGGCCCCGTCAGGCGTCCTTCGAGGCAATCCTTTGGCACCGAACTTGTCGGTCTGATTGGCGCAGTTGCCGGGGGCGTCGGTGGCCTGGTCGGCCTGCCTCCACGGCGCGCATCGAGGCCGCCGCTTCAGCGACCTGCCTAAAAACCGGGATAAGTGTGTATATGCTCGCTATCAACGATTGCATTTGCAGGCATCGGGCCCGAACAATGCTTGCAAGTTTGAGCAACAGTCCACAACAGGCGAGCGCGCCATTTGACGCTCTTTTCCTCACGCTTTGGGCGAGCGGATCTTTGAACCACGACCGTTCTCTTCCAGGCACTGGAGGATCTCCCGCACAAGCCGGATATCGTAACTGAGATTGTTGAGCGTGTTTTCTCAACTGCCCGTCCTGGTTCGCCGCCAGTCGCTCCTGTCATGCCCACACGACCAGACCGACTGGTGCTCGAACGCTGTTATCTCATCGTTGCCGGTGCTCACTCTTTGCGAACTCGTGCCGGCCGCTCCACCGCTCGGAGACATTGACGGCTGCCCCTTGCCTACGGTCGTGATTTGTGGCGCCATCAAAATCTAGGCGGCAACAATTCGGGGGAATCCAATGATAGACACGCAGTCCAGAATTTTGGACCAGGACCTATCCGATTTGATCAGGGGCCAAATTGAGCAGCGCCACACAAACGAATTTCGGGCAATACTCTCAACCGGCAATGAGATTACGATGCACGGACCCTTTACTATTGGGCGCGACTTCATCATCTACAAAACTGCGAAGGATAACAGCGGCAAGTGGGCAATGACGCCCTTTGCTCATATCGTGCAGTTGGTAATTTGACGAAGACTTCGGCGCTTATCTAATTGCGACCACACGGCGATAACTGTGCTATTGTTCTGGGGTTGCCATGCGGCGACCGGACACAACCGACCCCTCCCTAACCGCACGGACCGCGAGGCTCAAACGGCGCTTGCGCGTCTCTTTGCCAGAAATGACGAGCTGACAATGGCGACGAATGCATCAGCATTCACAGCGCTCCAACTAGGAGGAAAGCACCATGTCAAGTCGTCTCGTTTTCTCGCTACTCATCGCTTCCGTGGGCATCCTTATGGTTTGGGCCTTCAGACCCGCGCCGACGATCTTCACTGGTTATGAAACACCGCCTAGCGCAGCCAAAACCGACCGCATAGACGCCGTACCTCGTTGAGGGAATCGGACGGCCAATAGACCGCGAAAGAAGGCGGCCACCCTCCCGCATAGGCGGCGGTCATTGCATGGTCGCGCATTCCAGGGGCACAACTTGCATTTAGCGCCGTTGAGTGAACGTATACTTGGGGAAATTTCGAGGGGCAATTGTGAAACCCACGCTGACTGCTACATTGCTAATAGCCGGGGTGCTCTCGTTTTGAAGCGAGAACGCGATGGCCGCGAAGAACGGCATTTTCGTCTACGGTTGCACGTCCGACGGGAAACCGGCGCGTATGCGCGTGGTTGCCCCACTTAAGTACAAGGGCGCCGTAGAGGCAGGATTTCGCAATATGATACGGCAAAAAACGTCAGATTGGTTTCTTGCGCAGAAGAAGACCGTTGATCTGACAGAATTCGAGCAAGCCCTCGAAGTCATGATGCAATCAAGCGGCGGCAAGCTCCCAACGCAAAGCCCTTCCGCCGTTGCGAGATCTGTTGAGATTGGCAAGCGCGCAGCCTCACTGAAACTCTATTGCGGCGGTTAACATAGTGCTGGAAGCGACCACCGGCGTTCTTCGCGTGCTCGCCCGCCTACTTCTGCCCACATTCGAAGCCTGAAGTTGGTTGTGGAAAAAGCCGGCGTCGCCTTCCTCGTGCTCATCTGCATTCTCCTTGCCCTGGTATTAAGGATCCTAATGTTCGACCCGGGGGTCGAGACGGCACAACCAGATCTGCCGGCGATGGTCCTCGCCAATTAGGGCCCTCCGCTTGGTCTGCGACGGAACAACGGGGCGTCCGGGGTGTTGCTGTAGATCGCAACGAACCGGGAGCGCCTCATGAAGATAGTCGTCATCGCAATTGTCGCCTCGATCATGAGCATACTTGTTTTCAAGTATGTCGACGGGACGTTCGGGACTTCCGAGGTGGTCGCGACTGCGGAGCAACTATCTGAAGACTAACAGGCGCCGTCCTCCCTAAAACATCGGCTGTCTTGCCTTTGTCGGCGAGTGCCTGCGCGAACTTCTCATGGCGCGCGTTTTTTAGGACTGGCATCGATCCAACCTCGGAGAGTGGGGATGGCATTCAAGATGACCGAATTCGCTTGCTATTCCCTCGCCGTTGGCGGCTAGCTCTTTCGTCAACAGGAGACGCGCAAATGGCCAAAGGTCAGGTACGAAGCAATAAGGAAGCCAGAAAGCCCAAGAAGGACAAGGACAAGG
This sequence comes from Ensifer sp. YR511, assembly GCF_900103045.1. NCBI lineage: Bacteria > Pseudomonadati > Pseudomonadota > Alphaproteobacteria > Hyphomicrobiales > Rhizobiaceae > Ensifer > Ensifer sp. YR511. The sequence continues at coordinate 32,415 of NZ_FNGR01000031.1, forward strand.
CTGCCGCGAAACCCGCTGCGCCGACGTTAGGATCTCAGGTGAAGGACACCAATAAGAAGTAACGCCCGCGGTCGCGCGGGCTGCATTAATCTGGGCATCAATGACGCCGCGATTCCAGGATCCGTGCTCAAATCGGGCCGTAGGCGATGATCCAACCTCCTGGCGAACTCGTTGACTTCAGCGGCGCCGAAACCTTGTGTGGCAGGATCACAACCCGTTTTCCAAATGGCCTCCCGGCGAGGACTGGCGCCGAATGGACCTCTGTTTGTGTCCGGTTGACCTAAAGCAGAGCTTGGAGAAAGCGGGGCTGAGCTACAAGCGAGCCGCCGATCCCATGGAATGGTTCATCATTCGGTAAACTGAAGGCCGCTGCGATTTCCCCCGTATCCCGATTTGGCTACCCGCGTCATCCACCTCTCCGGCTGCAGGCAAAGGAATTGGAAGTGTTGGCCTATGTTGATCAGATCATCATGCTTTGCGCCGGCCTCTGGATGACGGCAGCAGGGTTTGGCTACGTTCAGACCAACACTCAGGTACCATGGCTCGCTCAACTCACGAGGCACTTTCGATGGATGGGGCCGCTGCTGATCGCTATCGCGATTGTTCTCTTGCTTGCCGCCCCTACCGCATAAACCGCGGTCCTTGGGTCGTCGCGCTTGTCTGCCTCCTTATGCCCACATTCGGGGGCTGAAGTGGGGCATGGATAAAGCCGGCGTCGCCTTCCTGGTGCTCATCTGCATTCTCGTTGCCCTGGTATTGAGCATCCTAATGTTCGAACCGGGGGTCGAGACGGCACCACCGGAGCCGCCGGCGATGGTCCCCACCAATTAGGGACCCCCCGATTGCTCTGCGACGGAATAATGGGGCGTCCGGGGTGTTGCTGTAGATCGTGACGAACCGGAAGTGCCTCATGAAGATAGTCGTCATCGCAATCGTCGCCTGGATCATGAGCATACTTTTTTCAAGTATGTCGACGGGACGTTCGGCACTCCGAGGTCGTCGCGACTGCGGAGCAACTAGCTGAAGACTAACAGGCGCCGCGCCACGTTGCCCATCGGTTACCAGCGGCGGCCGGATTTCTGAAATATTAGCAGTGATAGACGCAGGCGTGAGGCGGTGAAGTCCTCGCTAAGATCCAGCGAGTGTTCCCTCTGATCGAGCCGCATATGCGTCATCTGCTGTCTTGCCTTTGGCGAGTGCCTGCGCGAACTTCTCGTATCGCGCGCTTTTCAGGACTGGTATTGATCCAACCTTGGAGAGTGGGAATGCATTCAAGATGACCGAATTCGGTTGCTATCTCCCGCCGTTAGCGGCTAGCTTTTTTTCGTCAACAGGAGACGCGCCAATGGCCAAGGGTCAAGTACGAAGCAACAAGGAAGCCAGAAAGCCCAAGAAGGACAAGGACAAGGCTGCCGCGAAACCCGCTGCGCCGACGTTCGGATCTCAGGTGAAGGACACCAATAAGAAGTAACGCCAACGCCGACATTCGAGCGGGCTGCGTTAACGGACACCGCGCCTTACGCACTGGTTCGTCGTCAAGGCCAAAAAAGTAGAACTGACGCGGCGATAAAGACGAGCGACAGTAACGCGAATCCTATTCGGTTTTCGCCGCTAGCCAGCCTCCATCGATTTGTTGCCGGATCCCTCAGCTGCCACCACCGCGTCGGCCTGTTGGTAGCTCGGTGGTTGATATCTTTCACGTAGAACATTTGCTTGGTTCGGCCACTAATACGCACCAGAACGATCCGGGAACAACTTATGTGGCAAAAGCGGAACAACTCACCCCACTAGATTATGGGATTTCAGTTTGTCGCGGAACATTCCTGCGGCTACCACGGTTGTGAACAGTCACAACCCGGGAGGAACCCTATGGCAGACGACAAGAAGAACGTGGGTCGCGATCGCGGACGAGTTGCCGCCGGACAGGCTTACGAACTCAATTACTTCAAGCGGAAGCACGGCCTCACCGATGACCAGGCCCGCAAGATCATCAAAGAAGCAGGCAACTCGCGAGAGAAGGCGAACGCATTAGCCGAGAAACGAAAGAAGGGCTAAAGTCGGCGTCGCGAACACAAAAACGGGAGCGACGTATGGCTACCACACGAGCCGGTATCTCCGCCCGCGTCAAGATGATTTTCATCGAAATACTCGGCGTCAAAGCCGCGGACCTTGCCGACACCGCTGCAATCGTGGACGATCTTGGAACTGACCCGTTGAAAATATCCCAGTTATCGATGTTGATCGAAGAGGAGTTTGGGATATTCATCGCCGAGGAGTCAATGGAGCAACTCGTGACAGTTGGGGATGTTATCGATTTTGTTTGGGGATCCAAACGCTTGTATGGCCAATAAGAAAGCCGAGTAAAAACGCGACATTATACATTCGCCTCGACGGCCACTGCCAAACTGTAAATTAACTTGTAGTTGGCACTTCCACCTGACATTGGGGCGGTAGGGACGAAACACGGTCCGCGTTCTTGGGTGACCTACGAGGCGAATTCGAGAGCCGCGAGAACGTCTTCGAACTGTCGCAATGTCCTCCTCTCGCCGGGGGTCCGTTAAGAGATAGAGGACAGCCTTCGCGAGCAATATGAAGTGCGACGGGCCGAGCATGACCTTTGACAGAATCCGCAGTTCGAGACTCCGAAGCCGGACATAGTCGGTGGGCGTCAGGTAGGCGAGCGTGCGCAGCTGGTGGACGCGGACGGCGATGACGTGATCGGTTGGTGTCTGGGCCGAGCCGATGCTTATGCAGCAGAGGCTTGCGCCTCCGGTAGGACCTGCTTTGCGGCGCCAGGAGCCTATACCTGATTGATTGCCCAAAGATGCTTTGCGCCGAGACGCCACCGGCGCTCCTTGCAGCCGTTGGCGAACTCGTCGTGCGATTGGCATTCGGCGACGACGACGAAGCCCTGGGCGGCGAACTCGCCTCTTCTCCTGCGTGATGCGCAGGTCCTTAAGCCCGTAGCGGGACCTGCGCGGGCCACCGAGCGCAGCGTTTTGGCGGCCAGCCTTGATCATCTCCGAGGCGCATCCGCTCTTCGCGGAGGCTTCGGCATTCGAGGTTGGCCATAGCCGCCATTTCTGATGAGATCGGCAGGAAGGACCTGTTCTGAAGTTTGTATTCCCTACGCTTCAGGCCGACGAACACGGTGCGCCGACCGTGGATCAGCATGCCCGTGAGAGCGATCCGATATTCCTCGGTCGGATCTTCGGACTGGATCGATGCGGGGATCATCATGCCGGCGTCCATCAGTGAGGCGATGCATTTGCCGACCTCGTCGACGCCAAATGCCGTCGAGAGGCGGTGCGCTGCGCCTGGTACTTGTTCCCACGCTTCGGCATGGCGATGGCGGCCTGTTACTGTTTCGCGGACACGTGCTCGGTCATGCCGCCACCTCGCCGGGGCGCCCCGGCCCGAGCTCTTGGAACAAACACCGCTCGGTCGCGGTTGCACCACTAAAGAGGAGGCCTCCATGCCCAAGTCCCCAATCCCGACCATTCCAGATCCCGAATTCCCGCCGGACCTGCCGCCGGATGCTCCACCAGATCTGCCGGAGCCCCCGATCGAGGAGCCGGAGCCCGACGTCGGTCCCGACGTACCTCCTATTAGCCCTGTGCCCGGCGCAATTATTCCGCCGAAAATGTAGGCGCGACCGCAAGATAAGGAGAGGCCGGTGGAAATCCAGAGTTGGAGCAAATGCGTGATTATCCAGCTTCCGGAGCTCGACGGGGTGCAAATCGTATGGACCCCGGGTCGAGCGGCTAAGCTCCTGAGCGAGAACTGGCCCATAGACTTTGGCGTCGCGTACTCGGACGCGCTTTACAAATGCACCGACGCGGCGATGGGCACGTATCCCTGGGAGCAAGCTCGCGCCGCGTTCATTGAAGCGATCGCCGAGGCAAAGGTCACAAGGTTGCGCTGAATCCATTCGTCTTATGCTGCCGCACCTCCCGGTTCGCGGAACAAAACTTATGCGGCTCCATTAGGCCTGCAAGAAGGGAGACCGATATGACCGACGACCCCAAAGAGCCGAGAAAGCCCGTGGAGGTCCCGCCCGGCGAGACACCCGATCCCATGCCAGACAATCCGGATCGCCCCATTGAGGAGCCCGGACCGGACGACGTCCCGGAAGAGGCGCCAGACGTCACCCCTGTGCCAGGTGAGGAAATACCGGCTAAGATGAGCGGTTAAACTTGCTAAGCTTCCCAGCCCGATCTCTCCGTTGGAACAGAATTCCCTAATATACGTTTCGGAAAGGCCAACCCTACGGAGGCCGCGATGATAAACATCTGGGATGCGAACGTTGAAGTGACGTTTGATAATCATTTTCACGTCATCAGGAATGCCCGAGAGGCGGTCGCATTCCTTATGAAATCCTGGCCAGAGACGAAGAGCGCGAGTTACGCAGCGGCCCGGAAAGCGTGCCTGGATGCTGCCGAGGGAACAATTCCTGGCGCGGAAGCCAGGGCCGCCTTTGAAGCTGCTGCGAAAGAAGCCGGGATTCTCCGATAACGTTGGTGTCGCCCGGCCCGAGGTAGGCTGCCGCCGCGCGCTCTTCAAGGGCAGCGAGTGACCGATGGCACCCATCACGAAGACGGGGGATCACTGCGAGTTTATAGTCTCGCACGCCGTTGTCGGCGCTGTTCATGGATTTTTGATGCGGAAGATCTGGGCTTCGAGATCTCTTCGCGGAGGTCGCGGCTTTCTCAGCCGCGTTGGCTTCCTTCATCTCCGAGTAGCGAACGACGTCGGTTTCGTTGTTCCACCAAGCTTTGAGAGGGCATTCCGTCCATTGCTTCTGGGTTCGCCCTTGGCGGCCTGCATCCGGCCGATCGACGGCTTTTCCATCGTCGATTTCAAAGAGGTGTCAAGCGAACTGAGGAATTGCAGCATAAGCAGTCCAAGAATTCGTCCGCACCTCCAGGGGATCAGTTTTTCATTTCGCCCGACAAGAGGCGACCGTCACCCGGTACGTGGCGAGATGGACAAGCGGGAATTCCAACAGAGCAAGGTGGCGATGCTCGACTTCTTCGACGACCTGATCGGGGTTGAGCGCGGCAACGCGCACCGAAACGCAGGTAGCGCCGAATGATGGCCGAGAATTCCGATCTCCCGTATTACCCACACTTGGAACCCATGGATGAGCTGCACCAAGGTCAGTCCGGCATGCGACGGCTGCTACGCCGAAGCGCTGATGGACAACGGTTACACAAGGTACAATGGGGCAACCGCGCGCGTCAGCGCACCGGCGCCCATACTTGGAATGACCCGCTGCGCACGAAAACCGCAACACACCGACGAGCAGGAAAGCCGGGCTCCAAGTCAGCGGAACTCCGGCGTTGGAGCCGATGCACCACGATCGGCACAGCCTTACGTCGTGCGAACTTTTCCGACTTCGTTTACGTGTCCCTGCTCTTCGCGGTAGGCTTGTTCCAGGCGGTCAATCTTCGTTGATCGCAGGCGGCCGCTGGAACGGAGGAAGGCCAGCATCGCCTCCATGTCATCGCTGCCACCGGGACGCTCGCCGTAGGGCACAGGGCGTCGAGACAGCTTCTGCGCCCAGTAACGGATCTCGCGCTCGGCCGGCGGGTAACACATGCCGAGGCGGTAAAGCCGAGTGTCTGTTCGAACCCATCGTGGGGGCACCATATCGTCCATTTGGACGATGGGAGACGTGTGCCCATGCTCCCCGTCGCGGGTCACAGGCTCGCTGAAGAACCAGCCGTATAGCCACGGGCGCCGGCCGCCTTCGCTGTCCTCCTCGATAAGCCACCCTTCAATGATCGGAGCAGCATCGAACTCCGTAACGGTCGGCCGAGCTGCTATGAACGGATCCACGTCAGGGAAATAGGGATCGGGAGCATTGAGAGGGTCTTCGAATGGTACGCCCTTGCCGAGTTCGCCGTCAGCGTGCTCGCTGCAGACGACCTTACGGAGGTCGCCGAAGGTGTGCAGACGCCCACGGCGTCCGCAGACCTCGCAGATGTGAAAGGATCGCGCGGCGGCTAGGCGGCAGGCATCGTCGATCGCGCGGCGAGCATCAGGTGCGATCTGTGCGATGGCATAATGCATGTGCAGAACGCCCTTCTTCTCCATCACCTCGAGCACCGTGAACGAGCCTCCTACAGCCATCACTTTGTCGGCCTCGGTGAAGAATGCGTGCAGGATGCCCAGCCAACCTTCGCCGCACGCAATCGCCAAAGGACGACGGTCCAATCCGAGATGCGGATACCGGTCGTTCGGGCGGATGATCAGTCTCACTGTTTGGCTCTCTCGTTTCTTCCGCTTAGAGCAGGAATTCCGCCGACCAGTTGTTGCGCCAGGTTGTACAGCGTCAGGAGCCTTAGATCGGAGCTCGAGGTCCACCGGTCAACCGGCAACGATCCGGCGAAGGTCCGGCCAGGCCCACCAACATCGCCGGGAAAATCCCGCTCCGGCGCTAATGCCGCCGGTTGTCGTTGGTCGATGTTGCGCTTTCCAGGACAACGATGCCGGAATAGAGGACCGGTGTTCCATCGCGATCCTGGAAACACCGACCAAAAGCAACGACCGAGACATACAAGCCAGCCCGCGTCCTGACGCGGTAGAACGACTGCTGGGCTCGTCCGCTCACGATCTTTTCCGTAATTGTCTTTGCCAACCCTGGTCGATCCTCCGGATGGACCCGGTCGAGATAAAGTTTCAGCGGCAGTCCCTGGCTCGTCTCGCTCGCGGCGAGACCGAAGAGCGCAGCCAGGGCCGAATCTCCATAGACAAGGTCGCGAACGATATCCCAGGTGAAGATCCCGGAGTCCGTCGCATCCGCATCTGTGAGTTCGACAATAATCGTGCGCTCTCCGTCCTCCTTCATTGCTCCGCCTAACCCCCTGCCATCAATTGCCGTTGGCCACTCGTCGCAAACCCAATTCCCTTCGGGTGCCCACGCGGGGTGTGCCGATCGAACAGCTGGCGCAAGCCATCATGAAGCCGTTTGTTGAAGCCGCCATCACAGTCCTCGAGCAGATCGAGATAGAATGTCGCGATCGTCCCGAATTCGGCTGCGTCGCGCGGCACGCGTCGTTCGATCGATTGAAACAACTGCTTAATCGTCTCTTCGAGTGAGCGGAAGCGCTCAATATCATACCCGTAAACCGTCTCATCCAGTTGGCACTGGGCCGTTTTAAATTGGATCACGAGGTCTGCGACGCTCGTAGCGGTGTTCGTGTCAGATCGTTGAATTCTCATTAGCACGCACTAACAGACACGACTACCCGCACCGCTACCCGCCACGTCAGATTCTTTCGCGCGCGCAGCATTTCTTGTAACGAACGGCGCGCGAGCGTGGCCGATAAGCAGCATTGTTTCGCAATCCAACTCCAGGTGAGGCCCCGCTTGGACCGGCACTCAGATCCAAATGGCCGGTTGTGCGTCAAGGTAACGGCTTCCGCCCGGGCTCAAACTCAGCGTCGGAGCTGCAGGATATAGCGAGCAAGCTTTCGGCTCTCGCGCAACAAATCAAATCAATCGCGGCTACCCCGCTCGGCGACGCTATCGATCTCGACGAAAGCAGCGAGCGGTCGCGGAAAGCGGCAATAGAATAACTTGGAAACATTGCTGCTATTGCGGATTGACCGGACGCTGTCCCCGCAAACTCTCTACGCTAAACCGCCCAATTCCCCAAGTCCGAAGGCAAGCGGCGCGGCGTGTCTGCGACCGCGCCGTTAAATTTGGCGAACAGAGCCTGGCGGCAAAGATAGAGCGCCTTTTGTTTGCCTCCGAGCCGTTGAGCCACGACGAAGTTCATTTACGATGCAAGGTTCTTCGGCCGGGCATATCGAAGGTGATGGCCGGATAACACCAACGACGGATCATGCCGTAAAATGCTATCAACCATCACGATTAAAGCCGCCCGCGATGAAGATGTGCCTGTACTCGGAAAGTACGGGGCTGACCTGATGGCGCTTCATCATCAATGGGACCCCGAGCGCTTCATCCCGACGGGAACCGGCACGGAGGCATCTTATGCCAGATGGTTGGGAAGTCAGCTTGAAAAGTCCGAGGTCGTGGTCCTCGCCGCTGAGCAAGATGAAATGATCGTCGGTTACGCCTATGCATCTGTTGAGGGCCATGACTACATGGCGCTCCGAGGACCGGCGGGCGTCATTCACGATCTTTTCGTCGAGCCCGAAAAGCGCAGCCAAGGCATCGGCCGGATGCTGCTCGAGGCAGCTGTTGCAGCGCTTAAAGAGCGAGGAGCAAACCTTATCGTGCTTTCCACGGCGCACAGAAACGAAGCTGCTCAACGGCTCTTTGCCGCAGCGGGCTTTCGCCCGACGATGGTCGAGATGACACTCGACGTGAAAGCTTAATTTCTCGGCATCCAGGGCGCCGACACGTCACCTGGCCAGCCACCAGCGACCGGACATGTCGGCGATGCGCGAACATCTGGGCTCGAACTTTTCCGGAGTGTTGAAGCCGACAAGCCGAACGCTCGTACCATGCTGATGCGAACACTGTCGCCGTCGGTGACCGTGAAGGGATTGAACTTTAGTCGGCAGAAGACGTTGCCGGCTGATTGGAGCTGGGTCCGCTCGTCAGCAGCCTTTCGGTCGACATCTGGCCGACCGCGACCGGTATCACCATCAGCAGCAACCAAGGATTTTGAAGTCTCTCTGGCTGAAGCGTCGCCGGCGGGCACTACGCCAAAGATGGCACGCGGCAGTCAACGCTCTCTGGTTTGCGGCAATCGGGTTGATGAACGAATTCGGCGCCGAGCCGCGCGAGGGGACCATAACGGTCGATCTTCTGGCGCATGTCCGTGAGGGCTGGCGCTGCCAGGCGGCAGGCTGCCCTTCACGCAAGATCTGGTCGATGCGACGGCGATAAGAGGTGACCTAGACCTCGCTCAGAAAATTTGCCCCCCAAGCCAAAGGATCATAGCCAAAGGCGGGGAAAGGCGAGGTATCTTGGCCGTGGCATTCCGCCGATCGCCAACGAGAAAGGCCCGCCCCTCACCTACTAGGGGCCTCGCCGTCGAGCGATATCGATGACGTTGTCCCGCGACGCGCTCGACTCCTCGAAATCAAGATCGCCTGTGCGTTGCCGCATAGACTACAGATCACAATGTCATTTCTTGACAGATCGTTCCAGAATAGCTATTTCACGGCGATGGCGCGAAAAAAGGAATTCGACAAAGACAAGGCGGTGGGTGCCGCAATCGACGTGTTTCGCGAACACGGCTTCGAGGGCACATCGACTGAGATGCTGGTGCGCGCGATGAAGATCGGACGACAAAGCCTCTACGACACCTTTGGAGACAAATGGGCGCTCTACCGATTAGCAGTGGAACGTTATGCATTCGAAGAAACTGAAGCCCACGTGACGATGTTGCGCAGCCAGCGACGGGCCGTCGACGGGATCGCGGCAATGATAGAACGAGTGGTGGAGCGCGCCCATTGCGCCTGCCTCGGCGTCAATTCGATTTGTGAATTTGGCCAGAGCCGGCCGGAACTTAACGCGCTCCATCATGCTGCCGACAATCGCTTGAGGAAAGCGGCAGTGGAATGCATCAAGCAAGCCCAAACCGAAAACGATGTCGAAAAATCGCTGTCGGCAGAGGCTGTTGCCTCTTTCCTCATTACCAGCATCGCTGGCATTCGTATCGCGGCCCGTGGAGGTAGCCCTCGCTCGGAATTGGAATCCCTCGGAGAACTGGCAATCCGTGCAATCCGGTAGCACCCCAAAAAAATTTGCACAATTCTGGAACAATCAGTCAAGAAAGGAACTGACTATGAAAGCTGTGGTCATGAACGGCGTGGGCGATAGCGACGTTATGGAATTCGTCGAGCGCCCAGAGCCTGTGGCAACGCCCGGACACGTTATCGTTGAGGTCCGCGTGGCAGGTGTGAATTTCATGGATATCGGCGTTCGGCAGGGCATGGCGTGGACGGAAACCCCGAACCCGAAAGTGCTTGGCGTCGAGGGCGCCGGCCGCGTGCTCACTGTTGGCGACGGCGTTACGGATCTTGACGTGGGCGATCACGTCGCCTGGGTCTATGCCCCCGGAAGCTACTCCGAGCGCCTGTCGATCCCGGCAACGTCGCTCGTCAAGGTCCCCGACTTCATTGATGACCGAACGGCCGCATCAATCATGATGCAGGGCCTGACCGCCAGCCACTTTGCCACCGATTTCTATGCCGTCCAACCTGGGGACATCGCGCTCGTTCATGCTGCAGCGGGCGGCGTAGGACTGCTCCTGACGCAGATCATAAAGCTCCGAGGCGGGCGCGTCATCGGGCGCGTGTCATCGAAAGACAAGGTCGCCATCGCGCAAAATTCCGGCGCCGAGCACGTGATCGTCGATACAGAAGGAGAGTTTGTCAACGAGGTGCTCCACTTCACCGGTGGTCGGGGAGTGGACGTGGTTTATGATGGCTCCGGTCCCAAGACATTCAAAGCGTCTCTCGAAGTACTGCGGCGGTCAGGAACGCTCTGTTGGTATGGCCCGGTGCTGGGTGGGCCGGGCCCGCTCGACATCATGAGCCTGCCGAAAAGCGTCAAGATCGGCTATGGCGTCTTCTTCGACCATATCCACTCACCCGAACTCTTTCGCGAGCGCGCCGGCCGGCTTTTCGATTGGATCGCGGACGGGTCGTTGAAGGTCACTGCAGGGGGAAGCTACCCTCTCAAGGATGCTGCGCAGGCACATAAGGACATGGCCAGCCGCAAGACAACTGGCAAGCTGCTCCTGATTCCAGGAGGGTCGTGAACAACCCACGTTTGGATGAGCAGTCGACAGCCCCGACAACCATTCTTCCGTGTCGCTTGTTTGTAAATTGGCCGCGATATCCTGAGAGTTACATCCAACAGGTCGCGACGGGAACCAAGCGGACTGCGAGCATCGCTCCTCGGGCGGGGTCGCCAGGTTAGGTACCGCCGCCGCGCACAGCCCACATTCTTTGACACACCGGTGAACGAGCAATATCGATGATCTCCCCGGAGATGCTGCGAAAACTCCATCTTGTCCCTTAGCGATCGGGAGAGATTCTCACTGAGATAATGCTCAATGCAATGAAACTTGGCGCGTCGGCTGGCTCACGGGACGCATGGGCGGAGCGTTGCGCGATATAAGTCGCGCAACCAACCGTCCAGATGCCGTGACCACATCTATTATGGCGTCGTAATATTCCTCATCCTTGGTCAGCTCATCTACGACCCGTTGACCGTAAGCGACGGCAGCCCCATCCGATGAATACTTTCGACCGACTTCGTCGCGGCTAACGACGCCTGCTGTATGGATATTAAATAGATAGCGGCGCATGAGATCCCACTCCGTACGTGACGCCGCTGCGCTGATGAAACAAAGCGCGCTGCCAGCGACAATTCGAGGCTTGACATGAGCGCGCAACTTATCGGGCCCTGACCGCCTTGTCGCGTGACAGGAGCGTGACGGTGACATTTACGGCTATCGGGCCATGGTGCACTGGAAAAGCGGTGACCACCGTGCAACGCCGCATTCCTCCAGCCCAGGGGCAAGGTCAGCCGAACGCTGCGGTGATCCCGACACTCAATTGGCGTGGGGTGCTACGCGCCACACCTTGTTTCCGACATCATCGGCGACCAGCAACGCGCCGTCGCGAGCAATCGCAACGCCCACCGGCCGACCCAAAGCCTTACCTTCGGCGCTTAGGAAACCCGTGAGGATATCGCGCGGCGGGCCGGACGGCCGGCCGGCGGCAAAAGGCACGAAAATGACCTTGTAGCCGCTGCGCGGGATGCGGTTCCATGAGCCGTGTTGACCGACAAAGGCACCGCTTTTCATCTCCGGCCCGAACAGATCGCCGGTGTTGAAAGTCAGGCCGAGTGACGCCGTGTGAGGCCCGAGCGCGTAGTCAGGCTTGATAGCGACGGCCACAAGCTCCTGGTTCTGGGGTTCGACGCGATCATCAACATGTTGGCCATACCAGCTATAGGGCCAGCCGTAGAAGGCACCATCTTGTACGGACGTCATATAGTCGGGCACGAGGTCAGGGCCGATCTCATCGCGCTCATTGACGACGACCCAGAGCTGGCCTGAATCAGGCTGCCAGGACAACCCATTGGGGTTGCGAAGACCGGATGCGAACAGCCGCGTCTGTCGGCTGGCGAGGTCGATCTCGTGGACCGCGGCTCGTCCTTTCTCCTCATCCATGCCATTCTCGGCTACGTTGGAATTGGAGCCCACGGTTGCATAGAGCTTTGTTCCGTCGCGGCTGGCGATGACATCCTTTGTCCAGTGATGGTTGCGACCTGAAGGCAGGTCGACGATCTTGTCAGGCGCCCCGGTGATTTGCGTTGCACCTTCCTGATAGGGAAAGGCCACGATGGCGTCGGCATTGGCGACATAGAGTGTGCTGTCGAGCAATGACATTCCAAAGGGGGAGTAGAGCCCAGTGATGAACGGTGTCTTGGTTTCCGCCACGCCGTCACCATCTGAATCACGCAGAAGCGATATGCGGTTGGCGCTCTTCGTCTCGGCACCGGCTCTAGCCTGGAAGAGGCCCATGAAGAAGGCCCGGATCGAAAAGCCCGCGTCGGGCTTCGGCGGCGCATTGCTTTCGGCCACCAGAACATCGCCATTGGGCAGCACATGGAGCCAGCGTGGATGCTCCAGATCGCCGGCGTATTCCTTGACTTCAAGCCCTTGCGCCGCGACGGGCATTTGCCCATTGGGCCAGGGCGTGGCCTCGGCGACGTTCACGGAAGGCAACCACTCCGCTTTCGGTTCAACGAGAACCGGATCCGGTCCATAGGTCTGCTCGATCGGCACCGTGGCTTCATGCCGGGACAGCGCAACTAAGCCCCCACCCGCGGCAACCACAAGCGCAGCGACAACAAGAACGGTGATCAGCAGCTTTTTCATGACCGGCTCCTCAATGACCGAGCCAAACGATTTCGGCACGAAGGTGTTTCAATCCTCACGAGGCAAACTCGAAAAATATGCCGAAACATTCTCGATATCTGCGTCAGACAGGTATTCTGCCGCACTCTCCATCAAATGGCTGAACGGAGTTCCCGATCGCGAGCCTTCGCGAAAGAGCTTCAGTTGTGCCGCGAGAAATGCCTCGGGCTGACCGTCAAGCCTTGGGTAGGAGGGGTTACGTTGCGAATTTTGGTGGCAGCCCAAGCATGCCGGAACTTTTTGGGCGGGACGGCCGTGCTGCGCAATCTGCTCGCCCTGCCCCACCCGATCGTCTTTTAGTGGTTGCACGACCGCATTGCGCTTCAAAGCTGCGAAATGGCTGGCAAGAGCGCGAAGATGCCCCGGATCCACCGACTGCACGGGAAGTTGCATCATGCCGCTTGGTCTACCTCCCTCGAGATAGGCGTTGAGGCTTTCGAGCAGATAGGCCTCCTTCTGTCCTGCAAGAACAGGCGTGAGCGGGCTAAAGCCCATCCCATCGGTCCCATGGCAGCGGGTACATTCTGCTAATGCATCTTCAAATCGGAACGCATGCATGGGTGGCTGTGGCCTCTCGCGATAGGCGAGCAAACGATAGGTGGCCGCATCCATAGCCGGAAGCTTTCGCAGGAACGCAACCATGCTCCAGATTTCGTCGTCGCGCGCCTGGGTCGGCCACGCCGGCATGCCGGTGAAGCGAACCCCGTGCTTCACGATGCGAAACAGTTCTGCGTCCTCCCATTGCTCGACTACAGCGGAAAGATCCGGCGGTTGCGGCAACATCGCAAGTGCTGCGGGGGACCGCGGTTCGCCCGGCGCACCGTGGCAGGTAGCACAGCCGCGGGCAAAGTGACCGGCTGCCGGTGGGATGCCGTTATCAGGTAGCCTCTCCGGGGCATCAACGGCGAGCGCATAGGTGCGAACGGCCGAACGCATGGCAAAATGCAAAAACCACTCGGTTATCCTCCAATGGCCGGAAGACGCACCGACGTTGAAGAAGCCGATCCAGGTGGCAAAAAGGACGACGATCGGCAGGATGGCGAGCCCGACGGCCAGGTGCTTCCATCGAACATGCATCAGGCGACCCTCCGGTTTGGCTCTGCAAGCAGACCGGAAAGCAAGGCGACCCCACCTGCGAGATAGGCTGCGGCGCCAACCATCAGCATGACAACGGCGCCGAGTTGCTGATCCTGAGCCGCCGTCAAGGTCGTGCCGAAACAGGTAACATCGCCAAATTGATAGAGCGTGCGTGGGCTGAGCGCCAAGAGGGCGCCGAGGAGCGTCATATGAACGGTCGTCAGCAGCAAACCGAAGGCGCCTGCCGCATTGCTTGAAGACCTGTTCGTGCTCCCGGCCGCAAGACACGTGGACCATAGGAACAACCCGGCGGCTAGAAAGCAGGCCTGCTCAAGGGCGGTGCCCCAAAGCGAACTCTCCGCCAACCGACGTGCAGCCGGTGCATGCCAACCCCAGACCACCAGGAGTTCGACGAGCGAGGCGACGATCGGCAACCCGGTGAGCACGGGCCGGCGACAGCTGGCGAGACGGGGAGCAACACCTATAGCGATCAGAGGTGCTGCGACTGCTACGACCCCCATATGCGCGAGCATGTGGGCGGTAACCGAGCCGCGCCACGCACTCAAAAGCGGGCCAAGCCAGATAACGGCCAAAAGGAGGCAACCATTCGCAAGCCCGAGCACCCTCATCGCAAGCACTCCGAAACAAAGATCGTCGGCAGTGCCGTCATCAGGACGGCGACGAAACTCAAGCCGGCAAGCAGCAAGGTTGCAAACCCCTGAAACAGAAGGCGATCGTGGCGCGTCGGATCGTTATGCGGAGGATCGTGCGCGCCGAAGCCCCACTGGCGCCACGCAAGGAACGCCGAAAGCCCAATGGCTGCCAGCGCAAAAACCGTGATGACGGCGATGCCTAGGCGCAAGGATTTGAACTCCATCGCGAACAACGCTGGTTTGGCACAGAAAATCGCCGCGCTGGCGTAGCATATCAGGAAGTGCCCGGCCCAGATGGCCGGCCCCGTGAACAGCGTCCAGAACGTTTCGATTTCCCTTGGCAGCAGACGCATTAAAGTGCCTCCGGGAAAAGACCGATCACGAAGAAGGTGATGAGCGCCGTAATTGCCAGGAAATGCCAGTAGAGGGCCACGTTGCGCAGGTCCATGTCGTGGTAAGGCGCCCGGCAAGGCTTCGCGCAAGACAATAAGCAAGCATGACAGCGCCGACACAAGCATGAGCGACTGTCCAGCAAACCAGCACCCAGACGATGGCCGGGTAAACATGGGCGGTCGGGTTCATGGCGTGCAACCAGGGCCCCGCGATGCCAGCCGCGGATGCGACGACCGTCAGGGCGAGCGCCACGATCAAAGCGGCACGCGCGAACGCCGTACGCGCGAGGGCGTTGAAATGTCTTGCAGCTAAGGTGGCGAGCCACGCAAAGACAAAGAGCGCTGCCGAAACCAGTGGCCACATCATTCCGGGACCAGCTGATCCCGCCGTGAAGTCTTCGTGTATCGTCCAATAGAAAAAATAGCCGAAGATCAGGCTCGCAAAGGCGGTGCTGTCGCCCACCATCGTGATGAACATGGCCCACCAGCCGACTGAGGACGGACCGGATGCGTAAAGCGGCAAGGCGAGCCCAACGCCGACGTCCTTCTGCGGCTTCTCGGGAATTTCCCCGGTCCCCGTCCAGAGCCAATAGAGGATCGCACAGAAACAGGTGAAGGCGGCGATTGCCCCTGCGATCCACCACTTAAACGTCAAGGCGATGAACACGGCACCGAGCGAGAAGGCCGAGAGGATGGTGACCTTTGAGGTGCCGCCAACGCGCAAGACCTGTTCCGGCCGTGCATCGAGCACGGAGGTGACCAGGCCTTCGCGACGCCCTTCCTTGGCGTCGGGAAGATACCATCGCCCCTCGCTGATCTCGCGGGCAAGCGACGGTTGATCCCAAAGTGGATAGCGGCTCGAAACGAAGGGAACGGAGCGCACACCCCAGTTTTCCTCAGGCTCGCTGACCCATTCAAGCGTTCCGGCATTCCACGGGTTTTGTTCGGCGCGAGGCTCCCGGTGCTTAGGGCGCAGGACATCCCACACCACGATCAAAACGCCGAAGGCAAACACGATGGCGCCGACAGACGACACAAGGTTCAAGAGGTTCCACCCAAGGTCGGCCGGATAGGTAAAAACCCGACGCGGCATGCCGAAAAGGCCGGTCAGATGCATTGGAAAGAAGGTGACGTTGAAACCGACAAACATCAGCCAGAAGGCAATGCGTCCGAACGTATTGGACAGGCGTTTTGCATCGATAAGGGGGTAATAGTAGTAGATCCCCGCAACGACCGGGAACAGCATCCCTCCAATCAAGACATAGTGGAGGTGGGCAACCACGAAGTAAGTGTCGTGCGCTTGCCAGTCGAAGGGCGCAATTGCCACCATGACGCCGGTTAGCCCGCCGATGACGAAAATGGCGATGCCGCCTGCCCCGAACAGCATTGGAGTAGAAAGGATGACGCGGCCAGCAAGCATGGTGGCAATGAAGACGAAGACTTGAACCGCCGTTGGGATTGCCACTGCCTCGGAAGCGGCCGAAAAGAAGGCAAGCGATATCTGGGGCAGTCCTGTCGCGAACATGTGGTGTACCCACAAGCCGAATGACAGGAAGCCGGTGCCGACCGCGGCAAGCACGATCCAGGAGTAACCCACGATCGGACGCCCCGAAAAGGTCGGAACGATCATCGCCATCAAGGCAATCGCCGGCAGGAAGATGATGTAGACCTCCGGATGGCCGAAGATCCAGAAAAGGTGCTGCCACAGCAGCGGATCGCCGCCGCGTGCCGGATCGAAGAAGGGCCAGTCGGACATGCGCTGCATTTCAAAGAGGATATCGCCGGCAATCAGCGGCGGAAATGCAAAGAGGATCATGCCGGCGACAATCAGCAGATACCAGGCGAAGAGCGGCATCAGATTGATGCGCATGCCGGGTGCGCGACATTTCATGATCCCGACGATGAGCTCCACCGCCGCTGCAATCGAAGCCACCTCGATGAAAGAGAGGCCTAGCAGCCAGATGTCGGCGCCAATGCCGGAAAGTTTTTCGTCGGTTGCCAACGGCGGATACATAAACCAACCGGAGGAAGGCGCTGCATCAAAGAAAATCGAGCCGCACACAAAGATGCCCCCGAGAAAAAAGCTCCAGAACCCGAACGCGCCCAGTCGCGGAAACGGCAACTCTCGAGCCCCGATCATCGGCGGCAACAGAAAAATCGCCACTGCCTCGAAGATTGGCACGGCAAACAGGAACATCATGACGGTCCCGTGCAGCGTGAATAGCTGATTGTAGAAGTCCGCCGAAACCAGATCATTGTCGGGCATGGCCAATTGCGCCCGCATAATCAATGCCAGCGCGCCGGCAAAGAGCAGAAAGATGAAGGCGGTGGACGCATACCACAGCCCAACCTGCGTGTTGTTGACGCTCGTCCAGTAGCGCCAGCCGTGCGGATTCTCCCATACTTTGCGCAGCCGCTCGCTCTGCGCTGCGCGCTCCTCTTCACTCGCGCGGGCGCCCGGCTCGGTCATCTCAGTCCTTTCAGCCAGGCGGCGATTGCACGGATATCTTGCGGCGCCAGCATGGAGAAAGCGGGCATGGCTGCACCAGGCTTGATCGCACCCGGGTTCGCGATGAAGCCAGCAATGTTGTCCTCGGTGTTGGCGACGATCCCGGCTCCCAGCATCTGCCGAGACCCTAGGTGAGAAAGATCGGGTCCAGCCGCGCCTGCGGCCTCCGTGCCCGCAACGCGATGACAGGAGCCGCAGCCATGGCGCAAGAAGAGAGCGCGCCCCTCTCCCGCGACGTTTATCGAGGCTTTCGCCTGGCTGGCAAGCCATGCGTCGAACGCGTCGGGTTCCATGGTCACTGCGGTGAGCGCCATGAATGCGTGAGACGTCCCGCAAAATTCGGCGCACGCGCCGCGAAATACCCCCGTTCTTTGCGCCATCAGCGAAAGGCGGTTTTCGCGACCCGGGATCATATCCATCTTGCCCCCGAGAGAGGGTATCCAGAAGGAATGGATCACGTCATCGCTCTTCAGTAAAAATTCTATTCGCCGACCGACCGGCAAGCGGATCTCGTTTGCCACTGCGATTGTGAGGCTGCGATGGACATAGACCACCTGCCACCAATATTGCCTGCCGGTGACTTCGACCCGAAAATCCGTAGCATCGCGAAAAGTCGGCGAAGGTCTAAGCGTCGGCATTAACCAGAATGCATATGTCAAAAGGGCAAAGAGCGTCACAGTTGGGAACACGCCGCCGCCCCACAGGACGAGCCGGCTTGCGGCAGGCTCTGCGAAAACTCGTCTTTGACTGCGCACGGCAAAGCAGACGACGGCGACCACGGCGAACCAGATCGCGGCTGCGCCGATGGACATGACGACAAACAGGGTGAACGTCGCCTCTGCTTCCGAACCCGCAGGGCTCAACGCGGATTGAGTGCCCTGGCAGCCAGGCAGAGCAATCGCGATTAAGGGCAGCCTTTGGAGCAATCTTCGTCTTTGAGATCGGAGGCGTGGCGTTTTATTGTCCTTTCCAGAAGAGTTGATCGCTTAACCCGAGCCTCCCCGCAAAGTTCCAGAAAGCGTTCCCGCGCCGATTTTAACTTCTCGGGATTGGTACGTGTTGAACGGTGAAGCTACGCACCGCTCTCGACAGGGAGGTTCCGATGCTCGTTGCCGCTTACGGCCTGAGCGGTAAGGATGCAATCTGCGATTGTGCGCTCGGCACAAGAGCGGACAAATTCGTGCGCATTATCGAATTTGCCCATCGCATGACGGCGTTTCGCTCGATCGAGCGAGGCGCGCCGCATTGCCGCAGGAACCGAAGGACGGCTGCCGCCACTCCCAAAAGCAGAGAAGACTTCGCGACGCGATCGGCATTCTCCTGAACGCCAAGATCGCAAATCCTCAGCGCGCGCGGGAATCGCCTCTGCCCCTAGCAAACAGCGGGCGTCCGCAAGGTTGCGGTCAGTGACAATTTCCGGCCGTCAGCCAGAAGGGTTTTCGTTTTCAGGCTTGTTGGCCTCTCCCAAGGCGCTCTTGGCACCCTCGATCGCGCCCTCGGCAGCTGCACCAGCCGTTGCTTGAAGCTGGCCGCGAACGCGATCCGAAACCTCGCCAGCGGTCTCATCCTCAAAGTCCGTTGCGGGGAGTGCCGCTCCGATGGCCGCACCGATCGCAAAGGCCAGCGCTCCGCCAACCAGAGGCTTATCTCGAAATGTCTTGAGCATGGCGGCATTCAGCTGCGCCCCGTGATCCTGAGCACTCTCATGGGCGCTCCGAATGCTGTCGGCTGCTGACCGGGCGGCATCTGAAACGGCACCGGAGACACCGCTGGCCGCCCCCTTCACCTCACGCCATGTCGCTGATGCCCAGCCGGTTGTTTCATCGAACAAACTGCCTGCCTCATCCCGGATTTCCGCAATCGCCTGGCCCGACGTATCGGCGAAACCGCGATAGACGGTTCCACTTGGATCGACGAAGTGACCGGCCCTTCGGCCGGCCGCATCGGTCTTCGCGCGAAAACGACTGC
Source organism: Ensifer sp. YR511 (assembly GCF_900103045.1). Taxonomy (NCBI): domain Bacteria; kingdom Pseudomonadati; phylum Pseudomonadota; class Alphaproteobacteria; order Hyphomicrobiales; family Rhizobiaceae; genus Ensifer; species Ensifer sp. YR511. The sequence continues at coordinate 51,936 of NZ_FNGR01000031.1, forward strand.
CGTCCTCATCCTCAAAATGGCTGTAGCGCTCGCCAAAATTTGCCTCGATCGGTCCGACCCGTCGCAAGTTGCCCTTTACTCTCGCAAGCGGGTAATCATCCACTCCCTTCTCAACGCCCGACGCTTGAGGCGCTCGCGAGGCGGGATCGGCAAGGAGCCATGCAAGACCGATCCCTGTCAATGCGACCGGGATCGGGTTCGCCTTCATTGCCCCACCCAGATTGTTGAGGAAGTCGGCACCTCCACTCCTTCTGGCATAGGCGATGAATTCATCCATTAATTCGCCAGGCGACATTCGCTCTTGAATGGCATGCAGTTTTTCTTCAATCCTTTGACGGTCGGTCTCGATCTCCCGTTGAAGGTCGGCGGACGAATGCATGTCGACGTTCATTTCACTGTCTCCTTGGCCACGTCGAGGTCGCGCTGGAGCGACGCCGTCGTTTTTTCAAACCGAATGCTGCGGTTTCCGAGCCTGGCAAGGCTGCGCGAAATCATAACCCACGCGAGGACGCCGACGACAAGACCAACGGCGACCGCTGAGAGCGCATGGGCATTTGCCTCTTGCATTCCCTGCTGCATCAAAAAGGCGCCCAGACCCTCGACCACAGCGCTCAGAAGCACGCCGATCGCGGCAATAGCAAAGATAAGGCCAACCATGAGCGTCTCGATGCTGCCGATCGCCCGGTCAATATTCTCGCTTGCCTCGGCCTTGGCGAGGTCGATCTCCTTGCGAAACAGTCCGGCTATATCGGTCACCAGTCCCGTCATCAGGTCGGGTAAAGAGCGGTCGTCTCGGGGGTTATGCATCGCGGAAGTCCTTTTCAAATGACCAATCGTCGCCTGCGCGGGGGGATGACGAGGAGTTCGATGTCTTGGTGGCCGTTCGCTTTGCCGAAGCGATCAGAAATCGGCTCGCTGCCAGTCCCGCAATCGCTGCCATGCCAAGAAAGGCAAGGGGCTGCTTCCGCCCATAGTTTTCTGCAATCGACGCGATTTCACCGAGATCCCGGTCTTCGCATTCGCGGGCCAGCCGTCCGATCGAATTTCCAAGGTCCTGGGTGTAGCGGCCAAGCCCCGGTTGATCGGAATCGCGAAGTTCAGATCCCACCTTCTCCATGGCGCCAGCAAGACCACGCAATTGGCGCGCCAATGCCCCCTTTTCGTCATCCACGACTTTGGCTGCTGCCGCTTTTGCCTGGCCCGAAAGATCGTCACTCGCGACGTTCTGGTCGACGCGGGGCCGACCTGCATCGCTCTCGCCCCCCCCAGAATAAGGGCCGCCTTCTTGTGAGGGCGAAATAGGTTGCTGTTGTTGTTGTCTACGGTTCTCCGGGTTTTCGATCATCATAAACCTCCTGGTTCTCTGACGCGGGCCCTTCGTTGCGCTCCAACCAGCGGATCGCAATCTTGTTCCCTGCCTCATACGGCCACTCGGCTGGGCGTTTGTTCGATCCGAAGGCCCCAATGAAGACGCTGGGCGACTGCGATCGATCTCGTGGAACAACCCCGCCCTGCGCAGGGACTCTCTCAGCCCCTGCACAGCACCGCAGCGTCCTCCGACGGACGCTGCGGTGCTGCGAGCTTAGGGCTCTACTGTCCGATCCATGTGAGGAAGATGCCGTTCCTTTTGCTTTGCTCAAGAAGGGCCTCAACCCCCTTCGATGAGGGCCTAGCTCGAAAACGGCTTGGAGAGAATTGGGGCAGTTTGGGCGCTCCCGAACCTCAAGATAAGAAACGCTATCGATTTCTCCTTGCAGGCGTCTGCTACCGGAAGCCCGCTATCCCCTGAAGGTTCTTGTCCAGCATGACGACATCGACTGGCGGCCCACCTTGAACTAAGCTCGGCGTCCCTCCATTCGCTCCTTGAAACCTCGATGAGGTCGTGGTGGTAGGAGATTTTCTTGGACCAGGCGTGGGTTTCTATCGGTTGTCCGCATTTTGCTCATGGATTGGAACTTTTCCCGGTCTTTTCGGGTTCACGCAACAACCTTTTCGTGTGGACCAGGTGCGAATGGAGAGGAAAATGAAATGGCTTCCTGTCACCGCAGTTCTTATCGCTGGCCCAGCCTTTGCCCAAAGTGCCGAACTTGAATCGGCCTGCACGTCGGTCGCAAGGAATTTTTTCATGACCGACACGCTGAATGTCGGGGTCGTGCAATCGTTCCCTGAGCTTAAGCCCCCTGGCGTCCGCTTCAAATATTCTGAGAGATCGGATACGAAGAAGGCCGAAATGTCAGATACGTTCGACTGCGAATTCGATCAGCCAAATCCGATCACAAAACTCCTACGCTTCTGCGTCTCCCGGACTTGCTACTCTTCCGACCAGGAAGATGGCGAACGCCGACGCCGATTTGAAGAAATGCAGCTTCTGATGCAAAGAGGCAAAAGCGCCAGAAAATAAGCATGGCACCTTCTAACCGATGGGTCTCGGCGGACGGCGTTCGAGGGCCAACGCTAAACGAGATTTGCGGCGCCAGACATCGGGCGTGCCAGTGAGGCTCGGCTCACGATGGCACGTCGACTATCCGCAGCAATCACATTTCCTACAAAGCAGAGAACGTCCGGCGTTGACTTCTTGATGCTAAAAGCAGCTCCCACCCGACTTCGGCAAATGCAACTTGCGTAAGCGCAAAGAATTGCGGACTAGCCTCCGCTCATGGTTCGAGTGCTCCGGTCGGGCGTGGAAAAGACCAAATGCTTAGGAACCAAAAGCGTTCCGCCGAGTTTGAACATTGCCTTTAACGGGCTGAGAACAAGGAACCGAACATCATGAAGAATGTACTGCTCGCCGCGGTCTTCCTCGGCGCATCGAGTTTGGGCGCGCTCGCGCAGACCGCCACACCTCCCGCTACAGCAGATGGTGATACGCCTGCCGTTGCAACACCAGACACCACCAATCCAACAGCGCCCGTCGCCGGCGCCAACAGTTTCACTGAAGAACAGGCCAAGGATCGCCTTACTGACGCCGGCTACACCGATGTGACCGGTCTAAAGCTCGACGACAAGGGCGTCTGGCGCGCAACTGCCTCGAAGGACGGCAAATCCATGCAGGTCGCGCTCGACTACCAGGGCAACATTGTTGCCAACTAACCCCAGAACGAGGAAATCCCCATGAAAACCGTTAGTGGACTTTTTGACGACTATTCGGACGCCCAAGCAGCAGTGTCAGCCCTTGAAGATCGCGGCGTGCCGTCGGACGACATCAGCATCGTTTCCAACAATGTTGGCGATCGGTACGGCACTGCAAACGAAAGCAACGCGGCTGAAGGCGCTGGGACGGGCGCCGGTGTCGGCGCTGCGGTCGGTGGCATTGGCGGCCTGTTGACTGGCCTCGGGCTCATGGCCATCCCGGGTGTCGGTCCGGTGGTCGCAGCCGGTTGGCTTGCCGCGACCGCGGCGGGTGCTGCCGCCGGCGCGGTAGCAGGTGGTGCCGCCGGCGGGATTATCGGAGCGATGACGGATTCGGGCGTTCCGGAGGAACATGCCCATGTCTATGCGGAAGGCGTACGGCGCGGTGGCGCGGTCGTCACGGCACGGGTCGACGACGCGCTCCAGGCGGATGCCGAAGCGATCCTACGCCGCGGTAGCTGGGTGGATCCTGTCCAACGCCGCGCCGCCTACACGGAACAGGGCTGGACACGCTTTGACGAGACGCTCGATCCCTACACCGCCGACGAAGTCGAGAAGGAACGTCAACGTCTCGAGAGCATGCGCTAGTTCGAACCACGGCGGCCATGATGCGTTCAGATCACCTGAACCGTAAACTGGCCTTCGCACGTTCCTGATGATTGGCAGGCTCTCTCGTCCCGGCGCCCAACTCAGGCCCAACAACGGCACCTGACAAAAGCGCTTAGACGTTTCGTAGAGTTTGACGAAATTGAACTTGGAACGATTTGCATACCGACAGGTTGCGTCCTCCCGGGTGTCGAAAGGAATGGAGCCATGGTTGCCCCGCGAGCGAACTGGAAAGGCTACATCAAGTTCGGAGAGGTCACCTGTCCAGTGGCACTTTACACCGCCGCGTCCTCGTCCGAACGCATCAGCTTCCATAGGCTCAATCGAAAAACAGGCAACCGGGTAAAGCGCGAGTTCGTTGACAGCGAGTCGGGAGAGCCCGTTCAGGCCGACGATCAGGTAAAAGGCTATGAAATCGAGGGTGGACGATACGTCGTCCTGGAACCTGAAGAAGTCGCAGCGGTGGTTCCGGAAAGCGACAAGACCCTGAAGATCGAGGCCTTCATTCCCTGCTCGCAGATCGACACAACCTATTTCGACAAACCCTACTATCTTGCACCCGACAAGATGGGCGGGGAGGCTTTCGGACTGCTCCGTGATGGGATGGCTAAGGCCAAGGTCGCCGCGATCGCCAAGACCGTGCTTTTTCGCCGGCTACGAACCGTACTTGTCCGCGCACACGGCAAGGGGCTGGTGGCGGCAACCCTCAACTTTGACTATGAAGTGCGATCTTCGAAAGAGGCGTTCCAGGGGCTTCCCGACCTCAAGATCGAGGGCGAGATGCTGGAACTTGCAGAGCACATTATCCGCACAAAGAAAGGCAGTTTTGACCCCGGCGACTTTGACGATCGGTACGAGGCGGCTGTTGCCGAGCTGGTCAAAGCCAAAATCGAGGGGCGTGCACTGCCGAAGAAAAAGTTGCCCGTAGCATCCAAGCCCGGCGATCTGCTCAAGGCGCTCCGCGAGAGCGCAGGCATCAATGCGAGCAAGTCGAAGTCCAAGCGTCAAGCGGCCAACGCAAACAAGGGCGCTCGTCGGCAAAAGGAGTCGAGCTCGTCTCCCAAGTCGAAACAGGCGGCAACGTCGCGTCGCACCGGCTGACGGGAGATTGAGCCATGGCTGTCCGCCCGTACTGGAAAGGCTATTTGAAACTCTCGCTGGTGACGTGCCCGGTTGAGATGATGCCGGCCACGTCCGATAGCGAAAAGGTTCGCTTCCACACGCTTAATCGCGAGACCGAGAACCGTGTCGTCAGTCACTTCGTCGATGCGGTAACCGGGGAAGAGGTCAAGGAAGACGATGAGGTCATGGGTTACCAGCGCGGGGAAAAGGAGTACGTCGTGATCGAGGACGAGGAGCTTGAGACCGTCGCACTCGAAAGCACCAGGACCATTGATATCTCGACGTTCACCCCGCGCGACAGCCTCGAGTGGATATGGCTCGATACGCCTTACTACCTTTCTCCGAGCGAACCGGTCGGCCAGGAGGCCTTTTCTGTTATCCGAGATGCGATGGAAGCCCAGAAAATGGTCGGTATTTCACGACTGGTCATATCGCGTCGGGAACGAGCCGTCATGCTCGAGCCGCGTGGCAAGGGGATCGTGCTCTGGACATTGCGCTACGGCGACGAAGTTCGTGGCGAAGAAACGTACTTCACCACCGCGAGCGACGCCAAGGCGGACCCCGAGATGATGCCGCTTGTGCAGCGATTGATAAAGAAGCTGACGAAGGATTGGAGCCCCAGCATGGTGGAGGACCCCGTGCAGGAACGCCTGGTCGACATCATCGCTGCCAAGAAGAAGGCGATAAAGAAACCGCCCAGGGCCAAGTCCAAATCGTCAACCACACCATCGCCACCCAGCAACGTCGTCAACATCATGGACGCCTTGAAAAAGTCGGTCGCAGCGGAGCGTCGTCCCCGGAAATGAACCATCCGCGACCCTTAGACCTTGCCGACGGCACGGCTGGCTCTCGTCAGCCCACGGGCAGGTTCTGCACCAGCGCGGTGGGATCGATGACCCTCTCAAGTTCAAAGACATAAAACCGATCGTCATCTCGCATGGCCATCAGTCCCATCAAGCTGTCGTCATTGATCCGTCGAAAATGGTCGACGATCGGCTGGTCGTCATAGATCATGGCCGCGCTTGCGACGCCTTCAAAGACAACCGTTTTGATCGAGGCGACGGGACCCTTTGCCTGAAGGCACCGTTGAAGACGGGCAAAAAGCACGGCGGCAAGGGCCGTTCTTCCAAACGCATGAAAGCGAAGTGCGAGGGGAAGCGGAACCCACTTCGGATCGATGGCTCGCAGTTTTCGCCCACCGACGTGAAAAAGAAGGGCATCGGCCCGCAGATCCGGATTGAACCGTTTGCCGAACCAGCCGAGGTTCTCCAAGACGCCATCGAAGGGATGACCAGTTGGAACTCCCCGACCTTGCCAGAGGCCGGCAAGCTCGCACGGTTCCAGCGGCGGAAGCCGCAGAAACTGTTCCAGCGCCCGTTGCTGATCATTTAACGCATTGTCTCTCCTCACCTCTACGCCTCCCGGCTTCTCGTTTCAATCTGCCCCCGCGACGCGCCTGCCGCAAATCTTCCAATGTCGGAAACCATCAGCCCCGCTTGAGTTCAGAGGTCGGCGACGTTTTTTCGGGCCACGTCCTTACCAGTTCATCGAGTGAACCCCGCGGCCAGGTAGCCCAGACAAGTTCATCGCACCCATGGAGGGAAATAGAGATTACGGACCGTTCTGATATCCGCTAGTTCGCCGTCAGACCCGGTTAAAAAGACTACTCCAACATGCGTTGCGACCGCGCGCTCGTAGGACGATCTCCCATCGAGGAGTATCGGATTGCGCGCCTGCACTTTTTCCTTGCCCTTTGCCTTTCCATCCTGCTCCTCCAGTTTTTCCTCTCGACGTGCCTTCCTTGTCTCCGGTTCGCTTCGCTCGGCTTGCGCTTCTGCCCAGCGTTGACGAAGTTCTAACCGCGAACGTCGCTCGGCGGTTCGGCCCTGATTTTGGTAGGGCAACGGCCGCGCCGAAATCATACGGCATCAATCAACGCCTTTTCCGCCGGTCGCACCGTAAACTTCACCATTGACGAAACTTGCCTCCTGCGAGGCGAGGAAGACGTAAATTGGGGCCAGCTCAACCGGCTGGCCGGGCCGACCGAAATCGCTGTCCTTCCCGAAGTTCTTCACTTTCTCGTCAGGCTGGCCGCCGCTTGGCTGCAAGACCGTCCAGAACGGACCCGGTGCCACGACGTTGGCCCGGACACCCTTCTCGATGAGTTGTTTTGCGAGTGCCTTGGTGTAGGCGACGATCCCAGCTTTGGTCGTGGCGTAGTCGAGGAGAATTGGCGATGGCTGATATGCCTGGATGGACGCGGTTGTGATGACGGACGCGCCTGGGGGCAAGTGCGGCTCGGCGGCCTGAGCAATCCAGTGCAAGGCGTAGAGGTTGGTCTTCAGCGTGGCGTCAAAGTCCTCGGACGTTACAAGCGAGACGTTCTTGCGAAACTGTTGTCGGGCCGCGTTGATCACCAGGATATCTATGCCACCAAGCTCGGACAGTGCCCGCGACACCAACGCGCGGCACCAGTGTTCATCCTTCACATCACCCGGCAAGGCGAGCGCCTTGCGGCCCTCGGCCTCGATCAACTCGATAACCTCTTTCGCGTCCGGTTCTTCCTCCGGCAGGAACGATATGGCGACGTCGGCACCCTCCCGTGCAAACGCAATCGCTGCGGCTCGTCCAATGCCAGAATCGCCTCCGGTGATAAGGGCTTTGCGCCCTTTCAGCCGACCTGCCCCTTTGTAGGTTTTCTCGCCGTGATCGGGCTTTGGATGCATCCTACCAACAATACCGGGCATGGATTGTGGTTGAGGGTCAAACGGCGGCGAGGGGTACTGTGTTCGGGGGTCTTGCATCATCAGACGATCGGTCATTGGTAAATCCTCATGTGGCGATTATCGGTAAACTCGTCGATTGGTTTCGGGTTCCCGTCCAGCAATTCGGAGGAACCAAACGACAGGCTCCACCGTTCATTTGACGTCCTCTTCAACCTCTTTTCGCGCCGAGGGAGAAAACGTTCCATGCAATTGCTGCACAGGGTCCTTGCCGACGTGCAGTTGATGCTTCGTCGTCCGCCGAGGTTGCAGTATGCGGCCTTGTGCTACCGTGTCCGCACAGGGCATCCGTTCGAAATACTTCTCATCACCAGCCGGGATACCGGTCGCTGGGTCATCCCAAAGGGGTGGCCCATGAAAGGAAAACGTGCTCATGAGGTCGCGGCAAGGGAGGCGTTCGAAGAGGCCGGTGTAAAAGGGAGCTGTGAGAGGGCTCCAATTGGCCACTACGTCTACAGGAAGAAGTTAGACAGTGGGCTGAAAGTTTCTTGCACGGTCCGCGTTTTTGCGATGAAAGTTGCTGGCCTGCGCGGGAACTTTCCGGAGAAGGGCGAGCGCAAACTTGTCTGGTTCGAATATCGAGAGGCCGCCCGTCGCGTCGCTGAGCGATCCCTACGCGACCAGATTTTACGCTTCGGCAGTGCGACTTTGCCTTGAAGACGCAAACTGCGACGATTCCATTCTCGTACATTTTTGAAGTTTGTATCGTCGTCTGTCGATATCTTGGCGAGCGCTGGCGGACCGACCGTCGCGGGAGGGGTGGGTAGCGAGCTCGACTGCCATTGCGTGGGCCAAAGGAGAGGGCGGAAAAATCCGGATGTTCTCTATCTCCATAGCGGTCGGCTTGACGCGGCCTGCGACCGCTTATCGCTCGGACCTCAAGTCGACGCCCGAGGCCGCGCGATGGCGCTCGATCTCCCTCTTCGCCAGACCGCCCGGCTTGTCTTTCCAACACCGTGATCAAGCGCTCGCAGCGCGTGTTTGTCCAGCTTCTCGATACCGACATACTCGTTTCGCCTTGGAGGTCTGAATGCTCATGAAGTTAGGCCTGCATAGCTATGCTGTCGCGATCTTGAGAGTTCTCCAGGACGAACACCATCAACGTGTCGCTTAAAGCAAAAAGCGTCCGGTAAGCCCAGGCAATAACGAGGACAACAGCGGCGCTCACACCGGGTGAAAGGTAAACTGCTGGCCTCATCACTTCTCAGGCAGAACGTGAATCCTGTCGATCGCCGAGAACCGCCTGTTCCCCTTACCCTTGCGAAGCCAAGCTCGTTCTGATTCCGGCCTCAGTAAACCGCGTCAGCTGCATTTGAGTTGCGTCTTCAGTATAAAGGACATGAACCGCCAAACCGCTTTCGGTGCGCCTTTGAGCTTCCTCATAGGCCTCTTCGAAGCCAACCGGAACCGCGTCTGTTGGCGCGGAGGGATCGTCCTGGGTCAACACATAGAACGTGGAGTTTCGAATATCTGGGGTCATCGGCGCTCTCCTTCTCGCACACCACCAACTGCCGGAGGACGCGATAGTTCCTAGGCGATTTACGTGCGTGCGCTTCTGCTTGGTGCCGTTGAACTTTATCCGCGACCGGCGCGCTTTGGTTCATCCCAATCAATTGGAACGGCTGTCCGGGACGCGGTGTTAAACCGGCCTTTATTCCGCCCGCTTCTTGATCCTCTTTTAAGGAATACTTTCCTTCTACGGAGACTGGCCCATGGCGACCGGCGCATCCCAGTGATTGTACGACGGGGTCGCTGCCGTCGAAACGATGACGCGGTTTGCCATTGCCGTCCTAGCCCTTGCCTCCGGCGTGTACACTTATCTCGGCGTGCGCAGCATCCTGGACGGTTCGCCAACGACGATCTTCTTCGCAGCGATTATCTACTCGGCCTCCGTCTCGGTCGGCATCTACGCTTTCTGGTCCTATATGGCGCGCTTCTTTCCGCATATCACGACCCATACGGGCCGCGCCGCCATGCTCGGTGTGATGGCCATCGGCGCGGTCATGATCATGGCCATGTCAAGCTGGCTAAATGCTGCTGCACTAGCAGGTTCTGCGGCACTTGAGCAGCACCTGGCCGAGACGGTCGAAGACTATACCGCCGACCTCGACCAGGCGCACCAGAACGCACTTGCTGCCCAGAGTCTTCTGCCCGATATCCAGCGCGCCTCCGAGCGCTTTGCTCAGCTGGCGCTGTCGGAACGGCAATCGGGCGCTCTGACCGGTACGACCGGTTCAGGAAGCGTCGTTCAGTTGCTGTCGCAGATGTCAGCGCAGATGAAAGATCTAGAGAACGGCATCAACGCCTCGCGCGAACAGGTAACGACGTTGTTCGAACAAGGACAAAAGCGGCTTGAGACCATGCGTACGCTGGTATCGGCGCCCGGCGCCATTGAACCGCGTGCCGATCAGTTCTCCTCCGAAGTCGTGGCGCTCACCGGGGTCATAGCCTCGCTCGGACAGACTTCAATTGCCCCTTCGATCCGTCGCGCGGCCGATGATCTTTCACTCGGCTTTATTGCACCTGTCGCCGACGGTGGCGATGCCGACCTAGTTGACCGCCAGGACAGGGTAATGGCGACAGTGCGCGCTTCAGTAGCGGCCCAGTCGAAGGTTCTGTCCGACGCCGCTGACGAGATCCTTGCGCGCGCACCGGTAAAGGAGCGAAGGTTCGTTCCACTATCGTCCGCCGAAGCAGTTTTGCGCTACGCTTCGGACTTTATTCCAGCATGGGCTGGCGCCATCTCCATCGATCTCCTGCCCGGCGTACTCGTGTTCATTCTTGCAGTCGTGCACGGCGCGATCCGAAAACAGGAAGAGAGGATGCCATTTGCCGAACGCATCACGGCAGCCGAACTCGTGCAGGCAATAGAATTGAAGCGTGCGCTGGCGGAAAGCGGCTCGGATCTGATGGAGGTTGCCGCCGAGCTTGAAGCGCAGAAAACTACGGAAGAGGCAAACAACATCACAAACCTCGACCCGAGAATACGTCCCAAGGATCGCCTACATGAGGATCGATGAACCGATCAAGGCCTTGAAGCGCCTCGACGATGGCACCGCGATGCGAGGCGTGTTCTATCTATTGCTGTCGGTGACGGCGATTTTTTCTCATTATCGACGTTCGCAACATGGAAACCAGCCCCAAGCTGTCAACCCCCGACCCAGCCTACCAGGTCCCGTTCCTGCCGCCTGCAGGAACCAAGGGGGATCTGAGCAATGCTGAGCAAAGCCCATCGAGCCCGGCCGAAGTGCTGAACAAGCCGATGACATTGGAACTTGGCCCCGGCGGCGTCCTGCTTGTCGAAGGTACCTTCGATCCAGGCGCGTCTTTGCGCTTTGCCAGAGAGATCGAAGTTCGCGGCGAGTATGTAAGAACCGTCGCGCTCAACTCCCCAGGCGGCTCAGTGGACGACGCGCTGGCAATTTCCAAGCTGATACGCGAAAAATCGTTGACGACGAAAGTTGTGTCGAGAGCACTTTGCGCATCCTCGTGTCCAATCGTGCTTGCAGGTGGCGTTGAACGCCTCGCGGAAAAAGACGCGGTGGTTGGAGTGCACCAGCTATTTAACGTCAGCAACGTCATACCTGCCGCAGACGAGGTCATGTCGACCACACAATCCGCCACCGCACGTGTCGCCCGCCATCTCGAGGCGATGGGCATTGCTGCTGAACTCTGGTTCAACGCTTTGGAAACGCCTGCGGATCGCCTTTATTATTTGACGGCGAAGGAAATGGCTGATTTTCGACTGACGACTACGCCCGCTTCGAGTTCCAGGAAGAGAAGTTAGGTCTCTACCGAGGATCAGCTCTACGCTAGGGCATGGACAATGGCGGGCCTCTTTGGTTGGGAATGATGGAGCGCAGGAGGGCGCAGCGATATCCAATCATTCAGGTTACGAAAGAACGGCGGCCAATCGAGGGGATTAAACGCGATCGGACACAGGAGGACTTAATAGCGATCTTAAAGGCGGGCGTAGAGATCAGCGCGGGGTCGCGCCTCTTGACGCCCATTTCCTGGAAGCCGCCTCATAACGTTTCTGGGATCGTGTGCCGGAGCTTTGGCTGTCGAAGCAACCGCTGGCTCGATTGATGGATTTGCGTTCGCCTGGCGAAATCTCGCGCCTTCCATTGAAACGCTGCGTCGCAGCATTATATTGTGCACTGCAGCAATGATTACCGAGTGCTGTATGAGGCCGCTATGATAGCCATCCTGGCCGTTACGGCCTGGAGGTTTGGTTATGCGCTCCTTGTCTAACACCCTCGCTTTGCTCAAGCAGTTCCGCACACATCCGGTCGACCCTTCTCGGGAGAGCCACTTGTCGGAATTCGAGGCCTTTGGACCGAACCCTGGCCAGCTTGAGGCAAAAGTTCATGTCCCATCGACAGTTATTCCACGACCGGCGCTCGTCGTCGTCTTGCACGGCTGCACCCAGACGGCGTCGTCATACGACACAGGCTCGGGATGGAGCAGATTGGCCGACGACTATGGCTTTGTCGTCCTCTTCCCGCAGCAGACCCGCAGCAATAACGCCAATCTTTGCTTCAACTGGTTCCAGCCGAACGATATGGCGCGCGGCGATGGTGAAGCGCTTTCAATCCGCCAGATGGTCGAGACCGCCGAAGCACGTTATGACATCGATACCTCGCGAGTTTACATAACCGGGCTTTCAGCAGGTGGAGCGATGGCCAATGTGATGCTGGCGACCTATCCCGAAGTCTTTGCCGGCGGCGCAATCATAGCCGGTCTCCCCTATGGCACGGCACACACGATACCCCAAGCGTTCGACCGCATGCGCGCGCAAGGCATTCCCGACACTAACACGCTTCAAAAGCTGCTTCGGTCCGCTTCCAAAACAACGGGCCCATGGCCGGCGATATCGGTCTGGCAGGGAACGCAGGACATGACCGTCAACTCGGCCAACGCAGATGCGATTGTCGACCAGTGGCTGGGCGTTGTTGAAACCCGAGGATCGCCCCGGGTAGACCAACCGACGTCGCGGCTTGAACGCCGGGTCTGGGTCAATGCCAACGGGGAGGAACGCCTTCAGCTTTACCGCGTCAAGGGTATGGGCCACGGCACACCGATCGATGCGAAAAGTGGGTACGGTCGGGCAGGGCCCTACATGCTTGACGTCGGCATTTCGTCGACCGAGGAAATTGCCAAATCGTTCGGGGTTGCGGCGCCATCCTTGAGACAGGTGAACCAGGGCGTCGAGACTGACGTCGCTATCCCCAAGGCTCGGAGCAACTATCATCCGAGTCCCAAGGGACCGGCGGACGGCATTCGGCGGACGATCGAAGACGCGCTACGTGCAGCGGGTCTGATGAGATAACACCGCGCACACTTCCTTCGTGGCCACCCGCCCTTTTGATCTGACGACTCACCGCGTGGAGATGCCTCAAACGGCGAGTGACGCCGGCGCAGCGAAGATCCAATTTACAAGGTCGCCCACCCTGATGGGCCGTACTCTCAGCCCTCACGCTATGCGGTGGGTCCAGACGATTTCTTGAAAAGCGGCCACATCGAGCGGCGACGGCGCGCACATCTAGACGCGCACATCTAGATATGTCGCGCTGCCGTCACTCCATACCGCATACCCCGCGACTGAGCCGATACGGACGGTTGCACTCCCAGCCGTTTCCGGAACGATCCAGATGTGCGTTGTCAGGAAGATTGATCTGTGAACATACCGATCCCTTTGCTTCAAATCCGCGGTCACATTTCCATTTCTGGCCATAGGAGTTGTCCGCAAAGGTTGCATTTTCGGGAACCTTTACAGCAACACAGGCCTGATCTTTCATTTCAAATCCACGGTCGCACAACCATTCATTGCCGCTGGTGGTCAGGTAGGCATGGTCAGGAACGATCAGTGCGACGCATTTGCTAGCGATGACCTGATACCCCCGTTCACAGATCCAGCCCTCGCCATAGCTCGAATCCGTCAGATACGCCTTGTCCGGCACCTCGATGAGGTCGCATTCAGTATCGCGCTGACGATATCCGTGCATGCACTTCCACCGGTCACCAGAATAAGAGTCGAGAAAAGCATTGGCGGGCAGCCGAACCGCAAGGCACTGGCCGTCCTTTTCGGCAAACCCGTAATCGCATTCCCAGCCGTTGCCATAGGAAGCGTATGTCAGGAAAGCATTGTCGGGAGCCGTCACAGCAACGCAGGAATCGGCCTCTTGTCGGAATCCACGATTGCACTCCCATCCCGATCCGTAGCGTTTTGCTTCGGAATTTGCTGGCACCGACCCTTGACCATATGCCCCAGGGATCAAGAGCAGAGTTGCGGATAGTAGAACGCTCGCCTGTATAGCCAACGCTAAGAAGAACGGTTGAAGCATGTCCTTATGTCTCCAAATGGGCGGTTGAGTGGTCACAGAAGTGTGAGGCCATTGCGGCCGGCGCTTACCTGCGCCCATCGGTTCGTCCCAACCAATGCCAGATTGTCGTGGCAGGGAACATACTGCGCATAGCGCTGTGCAGTTCGCAGCCTCAAGTGTCTAGGACCGACCGGAATTTGCTGGATCGCAAGGCGAAAATGTCTGTTCGGTGTAGGACATGGCGCCCCCTTGATTGGGGCCAGGGTATCGAACCCTCATACAGCAGCGCCCGTGACATCTGCTACTGGAGACTGGACACTGCGCCTTTGTCATTCGAATAGCAACCGCTCTTTACCCTTATTTGGTTTGCCTGCCGAACGCCCCTAGCAATCATGATTTCCATGTTTCCATGCTTTGATCGAGCACGAACCGGGTCGTCCCAAGGCGGTCGGTCATTTTCCGTCGCGAGAAGGGTTGTTACGTCGCGACGGCGGCACGTCAGAGGCCGCACACCTTGCCGGCTAGTCGGCGCTGACTGTCGGCATGAGTTGCGCCGGCGTCTCAATCTTTTGCAAGCATTTCTCGAACTTTTCGCGCCAGATCGTCCATGGAAAACGGCTTGGTCATCATGTCCATGCCCGGTCCGAGAAAGTCCGCGCGTGAGGATGCTGTTGCTGTAACCCGTTAAGAACAGAACACGGAGGCCCGGCCTCCTTGCCAGAGCCACTTCGGCCAACTGCCGCCCGTTGATCCCTGGTAAGCCGACATCGGAAACCGCGGCATCGATGCGCTGCGCGCTTTAGCTTATCGGCAGCGCATGTTCTCCGTCTTCGGCTTCGATCGTCCTGTATCCAAGTTCCTTCAGAACGTCGACGATCAGCAGCCTCTCGGCGCTGTCGTCTTCCACAACGAGCACGACCTCACCTTCACCCATCAGACTCCCGTGTTGGGACGGAGCCGAGCCGATGCTTGCTTTGTCGGCGCCGGACCCATCCGGGAGAAAGAGCGTGACTGTCGTACCCGTTCCTTATTCGTGCGTGGCCGCCCGCCGACCAGTGTGACTTGAGTGCCATTCGGAATTGGCCGGCCCGCTCAAAGCTATTGTCGGCGTTGGGCCGAAAGTTTACCAACGAACCTCTGTCCTTGAAGAGAATCGAACCCGCAGCCGGATCTTTCCGGGCGTGCGACTTGCAAATGACTATGCCAAAAGTCACGAGCGCACGGATTTTCGCAGCATCACGGGTGCACTGAAATCGGACCCATCGAGCGAGTCGCACCCAGGGCTCTAAACACACGGATCGTATTTGCATGAGAAATAATGCTTGCAGAATTAGCAAGCAACACTATGTTTGCTAGCATGAACAGCAAGCAGAAAAAGACTCTCGTGACGGTTTTCAAAGATCCGATCTCGGGAACCATCGAGTGGGCCACTATAGAAAACCTGCTTGTCGCTGCCGGCGCGAACGTCATCGAAAGAAACGGCTCGCGCGTTAAGTTCGAAAAGGACGGCATAATCGCGAGCTTCCATCGTCCTCATCCCGACAAGGAGGCAAAACGTTATCAAGTTCGCGATGCTCGCGAATTCCTGACGCAAATTGGAGTAGAACCATGAACACCATGACTTACAACGGTTATCACGCTCGCATAGAATTCGACGCGGAGGACGAGCTGTTCTTCGGTAAGATTGCTGGCATTTCTGACGTAGTCGGGTTTCACGGGGACAGCGTTGCTGAACTGAAGAAGGCGTTCCATGAGGCTGTTGATGATTACCTTGAGACCTGCAAGAGCATCGGCAAAGAGCCTCAAAGACCCTATTCCGGCAAGATGATGTTTCGAGTTGCTCCCGAAGTGCATCGCCGAGCTGCTCTGGCTGCCGAACTGTCGGGGAAGAGTCTCAATCAGTGGGCCGAGGAGGCATTAGAAGAAGCCGCGGCGCACTTCGCCAAGGCCCGCCTTTCGGCATAGGCCATTCGCTTCCCCGCAAGGTCGGCCGGCAGGGCTCTCGTCCGGGTCGAGGTCAACGGTCTTCACCAACACTAGAATGAACTTGGGCGTAAGGAACCCTCAATTCATCCGAGGTCGGACGAAACTCGCGACGGGGCGATGATCCGAAGGTGCAGTTCAGTCGCTATACACCTTTAGGTGGCACAGAGCCTTTGCAATGATCGCTTGCGGAGAAAGCCTGTCCAAGCAGGCCCATGGCAGTTGTTGCTACCTCAGTAGAAAATCCATGTTCGCAACGGGCCGACTCTGTCTGCGCAAGCCGGCTGCCGGGCTGCGGCGATTGTCGCCAGCTAAAACCTGAACCGCCTGCGTCGGGTTCATGATTACGGCGTTGGCAAATTCAAGTTTCTTCGGAAGGCGCGCAAAGCCTTCGTTGGTGGTCACGAACACATGGCGCCCGCCATTTTCATGTGCCCAGAACGCCTGAGCAGCGCCCAGGCAATTGCGCCAATGCCAAGCAGCGGCGCTGGACAGATCCTTTTTGTCCAAGCCGTAGCTCACCGCGTAGTCCGACCATCGTGCTGGCGTCGTCGGAAAAAGGGTTCTGAAGATAAGTCGCTCGCGCTCAATCGCCGCTTCATCACTCATAATAGAGAAACCATGGAATGAAAGACCGTGTCGCCCGATCGGCCGCAAGAGGCTGATGTGACCAAGTCCGAGCGCGCTCATTCGGCTTTCAAAGTCTGCAAATCGTTTTAGATGTGCGCCACCGGGCTGACGTTCATATGCGCTCGAAGCCAAAATGGCGATATCCGCCTCTCCACGCCTTGCGGCTTCAATCAACGTGCGAATGTCGCCGTGCGCCGATCTCTTCTCATCGATGTTGATGAGGCAGTTGTTTTCGAGCGTAAAACTCCGCATCACTTCACCATGTTGCTCTAGTCATTCAATGCTCGCCATTTGCGAACCAATCCCACAATTATAAGTCTGGTTCTTAAAGCGATGCGCGCTTCGTGGACATTCGGCTTGGCAGTAAAGAACAAACGAACAAGCGATCGCTCAAAGGTAACAAGGACACAAATCGCCATGGCGGTCAGTTCCCAACGGAACATTAGGCGACGACAAACGCAAAAATCATGAACTCTCTCCGCTCAGCGGGGAGCTGCTCGCACGGGTCGGCTCGATCGGCGACAATCGCCTGAGAGGCTGGATCTCCTACCAAGCCTCGAAGGCTGCCTTAAACCACATCGTGCGCACCGCTTCAGGCGAGATGAGCCGCAAAGCGGCGGCGGTCAGCCGCGTCATCGATCGGCTGTCGAAGAACTCGAATTCCATGCCAAAACGGTCCGCAATCGGCTTAAACTCATCCTTCAGCATTTCTAGCGCCCGCCCCCCTTCGGAGCGGAAACTGACACGCATGAAGAAGTGACCGGTATCAGCGTCGTCGAACTGTGCGCTGTCGGTGATGTTGCATTCCTCTTCCGCCAGGAAGGAGGAGATAGCGGCGACGATGCCGCGGGTGGATGCGCAGCGCACGCGCATGGCAAACTCGACATTGGTGTTCCTCTTTGTGGATCAGGATGCGGCTGGTGCCAAGCTGCGCCTGAACGATGCCGGGACAAATCTTGAGACCGACACCGCACACCGGCTTCGCTGCTCCAAGCCCATTTTTGATCACACAGGCAACCCGGCTAATCGGTTGGATAAATGGTCCGCGATAAGTCACCCTCTGCGGGTGGGGAAATTGCTTCGTCCTCATCTAGAAGGCTCAGCCTGGCGATCGCGGTGTCCGATATGCTCGTCAGAAATTCAGCCTGGGTCCAACCCAAAAGGCAAGCTTCCTCGACAAGGACCTGGATTGCATAGTGCACCGTCTGCTCGAGTTCGACCTTGCGCTCAAGCGTCCCAGGGGGCTGATTTGGACGTTCAATCATGGCTTTTCTCTCGTTTGGAGATTAAGGTATTGGCGCGGCAGCAGATCCGGCCCGGCGGGTAAGATCAAAACACCGTGCTCTGACTATCGTTCCCCTCTTTCGACTGAAGACTGGCGTTAACATCATGAGCCTCGATTTTGAGGCCGTCCCCAGTCCACTTTCGCTCGTCAGTAAAGTTGATACGCTGTGCCATCGGGGCATGGAACATCAGCTGAACGGAACAAGAGATGCCGGGTGGAGTTTAAGCGTCTACCGATGCTCCTTCTAACCCAAAGGAAAAGCCATGACCAACCCAGCCTCGGTCCGCGCCATTGGCGATCCATCCGCCACAAATTCGACGATGAGCAGGCCACCGACCTCGCGTTAACAGCGATCGCGACCTCCGTCGTTAATCAGTAGATGCCTGAAAGGGCATGTATGACAGAAGAGGAGAAGCACATGGTAAGCACTGCACTTAAAGCCCTGCTAAGTGTCCTTGCGGTGGCAGGATACCAGAACAGGGAGAAGATCGGGGAGCTTCTGAAAGGTCTGACCCAGAACCGACAAGACCAAGGGCCAACCGGTCAGCAGGAGGCCGGAGGAGGTTTGGGTGACCTGCTTGGCGGTCTGACTGGAGGCTCTGGTGGCCTCGGAGGCTTGCTCGGCGGTTCATCGACCGGCGGCGTGTTGAGGGGTGGTCTCGACGATCTCCTCAAACAGTTCGAGCACAACGGACACGGGGAGACCGCAAAATCCTGGGTGCAGACCGGTCCAAACAGCGAGATTGATGATAGGCAGTTATCGGAAGCGCTCGGGCCGGAAGTCCTTGAGGATCTTTCCGCGCGGACGGGTCTTTCTCCTGAGGAGATTTTGAGCCGCCTCAGCCGAGATCTGCCAAAGGCGGTTGACGATCTGACCCCCAACGGCGTCCTGCCTCAAGAGGACGACCCTTTCGAAGGGCAGATCACTCCTCCACCCAAGACCCAAATCATATAGTAGAAGAGGCCGCCGCAAGGCGGCCGCTTCACCGCGCCGGATTTGGAAGGCAAGCCTTTAGCGTTTCTCAGGCGGGCGTTGCACAGGAATCAGACGCGCTACCCTAGCGATACCTCCACAATCACGTTGCATACTTGGCTCGACCCGGAACATCGCACCCGTTCCGGACGCTGTCGGCGCTCTCATCTGCTTTTCAAGCCATTTGGTCGTGACGAGGATCGTTGCGTGTTTTATTTGGCGTGAATGTCTGCCAACAAGATCTTGGCGAGTTCGACGAACTGACCCGTTGGATACTTTGATAAATACGCTTCAATCATCTCGGCATTACCGGTGTCCCGCACCGTTTCCCAGAATGAAACCTCGATTCCTGGCTCGCCCGCCCCAGACCCACCTTGAGCAACGCGCGCGGCTGCGAGTTCGGCGAACTCGCCCGCAGGGTATCGCTTCAGATATAGGAGATATTCGGCCGGGTCATCGCTCTCCTGAACCGCCTCCCAAAAAGCCACCTCAACCCGGCGCGCTTCATCTTTGTCTTGGTCTTCCGGCAGGGTCTGATCGACCCAAGAGGATCGCTCCGGGTGTTGGACGGACGTTAGCTCTGCACTGGGGCTTGGTTCGGACTGCGGGTCAAACAGAACACGGAACACCCGGAGCGGGCGCGAAATGTTCTTGACCTGATGCTCACCCAAATCCTCAAAGGTGGTGTCGACGCGATCGCGCAGATGATCTCGTACTCCTCGCGTTACACAGATGCCGCCGGCATCGGCCAGGCCTTCAAGCCGAGCGGCGATGTTGACCCCATCCCCGAAGATATCGCCGTCTTTCACCAGAACATCGCCGACGTTGATCCCGATGCGGAAGTACATCTTGTGTTTGTCGGCAAGCGGCCGGTTGGCACGCCACATGGCCTGCTGGATGGCGATCGCACAGTTGAAGGCATGCACAATCGATGGGAATTCCGCCAACACGCTGTCCCCCGCGGTCCCGAAGATCTCTCCATGAGCACTTTCAATAAGGCCGTCGATGATAGTACGATGCGATGTCAAGGTCGCCAGGGTCTGCTCTTCGTCGGCATTCATCAACCGCGAGTAACCTTCGATATCGGCAGCCAGGATCGCTGCAAGCTTTCTTTCAAGTGGTGGCGCCTCCATGTGAACGATCCGATCCAACGCGTTCGTTTCGATGTGCAGTCGATCATCAACCGATGAGCACGCGGCTTTGTTCCTTCCGTAAATGTTTGATCTCATCCGCGGGCGTATCACCCAAAGGCCGAATTTTGCTCGACCGAAATCTGCCTCGAGGTGGAGTGCCGCGAAGGTTCGAACACGGTACGTTCCACTCCGCTTCCCCTCGCACCAAGGCATCGGCCAGAGGGTGAAAGCCTTCAAAGTTGACGTCCTACAAGCCTCAGCGCAGGACTCCTGCTTCACGGGCAGCTTCTTCAAAGGCCAATCGGGCCATGTAACCAGGCAAGTGACCATTCATGGCTTCGAGACAGGTGGTCAATGCAGCCTGATATGCCGGACCTGATCTGGATCCGGACCAAGTGTTTCGCAAAACCGCTACCGCTTCACTGGCTGATCCAACCAACACCTCGTGATCCGCATTGGGCAGGCTTATCACAACGCTTTCGTTCCAGGGCGCCGGTTGTTTTGCTTTCTCTAGATCGCGTCCGTAGCGTTCCTCGCGTTCCCACCGATCCTCTGCCATGGCGTTCTCCTTCTCGAACACCTTCAAACCGGAAAAACAGGAATGTGTTCCCAGTTCGAGCAACGAGGTTGGGCACGGATCCGCCCCCCTCTTATCGCCGGTCTGCCTTCTTCCCGTTGTCGATGGGTGCCCCCGCAAGGCCCCTTACGAATGAGTTTCTTGCCATGGGCGCCTGTTCGGAAATTGTTGATGGGGTCGTGAAGCGACAGGCCCCCGCACTTTCACGCGGCGTCTCCCAACGCGTCAGGACGTTGTCACCCCGACCTCGGTAAGGCATTCCAACATCATGAGGGATCCTTGGCGCACAAAACCGAAACCAACATCGCAGACTGTTCGCAGAAGCTCAAGCACCGGGAAGAGGAACAGGTCGGGATCGGCGTCTAGACATGGTGTCGGTACCGGTTTCGCTGGAATCGTCGGCCGGCAGACAATGGAGCGAGGCTCCGCCGGTAACATCACTGACTTACTGCTTCGGAGGGAACCTCCACGTTTCGCGCGATCGACCAGAGATTAGCCCGACGATCTGCAGTCTAATCGGGTCGCGGTCTCTCCCATCTGGTCGAGGTTCGTCGTGTAACCCTGCTCCTCGGCCTCGCCAATCCCATAGCTCAGGTGGCCCACCGCGCTGATGTCGCAGCCTGCTTCTATCCCCCGAGTGACGAATGCCGGGATTTCGCCGGCGTCCAGTTGGCGCCGCGTATCTTTAGCACTGCTTTGCTCTCCGCTGAGGCCATAAAGCTACGGGCGCGGGTGCGCGGCGGCAATCAAGGTGAGATTCGTATTGCCTCACCCAAGAGTGTTCCCAGAGAATAATGCCGTTGCCTCACTCGGATGTTCTCGAATGCC
>NZ_FNGR01000032.1:0-73129 GCF_900103045.1 Ensifer sp. YR511
ATACCGGAAATCTTCTCGACACAAAACTCGGCCAAGCCGAAACGCAAGGGCCGCCACCAAGCGGCCTTTTTGCGTAGGTAAAATCGAAACACACAACGGGATTTTGCTTCGCAAAACCCGGACCGGAAAAAGCATAAACCGCAAGCGGTTTACGCTACCGCGCCAAATCCCACAGGGATTTGCGCTGGACGCGGGGTGGAGCAGCCCGGTAGCTCGTCAGGCTCATAACCTGAAGGCCGCAGGTTCAAATCCTGCCCCCGCAACCAAATCAAAAAAAGCCCGCATGGAGAAATCCAGCGGGCTTTTTGGCGTTTAAACGGCGCGCACAGGGGCGACCTGCTGTCCTGCTGTGACCCCAGCCACTATCCGTTTGCGGCTGCAATGGGCGGGACGGGCAGCGTATCGTTTTGCATGGGCTTGCCCGCCTTTCTCTTCGCTCCAGGCCAGCATGGCGTTCGAGGTGAACTCCGTGCCATGATCACTGATCACAGCCGCGCGCGAGGGCATAGCGAAATATCCTACGCGCGCCCTAACCGATGGTCGGTCGTGTCGACGCCGTTGTTTCGTGATCGCTCAACATGGGGATGACACTATTGTATTGCTAATTGCAATACAATCCCCTATCTTCCCTTCAAAGGAGACGACTCATGGCCACCACAGCGGAACGCAAGGAACACCCCATCTCGATGCGACTGCCGGAAGCGGATGTCGCGATGATCGATCGTGCGGCGACGCTGCGCGGCCGCTCGCGCACCGACTTCGTGCGCGATGCCGCCGTGCGCGCGGCCGAGGAGGTGGTGATGGAGCAAAGCCTGATCCGTATGAGCCCGGAAGGCTTCGATGCGTTCATGGAGGTTCTCGCCGCCCCGGCAGCGCCTGCTCCCGAAATGGTCGAGTTGGCGAAACGGCCGGCACCATGGGAAGCCGGCTATGAGCCGAAGCGGTAAGTCGTGGCGTTATCCACTCCCGAACCGCTTACCGCCGCGCATGATGTGTCTGAATTCTCTTGCGGCAAGCCGACGCTCGATCACTGGCTGAAGACGCGCGCGCTTTCCAATCAGCAGAAGGGCTTCACCGCCATTTTGGTCGTCCATGAGGCGGGGCGCGTCGTCGGCTATTATGGTCTGGCGCCGACGGCCGTGGTGCCGTCGGTCATGCCGCGCTCGATTCGCACAGGCCAGCCACCCAATCCGGTTCCGTGCCTTCTTCTTGGCCAGCTTGCCACCGATACCGGATGGGCGGGGCAGGGGATTGGGACGGGTCTCGTCAAACACGCGCTGCAGCGTTGCGTCCAGGCGGCCGGTCTGGTGGGCGGGCGAGCGCTGATGGTCAATGCCGTGGATGATGAAGCTGCCGGTTTCTGGCAACGGCGTGGCTTCTTGCCGTCGAAGGACGATCCACTTGTCCTCTTCCGCTCGATTGCCGATGTCGCGGCGTCGCTGGCCGAGGCGTGAGCCAAGCAGAATAGAATATCGATGAATCGAGAAGAGGAATATCTCACCGCGAAGGATCAATCAGATGACTTCCGCAGCAAACACACGCACCGCTTCATACCGCGGGTCGAGCTTGGGATCACCCAGCCGGTGAAAACGTCTTCTTATGAAAGGTAAGGATAAGCCGGTTGGTTTCCACGCGGAACTGAGCTTTTCTCCTCTTTTCTGTGCGGCGGCGGCCGACCTAGCCTTGAAGCGGAAGCTGCCGTTTTGCGGCTTCCATGATATGGCGACGGTGGTCAGGCGGTCGAGGAAAGCGGTTATCTTGGCGTCACCGAAGACCGTGGCCCATTCGCTGAAGCTGAGGTTGGTGGACTCCGTTGCCCTCGTCGCTCTCCGCGTTGAGGGAAGGTTCACATGGCTCAATCCTCAATGGAAATTAGGCACCTAACCGGCTCCGTTCCGCGTGAAAACCAACAGGTATGGCCGTTGCCACCTATTCCCTTCTTGGGCACGGTTGCCGAATTGAATGGGCGCTTATCTGCCCTTCAAAGCGATTGCACGTCAGCAGAAGTCCACCGGCGCATGAGCGAAATCTACGGCGAGCGCGAAGGCACCTGTCGAATGACCAATTTAGTCATCCAAGCGGCGGGTGCCGTGGAGCGGGTTGAAAAGGGCAAACGTATCCTCCGTCTGGCTCCCTGACAGTGTGGACAACGACGAACTTACGGTGTGGCTAATCGAGGCAGCCAGGGGGAACGCAGGCCGGCCGTTGACAATTGCCAGTCTGCAATCGCCACCCGTGCATTTCCCGTTCAAGCTGATGCGCCGTTGGCCTACCTTGGGTCGAACAACGACCACTTGGCTGTGAGAAGTGAGGGACCCAAAAATCAGTTCATGGCCATGCGTGAATCAGTTCATGGCCATGCGTGATTGGATTTGACGATCAGGCTCATCATAAATGCCTACACAGCTGCTCGGAATAAGCCTGAAAGAAAACTGCATCCTTCGGGAGCCGCTTCCTGCGCATGTGGTGCCACGTCGACACGCAAATGTCCGCCACCACTCGATCGCCAGTAACGATGGTTGTGCCCTCCCGCCACCATCTTCGCTGGCGTCGATTGCAAGTTATGATCGACGTCGGCTTCACTTGCTCGGGAGCAAGTGAAGATTAGATCCTGACCCCGCAACCAAATCACATAGCCAAAAGCCCAGGTAGAGAAATCCGGCGGGCTTTTGACGTTTAAACGGCACGCGACTCGAAGGCGCCGAGATCAAGTGACGTCCAGAGAACCGAGCACGCCCGACAAGATCGCATTCAGCACGAACGGACGTTCCAGTGGGACATAATGGCCGCAAGCCGGGAGGATGTGTAGTCGGCCTGCGGTGGCAATCGGCAAGGCAGGTGGCGGGCGCCTCACTCCGGCGGCTGCAGGCGATCCTTGGGGACGATCAGGCGTATGATCAGGCCTTCCGAGTGCCACTGGCGGAGAATTTCGCCGCCGAACTGCCTTTCGATTGTCAGCTTGGCGAGCTTGGTGCCGAAGCCCTCGGTCTCGGTTCGGGTTACCTGAGGCCCGCCCTGTTCGGTCCATTTGAGTTCCAAGGTTTCCCCGCGATCGATGCATTCGATGTCGAGGGAACCGGTGGCGGTCGAGAGGGCGCCGTACTTGGCGGCGTTGGTGGCGAACTCGTGCACGACCAGCGAAAAGCCGGTAATCGCGGCGCGCGAGATGCCAAGATCGCAGCCTCGCGTCGTGACCCGGCGAAGGCCCTGTGGCGTTTCGCCGTCATAGGGCGAGAGCAATGTCGAAAGCAGCGCCTGTAGGGGAGCTCGGCCTTCGCCTGCGCCGTCACGATCCGGCGTCGGCAAGGTGAGCACGTGCGCGCGCGCCAGCGACCCCAACCGCGCGACGACGGCAGACGCCAGCTCTTCGGCGGAAGCGGCGGCCTTGGCGCTCAGCGACACAACGCTGCTCGAAACCATGAACAGGTTCTTCACCCGGTGCGCCATCTCCTGGATCAGCAGGTCCTTCTGCTGCTCGGCCTGCCGGCGCTCGCTGATGTCACGGGCGATCTTTGAGGCGCCGATGACCACGCCGGCATTGTCGCGAATTGGCGAGATCCGCAGTGAGATCGGGATGAGCCCGCCATCCTTGCGCTGTCTGAAGGTTTCGAAGTGATCGACGCGCTGGCCGGCACGAACCTTTGCCAGGATCTCCAATTCTTCGCCGAGGCGATCCTCCGGGATCAGCAGCGTGACCGGGTTGCCGACGGCTTCCTCGACCGTATAGCCGTAGAGGCGCTCGGCGCCGACGTTCCAACTGGTGATGATGCCGTTCAGATCCATCGACAGGATCGCATCTTCCGAGGATTCGACGATCGCCGCCAGTTGCTGGGCTGCGCGTTCCGCCTTGCGGCGGGTCGCTAGCTCATTTTCGGCTGCCTTGAGCAGATGGGCGTTGTCGATGGCGATCGCCGCATGCGCCGCGATCGAGGTAACCGTCGCCTCGGTCTCGGCGGTAAAGACGCCCGGCAGGTCATGGCCAAAGAAGAGCCCGCCGTGAACATCACCTGACCGTGAGACCACGGGAACCGCGAGGTAGCTTACCACCGGCAGGTGCCCCTTCGGCATGCCGAAATGCGGTGCGGACTTTCCGTAGTGCGGGTCGGTTCGGATGTCGTCGGAGCGTACGAGGCCGAGACCGTGAAAGGTAGGCTCGAACACGGCTGTGTTGCGGGGCAACTGGAAATTCTCGAACGCCGCGCGTGGCGCGCCCGAGAGGGTGTAAAGCGTGTAGCGCTCGCCGTCCGGGTCGGCGAGATTGTAGAAGAAGGCACCGAACTTTGCGCCTGTCAGCTCCGTGGCGGCATCGGTCACTGTCTGAACGATGTGATCGAGATCGAGGCTGCTGGCGATTGCCTTAGATATCCGGTCGACCGCCTGCAGCCGGCGCTCGGCGGCCTTGCGCTGGGAAATGTCAAGGATGCTGACATAGGTGCGTTCACAGCGGGCGCCTTCGAACGTGACCGTGAAGACTACATCCAGGCGCCGTCCGCGCAGCGTCTGCACGACGGCTTCGCTGCCGAAGCGCCTCTGGCCCTGCCAGAGCGTCATCAGTTCTTCGAGGAAGATCGGCGCTGTTTCCGGCAGAAAGACAGTTGAGAGCGAGCGTAGCAGCTCGTCCTTCTCGGCGGCCTCGAACAACTCGACGGTAAAAGGATTGACGTCGACGATGCGCACCTGCGCGATCGCTTCGTTTAAGCTGTCGGGGTGAGACTCTAGATAGGCGCGCAGATCCTCCACACCTTCGGCGCGAAACCGATCCAGAAGATCGCAGACCGCGGAAAAGTCCTGCTCCCACACCGCCACGCCGGCATTCTCGAATATCTCGCGAAACCTCGCCTCGCTCTCGCGATAGGGCGGCTCGGAAGCGTTCGCCCCACTATTGTTGACCAGCATTTGGACCGCTCCCACGAACCTCAGGTGGAACCGCATCGTTGATGGATACACGTTGCGAAAGGCCGCCGCCGACTAGCGTGCCTTCTGAAAAACTACCGCAAGCGAACCGAAATGCAATGCGCAACGGTGTCTGCTGGAAATAAGGCTTGATCAAGCGCGCTCCCTCATTGCCGGAAACGAAGGATGGACTTGGGCTCAGCCACGAGCAGCGCCGCGGCCTCGAGCAATTGTCGAGGGTTGAACGGCTTTGCCAGCAGAGCGGTGTCGGCAAATCCCAGGGGCAGAGCCTCGCGACCGTAGCCTGATACGAAGACGAAGGGGACCTTCTTGTCGGCCAATGCAGCGGCGATCGCGTCAACCGGCTGGCCGCGCAAATTGGCGTCGAGCAGCGCGGCATCTAGCGCCATCTCGTTGATTAGGCGTAGCGCATCGCCGGGTGTCGCCGCCGGTCCGGCGACCTCAGCATCCTCTTCCTCGAGAATCGCGGCAATTTCGAAGGCGATCAGCGCTTCATCCTCCACCACCAATATGCGCTTTCCCTTGAGCCTCGTCGACGCGGCCGGGGCATCGGGCGCCGGTCCTCCCGACACAGGCTCCTCCACGTCGGGCTCGGTGATCGGCGGAACATCGGCTTCGAGCGGAAGCCGGACTTCCCAGCGCATACCGTCGGTGTCGGTCGTCAGGTGGGCGCTTCCGCCGCCTCCCGCCGCGACCTTCTCGATCAGGCTGGTGCCGAAGCCTGGACCGAGCGGCGTCTTCATTGGTGGTCCGCCCTGTTCTGTCCAGTTGAGACAAAGTGCATTGCCGCTCACGGACCAATCAATCGACACCGTCCCATTGCTTAAGGAAAGCGCACCGTGTTTTGCTGCGTTGGTCCCGAGTTCGTGTAGGACCATCGCCATATGCGTTGCCGTCTGCGCATCGAATCGCACGGGCGGTCCGGAGGTCGTGACGCGGCGCTCGTCGGCAGTTCCCCACAAGAGCTGATCGCGAATGATGTCGCCGAGGTCAGCCCCTTCCCAAGCCGTTCGGGTCAGAAGCGAGTGCATGCGCGACATTGACTGCAGGCGTCCGCTGAAGCTGGCGGCAAAGTCGGCGGGGTTCTTGGCCGAGCGCAACGTATGCTGGGCGAGCGCCTGGACCGACGCGAGCATGTTCTTGACTCGATGGCTGAGCTCGCTGAGCAGGCGTTGCCGGGTTTCTTCAGCCCGCTTGCGGTCGGTGATGTCACCCGCCGCACCGAACCACTCGGCGATGTCCCCGTTGCTGTCGAGCATCGGTATGGCGCGCGAATGGGTCCATCCAAGGCTGCCGTCGCGGCGAATGACCCGGTGCTCCATTTCAAAAGCGGCCTTGTTGTCGATGGCATCGCCGATGCGCGCCAGCATCAGCGTCTGGTCTTCAGGCGGAATGTAAGTTTCGAGCCAACTGTCGCTTGGCTCGTCCGTGTCGGCAACGAAGTCCTTGCCTTGCAGAAACCGCATCTCGTGCCAGTCGGGACCCATGCGGTAGACGATATCCGAACTCGCGGTGACCAGAGCACGGAAACGCTCTTCGCTCGCGCGCAGGGTCTCCGCGGCTTCCATGCGATACTGCGACATCTTCAGGTGCGCCTCGATCCGGGCCAAAAGCTCGCGTGCGCTGAACGGCTTGATCAAGTAGTCGTCGGCGCCCGCCTGCATGCCCTCGATACGGCTCTCCTCACCGGCGCGCGCCGACAGAACGATGACCGGCACGGTGTTGGTACGCGCGTCGGTGCGCAGGCGACTGAGCAGCTCGATCCCATCGAAGCCTGGCATCATGATGTCGGTGAGGATCAGGTCCGGCTTTTTCGACGCGACGGCGGCGAGCGCGTCTTCGCCGTTGCCGACGATCTTGAGATCGTACTGCGCGCCGAGAAGACGGCGTAGGTAGTCGCGCATGTCGGCGTTGTCATCGACGACCAACAGGGTTCGGCGGCCGCCGTTTCGTTTTTCCGGCGGATGCGGCGCCGGGTCGACCTCAGGCAGACCCGCATCCGAGGACGGATGATCTGGCAGCCATCGCAGCGCCTCCTCCACGAACGGCGCGGCGCCGACGGTCGTCGACGAGCGATCCTCGCCATTGCCGTTGCGGTGCTGCGCAGGAGCGCGACTGCCTTTGGGGATTGTCACGCTAATGGTCGTGCCTTCGTCGAGGTGACTTTCGGCCCAGACCGTTCCATCATGAAGTTTCACCAATTCCTGGACGAAGGCGAGCCCGATGCCTGAGCCCTCCTGGCTGCGACCCCTTGCGCCTTCGACGCGATGGAAGCGCTCGAAAAGGCGGGGCATCTCGTTGGCAGGAATGCCGATGCCGGTATCGCGGACCGTCAGGACGAAATTGTCGCCATCGTCCGCGAGTTTGACGGCGACATCGCCCTCAAGCGTGAATTTGAGGGCATTGGAGAGGAGGTTGAGAACGATTTTCTCCCACATCTCGCGATCGACATAGGCCGGTTCTGGCAGCGGCGGCGTATCGACGGTCAGGTTCAGCCCGGCCATTTCCATCGCCGATCGAAAGGCGCTGGCAAGCTCTGCCGTCGTCGTCGCAAGGTTCGTCGGCTCGAAGCGTGCCTGCAGGCGCCCGGCTTCGATGCGCGAGAATTCAAGCAACATGTTGACCAGCTTGAGCAGGCGCAGCGAGTTGCGATGGGCAATGAGCAGACGGTCGTGGTCGTCCGGACGCTCTCCGCTACGGGCCAGCAGGTCCTCGATGTTACCGAGCATCAGCGTGATCGGCGTACGGAACTCATGGCTGACATTGGAAAAGAAGACGGTTTTCGCCCGGTCTATCTCCGCGAGTGCCTCGGAACGTTTACGCTCGTCCTCATAGGACTGGGCATTGGCGATGGCGCTGGCGATCTGCGCTCGCATGAGATGCAAGAAATCGTGGTAGTGCTCGTCGAGCTTCAGGCGAGGATTGATGCCGACCACGAGAAAACCGGCGGCATCGCGGGCATTGGCCGCGGGCAACGGAAGCACGGCCGCCGTATGCGGCAGGTTGGGATGGTTTTTGCTCGCGGAGGGCGGGAAACGGCGTCCGAGATCATCGACAAGGATGGGTTTCAGGTCGGCACCGAAATGCCAACCTGCAGAACTGTCCTTTAGCGCCAACTCTACCTCTGCAGGGCACAGCGCGTGATTCGGCTTAAGGCCTGCCAATCCGGAAAGCCGGGCTCGTTTGCGGTCGGGCTCCACGAGGTAGAGAAGGGCGAAGGGCACGTCTCGTTCGTGCTTCTTGAATGTTTCCGTTGCGATCGCGCAGGCCTCGTCTGGCGATCGTGCATCGCCCGAGCGAGACGCAAGATCCCGAAGGACGACGATACGGCGCTTGCCGATCACCTTCTCGGTAATTTCGGTCACAGTGGCGAGCACGCCGCCGATCCCGTTTTCTGCGGTTCCGTCCGGCACGGGGCTGTAGGCGATGGTAAAATGGGTTTCTTCCAGGAAGCCGTGCCTGTTGATCTCCAGCTCAATGTCATCGTTCCAGGTGGCTGGACCGCCATTGAAGGGCGTGTCGATCAGCGGCTTCAGAACGTGCCAGATCTCGCTCCAGCATTCGCTAACCGGTTTGCCGAGTGCCCAGGGGTGCTTTGCGCCAAGCACGGGGCGATAGGCATCATTGTAGATCGAGACATATTGCGGTCCCCACCACAGCAGAAGCGGAAATCGGTTGCACAGGAGGAAGCGGATCATGACCTTCAGCGTCGGCGACCAATTCTTCGGCGGCCCGAGCGGGGCCTGTGACCAGTCAAAGTCGTTGATCAGCGACTGCATCTCACCATGAGAAGCCAGCCAGGCTTTATCCTTGGCTGCTACATCGCTGTCGGACGTGTTCTCGGCGTCTGACATGGCCTTGATCCCGATAGATGTCGCTGAAGCAACGTAAACGCTCGGTTTCGGGAAGGGTTCCGTACAGGCGAGCCGTATGATGTAGGGACGTTGGGTGGGAGGCCGATGGACGAAAAGCATGACCGCCGCCCGCGGAGGCCGGCCATGCGCAGTGCGCGTAGTTTCGAAGCTAGCCGTTCAGCGTTCTAGCGACTTGCGGATCTGCAGGCTTCGTCGCCAGCCAGAAGAGCAGGGTCATGAGGCTGAGTGCCGCGCCCATGAGGCAGACGCCATGCCATCCGCCATAGGCGTAGGCGATGGTTGAAAGGGACGATCCGAGCCCGCTGCCGAGCGAATAGAACAGCATGTAGGCGGCTGTCAGCCGGTTCTGGGCTTCCGGTCTAACGCGATAGATCAGAGCCTGGTTCGTCACATGCACGGCCTGAAGCCCGAAGTCGAGGATGAGAACCCCGACAATGAGCCACAGAAGCGAATGGTCCAGCATAGAAATTGGTACCCACGCGGCGAGCAAAAGCGCCAGAGATATCACCGTCGTTCTCTGGCCAAATCCGAGATCGGCCCAGTGTCCGGCTCGGGAGGCGGCGAGCGCTCCGGCAATCCCTGCCAGCCCAAAGAGACCGACCTGTGTATGCGACAGGGAAAAGGGGGGCACGCTCAGTGGCAGGACAAGCGGGGTAAGCAGCGTCGTCACATTGGCAAAGATCAGCATGGCGATGATGCCGCGGACACGCAGAACCGGCTCCTGGGCAATTAGCGTGAAGGTGGAGGCGACGAGGCGGAGATAGCTGAGCTTGCTCGTCTCCCGCCGCTCGTCCGGCAGCAGCTTGTAAAGCAACAGAGCGATCAAAAGGGTGAGCGCAGCGGATACAAAATAAACCGCCCGCCAGCCGGCCAGATCGGTCAGAAAACCGGCGACGGCGCGAGCCGAAAGAATGCCGATGACGATGCCGCTGGTGACAAATCCGACCACCCGACCCCGTTCCGCCTGACGAGAGAGGCTGGCCGCATAGGCCACCAGCGCCTGCGTGAGGACAGCAAGCATGCCAACTGCGGCGATGGAAACCATGAGCATTTCGACAGTGGCTGAGAGGGCGACGAAGCCAAGGGCTGCGACCGACAGTAGCGACTGAAAGATGATGATCTTGCGGCGATCGAAAAGGTCTCCGAGGGGAACAAGCAGGATCAGGCCAAGCGCGTAGCCGAGCTGGGTCGCCCCGACGATCAGGCCGGCGCGGGTCTCCGACAGATCGAGATCGGCGGCTATCACGTCGAGCAAGGGGTGGGCGAAATAGGCGTTGGCGACGGCGAGGCCGGCGGCGAAGGCAAAGAGCGTCATCATCGGGCGCGTCAACCGCGATGCCGGGCGGGCGCTGCCGGCCGGGCACGAGACTTCGTTTGCAGCGCCGGCCGGCGCCGCGGCAATTTTACCATCCAATGGACGTGTTCCTTTTTTTGGTTTAATAATGAAACCAAGGAATGGATATCATTTTGGTTTTATAATGCAACCAAAATTCCAAGTGGAGATTATGCATGGTGGCCCGCACACGGCTGAAGGAAGACTATTGCCCCAGCGCGCGATCCCTGGATGCGATTGGCGACTGGTGGTCGCTGCTGATCGTGCGCGATGCGTTCGATGACGTCCGCCGCTTCAGCGACTTTCAAAAGAGCCTCGGCATTGCCAAGAACATCCTCACGGACCGCCTTAGAACGCTTGTCGAGCGCGGCATTCTCGAAACGGTTCCGGCGGGCGAGGCGAAAGCGAGGGTCGAATACCAGTTGACGGCGATGGGCCGCGACCTCTTTCCGGTCATGGTCGCCTTGCGACAGTTCGGAGAAAGGCACTTGTTCCAGCCCGGCGAGGAGCATTCTTTGCTCGTTGAGAAGGAAACGGGCCTGCCGGTTAAGCTCGACATCCGCACGCAAGATGGCAGGTCGATTGATGCGGCAGGGACAGTGCTGATCAAGGTTCCAGAGGCGTGATGTCGCTTCAGGCCGAGCCGCGCGCCCCCTGCTGGCGCCCGGACGGGAGCCGCGGCAGGCGATAGCAGAGCGGACCAGAACGGCGATCGAGGAGCTGCGCATTCCGCATCGCGGTCTTGCCGACGGATGCGTCACAGCCAGCCTCGGGACGGCGTCGGCAGCCATCGCGGAGACGACACTCGAGCTTCTGCTGCAGAAAGCAGATGCGGCGCCGTATGAGGCCAAGCGCATGGGTAGGAATGCGGTCGAGCTGGCCACGGAAGCGGAGCCCGACGCGCAGGTTGCCTAAGCGGCAGCCGAGCCGGAAAAAGTGAAGCCTCCCGGCCTCCAAATCATCGACAGGACTGGGGGCCCTTCCATCAACAAGGGACGGCGATGACGCGATCGGTCGAGGGGTGGAGAGGATCGCAAGTGCATCCCGTAGATACGTTCGAGCGTCGACTTCTCCATGGTTTGGTTCGATAGCGGGCCGCAGAGCCAAGCGCAATTTTGGGGTTTAATCTCATGTTATACGCGTGCACGGTAGCAGGGATTGCGGTGCGTGGTCATCTGACGTAAACATTGCCTGTCGCGAAAAGCGACCGCTTCCCTTGATCCGCTCAGTGGCGGAGTAAACAGGTGGACGAATTGGCGTCCAGGCGGTCGAGTACATGCCATCCCCGCCAATTTCGGCGCGGATCGGCCAGCGTCTCCCAGAAGCCAGATATCTGACATTTTCGTCAGCCCCTGCTCGCGAGCCATTGGCGCCTGGCGGTGCCGCACGCTCGCGTCTACCGGAGCGTGCAATGACCGCACCACTCACCATGAAGAACCCACTTATCGTCATTTTTGCTGCCATTATCCTCGATGCCGTCGGCATCGGGCTGATCTTTCCCATTCTGCCGTCGCTGCTGAAGGAGGTCACGCAGACGGACGACGTCGCGCCGCTCATCGGCACAATGACGGCCCTCTATGCAGTGATGCAGTTCGTGTTTGCACCGGTGCTCGGTGCGCTTAGCGACCGTATTGGCCGGCGGCCCATCTTGCTGCTTTCTCTCGCAGGAGCCGCCATCAACTACCTGTTTCTGGCTTTCGCTTCCAACCTCTGGATGCTTTTCGCAGGTCGCGCGATCGCCGGCCTCACAAGCGCCAACCTGGCGGTGGCGACTGCCTATATCACCGACATCTCGCCGGAGGACAAACGCGCGCGGCGTTTCGGCCTGTTCAACGCCATGTTCGGCATCGGCTTTATCTTCGGCCCGGTCCTGGGCGGCATCCTCGGCGACCATGGCGTTCGGCTGCCCTTCATTGCAGCCGCCATCCTCAACGCCTGCAATCTGCTGCTGGCGCTCTTCGTCCTGCCGGAATCACGCATCCCTGGCCGGCAGAAGATCGACCTGGCCGCGCTCAATCCGCTCCGTCCGCTCCGCTGGGCTTTCTCCGCCAAGGGCTTGATGCCGATCGTCGTTCTGTTCATCACCTTCAGTGCGACCGGCGAGGCCTACAGCACCTGCTGGGCGCTGTGGGGCAGCGATGCCTTTCACTGGAACGGGCTGTGGATCGGTCTTTCGCTCGGCGCCTTTGGGGTCTGCCAGGCCC
Organism: Ensifer sp. YR511; assembly: GCF_900103045.1. Classification (NCBI taxonomy): domain Bacteria; kingdom Pseudomonadati; phylum Pseudomonadota; class Alphaproteobacteria; order Hyphomicrobiales; family Rhizobiaceae; genus Ensifer; species Ensifer sp. YR511. Next base: position 12,327 of record NZ_FNGR01000032.1, read on the forward strand.
TTGCCCAGGCTTTCCTCCCGGGGCCGGCGGTGAGAAGGCTCGGCGAACGGGCGACGATCCTCACAGGTGTTGCCGGCGCGTGCGTCGGCTTGGTCGTCATGGCATTTGCGACGGAAGGCTGGATGATCTTCGCCATCATGCCGGTATTCGTTCTTGGCGGCATCGGCGCGCCGGCCTTGCAGTCGCTTGCAACCAGACAGGTCGATGAGACCCAGCAGGGCCAGTTTCAGGGCGTGCTGGCGTCGGCGGTAAGCCTGGCATCGATTGCCAGTCCGCTCGCATTCTCGAGCTTCTATTTTGTCTTCAGGCAGGAATGGCCAGGCGCCATCTGGCTGTCGGTCGTCGCCGTCTATCTGGTGGCCGTACCGCTCGTTCTCAGTCTGCGATTTGGGCGGCGCGCCGAGGGCTAGACGCCTGCATCAAGCCGCTGGTCGCGCGCTACCGGCGGCCGCCTGCAGCCAGCCTGAAAGGTCCTGCTTCAGAAGCGCGCCGAGCCTTTCGGTTTCCGGCGCGTAGAATTCGACCAGCCGGTTGCGCAGGTCCGTCGGCAGCGGCACATAGTCGAGTTCGCGGGCGACCATCGAGCGCAGGCCCTTCACGATGGGGTTGCTGCGGAACGGTGCCGCGATCGGCTTCAGCGGCTGAAGAAGTCGGCGCAGCTTCGGCGGCACGACAGGCACCGTCTTGTCCTTGACTTTATTGACGACCGGATAAAGCGGCGACGACAGCTGCAGAAAGTCTCTGACCGCGTCGAGATGCGCCTGCGGGTTCTGGCGCATATGCTCATAGAGGAGAACCTGCAGGTTTTCGGCTGGGAACAGATCGAGATAGGCTTCCAGCTGGCGGCAATAGAGACCACCGACCAGGAAACGTCCTCCCTTTGCCTGGCGTGGATCGAGATACCGGGTGATGTCGGTGCCGACTTCCCCGCGGCGATAAAGCATGCAGTAGTCGGAATAGGCGCGGTCGACGGGATTGCGCAGCTGCGCGATCAGCCGTGCGCGCGGCAGCGCCTTTTTGATGCGGGCAGCTGCTTCCGGCTCGTCGAGGTAGGAATTGGATTTTTCGCCGACGATGGTCTGTTCAGGTTTGGGCTCGAATTGCCCCAGATACCAACCGTCGCCCTTTTCGAAGTTGCGGCTGAAGAAGTGAAGCTCGGGATCCGGCATATAGACGGAAGGGTTCTGCTGCAGCGACTGCTGTAGCCAGGTGGTCGCGCTCTTGGCGGCGCCGATGATCAGGAAATCGATATCCGAGAGCTGCATGTCGTTCTCTTTCTTTCCGCTGTCGGTGGGCTCAGTGCGCGGCGTGTGCCGAGATGTCGGACGGCCGTCTCCCGAGAATTCGCTGATAAATTCTGACGATGCCGTCGACATGGGGCTTGATGCCATAGGCGGCAAGCGTCGAGGTGCGCGCCGTTTCGCTGATGCGCTGCCACTCGTTACGGTCTTTCAGCAGGCGCTCCATCGGGGCGACGAAAGCCTCCGGGTTTTCCGGCTCGACGAGAAAACCTGTCACGTCGTTCTCGATTGCCTCCGGATTTCCGCCGTGATTGGTGGCAACGACCGGGGTGCCGTACATCATGGCTTCGATGAGCGTTCTGCCGAACGGCTCGCTCATGGCCGGCACGAGGAGAATGTCGACGGCGCACATATAGGGCGCGACCGGATGGCGAAATCCCATGAGGTGGATCTTGTCGGCGATCCCGAGCGCGCGCGCGCGTTCTGCTGTCTCAAGGTCGAGCCGCGGCCCCGCCTGTTCGGGCGTGCCGAAAAGCAGACCGGCAATCGGGAAATCCGGATTGCTGCGGTGAAAGGCATGAACCGCCTCGACGAAACGGAGAGGGCGCTTGCGCTCGTTGAGAAGCCCGAAGTAGCCCACAAACCGCGTCTCCTCCGGCAGGCCGAGTTCGCGCACCAACGCAAGCCTGCTTTCCTCCCGATCGGGGACCTGATCCGGATGCCGGAAGGGGCTGTGCAGTACCGAGATACGCCCCTCAAGCGGGAGCAACGGCTTTGCCGGCTGCGCAAATCGCGAAACCGTGACCACGTGCTTGGCAAGAAGCGGCGCAAGCATGTTGACCGCCCGGGCGCGGGGGTCGCCACGGTGGTGCCACAGAAGTTTGGCGCCGGCCAAGTAAGTTGGAAGCGCCCAGGTGGTATGGATCGCGCCGTCGTTGGTGTGCACGATGTCGATCTTGTGCCGTCTCAGGAGTTTGATGATCTTCACAATCGAGATCGGATAGCGCAGCGCCGAGAAGGATTGCGTCGCGAAAGGACGATCCCGTTGCGGCGAGAGGATGTCGATGTCCTCGATCGTGACATAGTCGATCTTGTTTTCGTCCAGATATCTGGAAAGCGCCTTGCGCGGATGATGCACGAAGACGATGGGGGTTATCCGGTCCCTGTCAAACGACGATATGAGGTTGAGCGCGGAAATATGGCTCCCCCCGATGTCATCACCCGAAAATGGAAATCCGACGGTAATGGCTTTTTGAGACACGAAACGAGGTCCCGAAAGTAAACTAAATATTCGCGAGACTGTAGCACCGTCTCAATGCTACTTCGAGAGGTCAAAAGCGCGAGTTATATACCTAATTCGGGTGATGCAAATAAATCGAATTGACGAACTATAACAAAAGTGGAAAGCTTCGCCCCGAATTGCGCGAAAAATATTCTTTTGATTGACGATATAGGGCGGAATGAATTGCCCTGCACGAGCGTTTTCAAGCTTCTGGAGCGGGGCCTCGCCAAAAGGCTTTGGGAGTAAACTGTATGCCGATTGAGATTGTCATGCCGCGCACATCGCCACGTGCGCCGCGGTCGGCCGGCCATTTCGGTTCTCGGTCTTTCCAGCAACAGACTCGACGCGCAAAGGCTTTTCAGCATGGTGCGCGCACGCTTGCCCTGCTTTCCGCCTTCTTGGGTGTCGCGGCTTCCGCCAGCGAGCCGCAGATGGTCGCGTTTCCCGGTGCCGAAGGGCACGGCAAGATGGCGCAGGGCGGCCGCGGCGGCCGCATCATCCAGGTGACGAGCCTTGAGGATTCCGGCCCGGGCACGCTGCGCGAATGCATCGAGGCGACTGGGGCACGAAATTGCGTGTTTCGCGTTTCCGGCATCATCCAGCTCAAATCCTCGCTGGTGATCGGCGAGGATAACAACTCGGTCTCGATCCTCGGGCAGACGGCGCCGGGTGGCGGCATTTTGCTGACCATCGACCAGACGAATGACGAACTGAGGCATACCCCGCTTGTTGCCAAGCAGACGCACGACGTGATCGTCCGGCATCTGCGCATTCGGCCGCGGCTGCCGAACTCCGTCAAGAACGTCCATGCGGCGGTGATCGAAAACAGCCAGCGCGTCTATTTCGACCATACGTCGATGTCCTGGGCGACCGACGAGAACGTCAGCACCTATTCCAACACGACCGACATCACCATCGCGAATTCGATCTTTGCCGAGGGGCTGAACAAGCACAGCAAGTGCACCCTTCTCGGCGCCGATCCCAGAGTCCCGCAGAACATTACCTTCTGGCGAAACGCCTGCATTTCCAACAATGACCGGAATCCCGACAACAACCACTACGGAAAATCCTGCATCGAGATTGTCAACAACGTGTTCTTCAATGCACGTTCCGAGTGGGGCGAGGTGTTCTCGCAGTATCCGGGCGGCACGCCGATTTCCTATGTCGGCAACTACTTCAAGGCGGGTCCGAGCACGGTCGAGAAAACCTACGCAATCAAGTGGCAGAATGTCGAAAGCGCCGGCCAGCCGCAGATCTACGAGAGCGGCAACGAGTTGTGGGCGCCGCCATCCAAGTCGCTTCAATTGCTTTCGCCAGGAACAGACCAATTCGTGGTGAACCGCCCGCCTTGCCCCTTGGCGGTTGATGCGCTCCTTGCAGCCGGTGAGGCATATGAAGAGGTTCGCGGCCAGTCCGGTGCGTTTCCCCGCGACGATCTCGATGTCGCCTGGATCAAGGATATGGGTGCACAAGGCGAGAGAGGAGCAGGGCGCATGGTGGTTGCGCCCGGCGAGATCCCCGCGATTAAAGAGGCAGATGCCTATGCCGACGAGGACGGCGATGGCATGGCCGATAGCGTGGAGGTAAAATTTGGCGGCGTCGTCGGTGTGAATGACGCATGGGAGCCTGCCTCGACCGGTGGGGGCACGCGCTTCGATCAGTTCATGGAATGGTTGTCGCAGGAGCGGATTGCCGGTCGCTACCCGAACTAGAGGTGGCCTACGGTTTCTCTTCTGCGGCGGCTCGCAATTGTCGGACGTGCCCGAGAATGTCTGTCAACCATGGAGGTCAAATCGTTCCCTTGGTTCGGTGGCAACCAACTATTGCTCTTCCGGGCGCGGTATAATATAGTTTTCTAAATTTGAATGTTATTTCTATGCCAGTATTTTACCTGCGTGGCGTTGCCTATTGCCGCGCGGATTCTGTGTAAGCGTGCCTATAGTTTTTTTGACGTCAGGTATTTCTATCAAATTTATATGTTAGGGTTCTCATGCTGACCATCGATCGCAAAGTCGAAGCGCCTCCAGGGCGAGGCCAAATGCCTGGGGTTCAGTATCGGGAGGCGCGCGTTGCGCCACGCGGATATGGCATCCGCGATCTGTTCGAGCTTTTCCGCCGGTATCGCGTGATCTTCTTCTCGCTGCTGGGATTTGCGTTGCTTGCGACGCTGCTGACGGCCGCATTGCTGCCGCGCTCCTATACTGCAGCTTCGGCCATCGTCTTCGACCGCAACGACGTCCGCCCCTACGAGGCGCAGGTCGAGTTGCGCAAGCTCGAACGCGACCGGTCGGTGATGGAAACGGAGCTTGACGTGATCCGCTCCCGCGTTTTCGTGGGCGTCGTCGTCGATGCGCTCAACCTGGTCAACGATCCCGATTTCAACACTTACCTGCCTGAAACCCGCAGCGAGCACGAGACGTTCTTGCAGTCGTTCTTCGCCAACATCTCCGAGTTCATTTTCGGCGCGCCGGAAGAGGGCACCCAGAAGGAGCGTCTGATCTCGGAAAACGTGCAGCGCAACCGCGCCATGTCGACGCTGCTGAACTCCTATGTCGTCACCCGTACCGGGGAAAGCCTCGCGCTGACGATCCGCGTGGTGCAATCGAACCCCTTGAAGGCGGCCACGATCGCCGATGCACTCGCCGAGCAATATCTCTCCTGGACGGCGAAAAAGACCGAAGAGGCCACGAACAACACGGTTGCGTATCTGCGCGGCGAGATGGCCAACAGCGCGACCCGAATTGCCGGCATGGAGCGCGATATCGCCGCCTTTGCCCGCGACAGCGACCTGACCTTCGATCCGCAGGATGATGTTCTAAGAGCCCGCATGCTGCAGCTCAACGAGCAATATGTGACCTTGCGCGTCGAGGAAGCCGGCGCGGTTGCGAAATACAACGAGGCCAAGCAGTTGGTGTCTGCCGACGGGAAGGAATTGGCCGGCGGTGCGCTGATTTCGACGCAGCTTGACCAGTTGCGTGGTGAAGAGGCGCGGCTCGAGCGAACGCGTGCGCAGCTCGGCGCCAAGTTCGGCAAGAACCACCCGCTGGTCCTCGATGCCACGAACGAGCTTGAGTCTGTGCGCACCATGATCGGCAACGAGGCGCAGCGCCTCGTGCACGAGCTGGCAAACAACGCCAAGGTGGCAACGGTGCGCGCCGAAAAGTTCCAGGCGGAACTGAGCGCGCTGCAGGACAAGGTCCAGGGGCGCAACCTTGCCGAAATCCGTCGGCGTGAACTTGCCCGCGACCTTCAGTCGGAACAGGCGATCTACGACCAGATCGTGCTCAGGCTGGGTGCGCTCAATCCCGAAAGAGGCGAGTACAAGCCGACAGCACGGATCGCGTCCTATGCGGAAGTGCCGACGAAGCCGACGTTCCCGAACAACACGCTGGTGATCGTCGCGGGTAGCATCGGGGCCGTTCTTCTCGCGGTCGTCGGGGTGATCGTTTCGGACTCGCTTGAGAGCAGGCTGTACCTGCCGCGCGACGCCGAGCAACTGCTCAACCGTCCGAACCTTGCCAGTGTACCCGATATGCGCAAGCGCTTGCGGAATTCGTCGGCCTTTTATCACTACATGCTGAATAATCCGGAGTCGCCGGCGGCCACCGCCATGCGCACGCTATGCATGGCCTGGCTCACGATCGACCATGAGGCGGGCGGCAAGGTGGTGATGTTGTGCTCGCCGGCGCTCGGAGACGGCAAGACCACGGTCGCGCTCGGCATGGCGACAATGGCAAAGGTCGACGGACTGCGCCCGATCGTCATCGACCTTGACATGTCTGCGCAGAGCGCGCCGAACATTGCCGGTGCCAACACCAAGGATACCGCGATCACGGCGCCGCTCGAAGGCAAGGTCGATATCAAGAGCCGGATCGCGACGTCGCCGGCCTATCCCCACCTTGAGTTCATTTCGGTGCGGCCGGGCCTGATGAACCTAGATGTCCTTTGTGCCGAACTGCGCGACAGCTACGATCTCATCATCGTCGACGCGCCGGCCGTCGAAGAAAACGAAGGCGTGATCTGGCTCGCGTCGCACGTCGATTCCGTCATTCTGGTCTGCCGCTCGGGCGGCACGACGGATCGCCAGCTCGCCAATGTTCAGCAACGGTTGTCGCTGAACCACGCGGTTATTCTCGGCAGCGTCATGAACTACTGCGACCGGTCGGAGTAGGCGCCGCCGTCAAGCCGGGCGGGAAGGGGCGTTCGCAACTGCCGAGCGTCGACGACCAAAGTCGCCTCAGCCGGCCAGTTAATCGGCCCATCGTTAAATAGCGAAAGCCTTGATGTTCGACAGTCGCGTCAGTTGCGGGCCGTCCGAACGGCCGGTTGGCCTGGCTTCATATGCTGGAGCAGCCTTCGGTGTGCGGTGATCGTCGCTACCGCCTGCGTCCGAACGATCGGTGCCGCCGCCTTGGCGAAGTTCTTGTTCCCTCGGCTAGGCACAAACGCGTCGAAAGTCAGTGCGATACATGAGTACGCTCGCGTCGATAGCGGCGGGGCCTGGCTGACGCTGAGCCCGGCAAACGGAAAACCGATTGCCGAAGGTCAGCGCTTGCTGTCCAGCTTGCGGCGATAGGCGATCGCCATCTGCACGAACCAGACGCCGGACATCACGATATGCGCAACGTTCGCGCCCACGGCACCGACACGTGGGATGAGGACGACTGCCGTGAAGAGGAAGAGGACGCCACCCAGAAGCGCGCTTTGCAGCAATATCTTTTCGTGCCCCATGGCGAGCAGGGCCGAATAGAGGGTTCTGCCGCAAAGAAACATGATGACGGCGACGAACTGCACCATGACGAGAGAGGCGGCCGCCTCGAAACCCGGCCCGGCCGTCACGCGCAGCACCCATTCAATGGTCAGGTGCGCGCCGATGAGGGCGCAGACGCCGAAGGCGAAGAGCAGCCATCCTGTCTGGCTGACGGTCTTTCTAAATTCGTCGATCCCTTCGGTTGCCCAGACGCGCGAAAGATCCGGATAGAGCACGGCCTGAACCTGCTCGCCCGCCTGCTGCGCAATTTTTGCCACCCGCTTGGCGATATGGTAGAGGCCGGCTGAACCCGGGTCAGCGAGATAACCGACAAGAAGGGTGTCGAATTCGAACGCGCAGGCTTGGATGATGAGCGCCATGTTCGTCCACAGCGAGAAGCTCCAGAAACCGGGGAAGCGGGTCCGGATATCGCCGAGCGGCACCCACATGACGCCGGTCAGCCCCTGCTTGCGCAACTCACGGAAAGCCCAGGCGGTCCTGTTCAGGCTGCTGCAGATCTGCGACGCCATCCACAGAAGCATGAACTCGAACAGCCCCCAGCCGAGATAGACGCCGGCAAGGCACAGGAGCGCCCTGAGGATACTGGCGGCGACCTGGCCATAGGCGACAATCTTGAAGCGGCCATAAAGGCGCATCACCGCCGTCGGCATGCCGGTCACCTGGAATGGCAGGACCGCGCAGTAGATCAGCACGAAGCGGCTCATCTCTTCGGAAATGCCGAAAAGCGGTCCGGCAAACAGCACGATCAGCACCGCCAGACCCCATCCCGCAAGGGCGGTGGCGAGATCGATCAGCAGCCCGAATTTGAACAATGCCTTGAGGTCGTCGGTCTCGCCGACCTGAAGGGCCTTCGCCCCGTATTTGATGAGCGGCTGCCAGGAGCGGAAGCTGACGAAGCGCTCGATGCCGCGAGTGTAGGCGAAGGACAGGGCGAGGAGGCCATAGTCGGCAGGGCCGAGCGCCCGCGCCGTCAGGGCAAAGCCGGCCAGTCCGACGAAGGCGCTGGCGAAGTTGCCGGTCAGCAGGTGGGCTATGTTCTTGAGCCGTCCGTGGAGGTCCGCCTCGGCTTGCCAGGCTAAACGATACTTTCTTGTCTTTTTTAGTAGTGATTCCAATAATATCACAAAATTACATCCTGCTTCGAGGTTGCAATTACGTCTGTTTCATGGAAGAATGCTAATATGTGTTTTAGTGTTCTCGCGCTGCGAGGAAAATTTGTTTCCCTGTTTCTGGGAAAATTTAATTACTTATCCATATGCAATTAAACATTGTGCAGTGGAACCTGTTTTTGAAGCATATCATAGTGACAGAAAGAAATTACAGAGGTCTCGTAAAATAAATTCATCCATTGTTGGAGTTTAATTTCCGCTTCTCTTGGTGCGGTTGAACCATCGTGAAGTTCGGATTTATCCATAAGAGGGAAGCATGAAGTTTCCGGCTCAAACAATCTATCGCATCGTCAGTCATATCGCTTTCGTCGCGACGGCGACGTTGTCGCTGACGGGTCCCCTTCACGCTGCCGGCGCATCGACCGCCAGTACCCCCAGCGCCACCGCATCGGGCGCTGCAATAACGAGCGCCGTGCCCACGACCCAGGCGGCGCCGGCCGCCTACCGGGTTTCGGTCGGGGACGTGCTGTCCTTCGACATATTGGATGATGCCGAGTTGCCGACGTCGCTGACTATCGGCACCGATGGAGCGGCCGCCTTTCCCTTGATCGGCGCGTTCAAGATCGAGGGGCGAACAATTCCCGAGGCGGTTGACGCCCTGCGCAGCGAATATCTGTCCCGCCAGTTGCTGACCGATCCGAAGCTGTCGCTTTCCATCGTAACGGTTCGCCCTGTGCTGATTCTTGGTGAAGTGCGGACGCCGGGCTCCTTTGCCTATTACCCGGGACTGACGGTCGAGCAGGCCGTCGGCCTTGCCGGTGGACCGCAGACGGCGATGAGCAATCCGGCTGACCGCATCCTCGCCCAGGCCAAGCTGCGCGGCACGATCGAGGAAACAGACGTCGAGATCGTGCGGGAGGCGATCTACACCGCCCGGCTTTACGCACAATTGCGCGGTTCCGAGAAGGTCGACCTCAAGGATATTCCGGAAGGCGTCAAAATGTATGTCGATGAAGCTTCCGTAGGTCCCGTGGTCGCGATCGAGGAGAAGATCCTGAAGACGGATCTGCTGTCGACAAAGAACCAGATGGAGATCCTCAACCAGAGCATCGTGCAGACGGAGGCGAGCCTCACGATCCTCGACAAGCTCAAGGAGCAGCAGGAGGAGGTCGTCGCGCTCAACGAACAGGTTGAGGCGAGGACGCTCGCGCTCAGGAAACGGGAGCTGAACACGGAATCCGAGCTTTCGCGGGTGAAGATGGCGACCTCGAGCGAAAAATCGCGATTGCTGGAGCTCATCTCCGAGATCGGGCGCTCCAACCGCGAGCTCGCGAATCTGAAGCTACAGCTCGAAACCTTGAAGGCAAACCGCGAGAAGGAAATCCTGACCTTGCTCCAGGAGCGCGAGGCCACGCTCAAGAAGCTCGAAACGCAGCGTCAGACAACCAAGGAGCAGATGGTCCTGATGGCTGCTGCGGAGGTCGATTCCAGCAAGCAGGAACAGGTATCGTTTCTCTACAAGATCGACCGGGAGACCGGTCGCGGCGAGGCCAAGAGCAGGCAGAGCATCGAGGCCACCAACGTTACCGCGGTGCTGCCTGGCGATGTCATCTTCGTATCGATCGCCGGCTTGTAACTTCTGAATAATAGGGGCTTCGGCCGTGCATAGATGGAGAGTTGCGTGAGGGGCGAGTTCGCATTTAGGCCGATGCCGGCGTTACGCGGCAAAGATGATCGTCCTTGCCGGGTAGGGGTCTTAAGGTCGTTGGCGAGGGCAGCAGGATGAGCCTGATGGAAACGCTCGGACGAACGCTGGTCATCGCACCGCATCCCGACGACGAGGTTCTGGGCGCCGGCGGGACGATGGCGCGGCTGGCGGCGCAAGGAAGCGACGTCTTCGTGGCTGTCGTCACGGAGGGAAAACCACCGGCCTATGATCGCGCCTCGGTGGAAGCCGTTCAGGCCGAAGCGCACGAGGCGCACCGAATTCTCGGGGTCAAGGAAACGCGGTGGCTGGGCTTTCCCGCCGCAGCCCTTTCCGAGACCTCCCATTCGGCACTCAATGCCGCCCTGTTCGAACTGGTGCGCTCCATCGCGCCGCAGACGCTGATCATCCCCTTTGTCGGCGACATGCATGTCGATCATCAGGTGATCTTCCTATCGTCGATGGTGGCTGCAAGACCGCATCAGCCCGGCTATCCCAAGGTGATCCTGGCTTACGAGACGCTTTCGGAGACAAACTGGAACGCGCCTTATGTGACGCCGGGCTTCGCACCGAATGTGTTTGTCGACATCAGCGACCATATCGATCGAAAGCTGGCGGCGATGAAGGCGTTCAAGTCCCAGGTTCGGGCGGCGCCGCATGAGCGCAGCCTCGAGACCTTGAACGCGCTCGCCACATTGCGCGGCGCAACCGTGCTGAAGTCGGCCGCCGAGGCCTTCGTGATGGTGCGGCAGGTCATCTGATATTTCCGGAGTTTTCACTCGAGCGAGGGAGCAAGCTGTGGCGACGTGGCCGGTATATGACGAGGAACAGATTGCGGATGTGGCAGCGGTCCTGAGGTCGGGCAAGGTGAATGCCTGGACCGGGCCGCACGTCGCAGCCTTCGAGGAAGCCTATGCCCGTGCACTCGGGCGCAAGCACGCCATCGCGCTTGCAAACGGTACGCTTGCGCTGGAGTTGGCGCTTTTCGCGCTCGGTCTCGAACCCGGCGACGAGGTGATCGTGACACCGCGCAGTTTCGTCGCCTCGGCGTCGTGCGTTTCATTTTGCGGCGGCGTTCCCGTCTTTGCCGATGTCGATGAGAATAGCCAAAACATCAGCGCCGCAACGATCACACCGAAGATCACCAGCCGGACAAAGGGCATCATCGCGGTCCACCTGGCCGGATTTCCCTGCGACATGCCGGAAATCATGGCCCTCGCCAGACAGGCGGGACTGTGGGTGATCGAGGATTGCGCGCAGGCCCACGGCGCCGAGATTGACGGCAAGCCGGTCGGAAGTTTCGGCGATATCGCCGCATTCTCCTTTTGCCAGGACAAGATCATCACGACCGGCGGCGAGGGTGGCCTGATCGCTCTTGATGACGAGGCACTGTGGAAGAAGGCCTGGAGCCGTAAGGACCACGGCAAATCCTATGACGCGGCATTCCTGCGAGAGCACCCGCCGGGCTTCCGCTGGCTGCATGAAACGATCGGCACGAACTGGCGAATGACGTCGCTTTCGGCCGTTCTGGGCTCGAGGCAATTGGAGCGCCTTCCGGGATGGCACGCGACAAGGTCTCGCAACGCTGCGATCCTCGACGAGGTGGCCTTAGAGCTTGCAGCGTTGCGCGTGCCGACGTTGCCGAAGGGATATCGCCATGCCTATTATCGCTACTACGCTTTCGTTCGCCCGGAGGCATTGAAGCCCGGGCACGACCGCGACTGGATCGTAGCGGCGATGAATGCGGCAGGCGTGCCGTGTTTTTCCGGAAGCTGCTCGGAGGTCTACCTGGAGAAGTGCTTTACCGATCTTGGGCTTTCGCCGTCCGAGCGGCTTCCGGTCGCACGCCGGCTGGGCGAAACCAGTATCGCGCTTCTCGTCGATCCGGCGCAGAGCGAAGAGGCGATGACCAAGGCTGCCGGTTTTTTGCATGCCGTCGTCACCGAAGCGTCTCTTCCCGCTCTGGGTCAACGCGCGCCGGTGCTTGAAATGGAAGCGCGGGCATAAAACCGCGATTTGGGAAACGGTCGAGCAGCCGCGACGCGGTTGCCCGGCCCTGTGCCCACCGGTGCATGGGAGTTGGAGATGAAGCGGTGCTTTGACATCGTCTTTGCGTTGGCCGCGGGCCTCCTGAGCCTGCCGATCATGCTGGTGGTCGGGATTGCGGTCGCCATATGGCTTGGGCGGCCCGTGTTGTTTTACCAGACCCGGGCGGGGCTCAACCGGCGTCCGTTTCGCATGATGAAGTTTCGGTCGATGTCGGATGCGCGAGACGCCGAAGGCCGACCCCTCAGCGACGCCGAGCGCACGGGACGGTTCGGGCTTCTGCTTCGCCGGACGCGCCTGGACGAGTTGCCAGAGTTCTGGAACATCCTGATCGGCGACATGAGCCTCATCGGCCCGCGGCCGATCCTCCCGGAGACGATCGACACGCTGGGCGAGCGCGGGGTTCGCCGCTGCAGCGTTCGGCCGGGGCTCACCGGCTGGGCCCAGATCAGCGGCAACGCCATTCTTTCGAACGACGACAAGCTCGATCTTGATCTCTGGTACATTGCCAACCGATCAGCCTGGGTCGATCTCAAGATCATCGCCGAAACTGTTCTGGTGATGATCCTCGGAGATCGGATCAGCGAACGCCGGCTCAGCGCGGCACGCCAGAGCGTGCCTGAGCGATAAGCTCCTTCTGCCGCAGTTCGGGTTGTGGCACCGGTTCGGGCTGAGAAAAGGCGTCCGGCGCCGGTTTTGCCGAGCGTGAGAACGCGATGTAGGCGCAGGCAAGGGCCACGGGCAGCACCAGCGGGAAGGGCCAGAAGCGGCTATAGGCGTGCGGCACGGCATTGGCGACCAACAGCAGCATGGAGACGTTGGCGACGATGCAGCCTGCAAACGGTCGCCCGCCAGGAAGCCGCGCCACGGCCAGCGCCGGGCCGAAGGCCGAAAGCAGCATCACCAGAAGACCGAGCGCCGAGATCAGGCCGCCTTCCGTCCACAAGAGCAGATAGAGATTATGAACCGGCTGGTGAATGGCGCTCGCGATCCGGTACTGGTCAGCACCGACGCCGAGCAGCAAGGTGCTGTCGGTCATGTTCATCGCTTCATAGATCAGCTCGACACGATGGTCGAATGTGCCGGCCTGGCCGATATCGCCGCTTTCGAGCGCTCCGAGCACGCGCTTTTGGAACGCGGCTGGAAGATAGTCGCGGGCGGATGTAAAGACCGCGAGCACCATGCCGGCCAAAAGGACGACGTTGACGATCAGCCGCTTCCAGTTGACGCCGATGATGGCAAATACGCTCATGCCGAAGACGAGAGCGATGAGGCCGGTGTTGGAGCCCGTCAGCAGGATCCCGTAAATCAGAATCAATAGGGCAAAGACGGCATAGATGCGGTTGATCCGCTTCGTCGTGATCAACACAAGCAGGATCGGGACCGCAAGCGCTATCACCGCCGCGCACTCGTTTTCACGCTCCATCAGGCCGCTGAAGCGGCCATTGCCGCTGACGAAGTTCGTGTTCGTGCGGCCATCAATATGGATGAGATAGATGCCCTGGAAACAAAGGACGAGGATCGAAAACACATAGGTCTTCGCGAGCAGCACGAGTTGATCGAGCGTACGACCACTGAACAACAGCACTACGAAGAGATAGGCGTAGAGGTACTGGGTGACGACGACGATGCCGCGCATCGGGTCCGGGCCTGCGATGCTGCTTACCAGCAGGCCGGAGACCAGCATTGTCAGCCCCAGCCACCACAATCCGCTGCTGACACGCCCGAACAGCTGAAAATCGATGTTGCGGTTGAGCAGCGCAAAGCAGAAGCAAAGCAAGGCGAGGAAATCGGCGACGGTGAAGTTCGTATCGCCATAGCGAAAATAGTTCATCGAGCAGAAGAAGACGGCGCCGACCAGCAGCAGGAACTCGATCTTTTTGGTGAGCACGATGCCAGGCGCATCGCGGCGCGCGGCTTCGCGACGAGCACTCAGTCCGGCCGAAAGGGTATGGTTGAACATGTTCATGGCATGCCGTCACCTTCAACCGACACAAGGCCGTGCGCTCGAACCTCGTTTTCAGGCACTCTAGCCTTTTTCCTTTTAGTCCGCTTCCTTTTCGCGAACCTCCGGCCCGCAATCACGCCCCCAGCCGATGAAGCCGGGATTGGCAAAATCGCAATCATTTGCCTGGCGTCGCTTCCCGTAGCGGAACGGTTGCCCGTCAAGCGTCGTGACGCGCCCGCCGGCAGCGCGCAGCACGGCGTCGCCAGCGGCCGTGTCCCATTCCATCGTGCGCCCGAAACGGGGATAGACATCGGCGAGCCCCTCGGCCAGCAGGCAGAATTTGAGCGACGAGCCGATCGACGTGCAGTCGCGGATTGCGTTCCGCTCCAGAAAATCCGCCGTCTCGGCATCGCTGTGCGAACGGCTGGCAACCGCGGTCAGATTTTCAGGCCGTTCTCGACACCGTATTTCCGTGGTCTCGGTGACGGCAAAGTCGGCGGTCACCTGAAACTTCGTCGCCCGTCCCCCTTCGGCGACATAGCCGACGAGCCGGGCGGGTGCAAAGACGACGCCAGCCACCGGCTCGCCGTCGCTGATCAAGGCGATGTTGACGGTGAAGTCGCTTCGTCGGTTGATGAATTCCTTGGTGCCGTCGAGTGGGTCGACGAGGAAGAAGCGCTGCCCCTCGATTTCGGGCACGGCGCCTGCCGCGACGGCTTCCTCGGCGACCACCGGGATATCGGGGAAAGTTCGAGCCAGAATGGCAAGGATGATCTCTTCGGCACATCGGTCGGCTTCGGTGACCGGCGAACAATCGGCCTTTTCATCGACCGTGATATCACGCGCGTAGACGTCGAGAATGGCCTTGCCAGCCTCTATCGCTGCGGCCGTGAGCGTATCGATCATCGTCTCTCTCCATACTGCCGCTGGCGGCGTCGACTGCTGCGCCGAACTGGCGCTTATTGATTGTCGAGATAGGCCTCGATCTCGCCTGCAAGCGCCGTAACTTCGCGGCCCAAGGTGTGCAGGTGGATTTCCGGCGTCTCCGGGCGCTCGTAAGGCGAACTGATGCCGGTGAAGTTGCTGATCTCGCCGGCGAGCGCCTTCTTGTAGAGGCCCTTGGGATCGCGGCGCGCGCATTCCTCGATCGGGGTGTCGACGAAAATCTCGATGAATTCGCCCGGGCCGAACAATTCGCGGGCCATGCGGCGCTCCGAGCGGAACGGCGAGATGAACGACACGAGCACGATCAGGCCCGCTTCAGTCATGAGTTTCGCGACTTCGGCCACGCGTCTGATGTTCTCGACGCGGTCTTCTTCGGTGAAACCGAGATCGCGGTTGAGGCCGTGACGGACATTGTCGCCGTCAAGCAGGAACGTGTGCTTGCCCTGGGCGTGCAGCATTTTCTCGACAGTGTTGGCGATCGTCGATTTCCCCGAGCCGGAGAAACCCGTGAACCACAGCACGCGCGGCGTCTGATGATTGAGCGCGGAACGGGCCTTCTTGTTGATGTCGAGAGCCTGCCAATGCACGTTGAGCGCACGACGCAGCGGAAAGTCGATCATGCCAGCGCCGACCGTGGCGTTCGTGAAGCGGTCGATCAGCACGAAGTTGCCGGTGGTCCGGTTGTCCTTGTAGCTGTCGAAGACGATCGGCGCCTGGGTGGAAAGATTGCAAACGCCGATCTCGTTCATGCGCAGCGATTTTGCCGCTTCCTCGGCAAAGGTGTTGACGTCGATCTGGTGTTTGAGGCTGGTAATGGTCGCGCTGACGCTGTCGACTTCCGTGCGCAGGATGTAGCTGCGTCCGGGAAGCATCGCATCCGGGTGAAGCCAGATCACGTGCGCCATGAACTGATCGGCGACATGCGGTCGGTCTTCCGGGGGCACGAGCATGTTGCCGCGCGAGATATCAAGTTCGTCCTCCAGCACGAGCGTGACAGACTGGCCCTCGACCGCGCGCGCAAGCTTTCCGTCATAAGTGACGATTTCCTTGATCCTGGAGAGCTGGCCGGATTTTGCCACCGCGACCGGATCGCCGACAGCAATGCTGCCCGATGCGACCTGGCCGGCAAAGCCGCGGAAGTCGAGATTGGGGCGAAGGACAAGCTGGACCGGGAAACGGAATTCCGCTTCTGCCGCCTCTTCCTCGATCGGCACCGTCTCGAGATGCTCCAGCAATGTTGGACCGCCATACCAGGGCATGTTCGGCGAACGAGCCGTCATATTGTCGCCA
Organism: Ensifer sp. YR511; assembly: GCF_900103045.1. Classification (NCBI taxonomy): domain Bacteria; kingdom Pseudomonadati; phylum Pseudomonadota; class Alphaproteobacteria; order Hyphomicrobiales; family Rhizobiaceae; genus Ensifer; species Ensifer sp. YR511. Next base: position 28,664 of record NZ_FNGR01000032.1, read on the forward strand.
AAGCGCGCCGAAATCGGGATCGGCGTGATCGTCGAGAAGCCGAGGTTCTCGGCAAAGGCCCTGTAGTCGGCGACGATCGTGTCGAAGACCCTGCGGTCAAAACCGACGAGGTCGATCTTGTTGACGGCGAGAACGACGTGGCGCACCCCGAGCAGGGACGCGATGAAGGAGTGGCGCCGCGTCTGCCGAAGAACACCCTTGCGGCTGTCGACGAGCACGACGGCAAGGGCCGCCGTGGACGCCGCGGTGACCATGTTGCGGGTATATTCCTCGTGCCCCGGCGCGTCGGCCACGATGAACTTGCGGCGCGAGGTGGCGAAGAAGCGATAGGCAACATCGATGGTGATGCCCTGTTCTCTTTCAGCCTCCAGGCCGTCGATCAGGAGCGCGAAATCGATGTCGCCGTGGTTGGCGCTGTTGCGTTTGGTCTCGCGCTTGAGTGCTGCAAGCTGGTCGTCGAAGAGCAGCTTGCTGTCGTAGAGCAGGCGGCCGATCAGCGTCGACTTGCCGTCGTCGACCGAACCACAGGTCATGAACCGCAGAAGCGATTTCTTCTCCTGTTTGGCCAGATATTCGAGCACGCTGCCCGGTGTTGCGGGAATGCTGGCGGTCATTAGAAGTACCCCTCCCGCTTCTTCTTCTCCATCGATGCGGTTTCGTCCGCGTCGATCAGGCGGCCGTGCCTTTCCGACGTGCGGGCGGTCAGCATTTCGTGAACGATGTCCTGGAGTGTCGTGGCGTTGGATTCGATTGCAGCGGTGAGCGGGTAGCAGCCGAGCGTGCGAAACCGCACCAGGCGCTGCTCGACCTTCTCGTCCGCGTGGAGCGGCATGCGTTCGTCATCCACCATGATCAGCATGCCGTCCCGCTCGACGACCGGCCGGCGTGCGGCGAAGTAGAGCGGTACGATCGGGATGTTTTCCTTGAGGATGTATTGCCAGATGTCGAGTTCCGTCCAGTTGGACAGGGGAAAGACACGAATGGATTCGGATGGGCCGACGCGCGTGTTGTAGCTCTTCCAGAGCTCGGGCCGCTGGTTCTTCGGATCCCAGGCGTGCTGAGCGTTGCGGAAGGAGAAGATGCGCTCCTTTGCCCTGCTCTTTTCCTCGTCCCGCCGCGCGCCCCCGAAGGCCGCATCGAAGCCGTATTTGTCGAGCGCCTGGCGTAGCGCAATCGTCTTCATCACATGCGTATGCACGTTGGAGCCGTGGGTGAAGGGATTGATCTTCTGCTCGACGCCGTCGCGATTGATATGAACAAGCAGGTCAATGCCGAGTTCGGCCGCAGTGCGGTCGCGAAACTCGATCATTTCGCGGAATTTCCAGGTGGTGTCGACATGGAGGAAGGGGAAAGGCGGCTTGCCGGGATAAAATGCCTTCATCGCCAGATGCAGCATGACGGAGGAGTCCTTGCCCACCGAATAGAGCATGACCGGCTTCGCGAAGGTCGCGGCGACCTCTCTGAATATGTGGATCGCCTCGGCTTCCAGGCGCTGCAAATGAGTTAAGGACATCGGGCGAATACTCCCAAACTTCAAAATAAAAAATTCTAATATCTCGAAATTCTATCTTCTTTTTCAGTCGAAAATCATGTTCTAAAGAACTGTATGCGTAAATAATACTTGTTGATTTAGCCGTTATTTCTTGTTTCTGTACTTGGCGCCTCTGAGCCGCGAAAGACCCAAAGTCGCGACGCCAGATAATTCCAGACAAAGACGATCGGAACGCTGATCACCTTGGCGACCGGTGCCGGGATCAGGAGGGCAAGGCCCGCGACGATCGCCGTCGATATCAACAGACCCGTCAGGGTGGCGGCGACGAACTTCACCGCTTGCACATGGCTATGGGCGGCGCGGAACGTCCAGGCGCGATTGAGCATGTAGCTGACCGCGATGCCGCAGGAATAAGAAACGAGGTTCGACGGCGTTGGCGGCGCCCCCGCGAAATAGAACGTGTTGAACAGAGCCATGTCGAGCAGGGTCGTCACGGCGCCCACGGCAGCGAACCGGGCAAGCGTTTCGCCGGCGCGTTGCCGGGAGCTAGCGTCTTTTGTTGTCGGCAGCGACATCGCCGCGCCTCCAATCCGGCATCGCCGGCGTCGGGCGCCGGTGTTCGTCATTGTTGATCGAAGCTTCGATGATCGGGGCGGGACGGTGCTTCGATTGCATGAAGATGCGGCCCACATACTCTCCCATGATGCCGAGGAAGATCGCGTTCAAGGTAATGGAGAGCAATAGCAGCATCGTGGTCGTCGCGAAGCCGGCGGGCCAGTCCTGCCCGAACAGAAGCTTACCGACGAGGTAGCCGAACAGAAGCAGCAGCGTGGCGGTGCCCATCACCAGGCTCGCCATCGAGGCGAGCCTGAGCGGCGTCAGCGAATGGTTGAGTATGCCATCGACGGCAAGCGAGAGCATCGCTTTGAACGGGAACTTGCTTTCGCCGGCTACACGGGCCTGACGGTCGTATTCGAATCCGACCTGCGAAAACCCCATGGCGCTGATGAGGCCACGCAGATAGGGAGACGTGTCGTCGACCTTGCGCAGTTCGTCGAGGATGCACCGGTCGACGAGCCTGAATTCGCCGGCGTTGAGCGGCAGATCGTCCTCGCTGAGTGCATTGATGCACCAGTAGAAGGCCCGGCGGATATGGGTTGTCAGCCAGCCGTCGGTGAGCGTCCGGCGAATGCCGTAAACCACCTGGTGCCCCTTTAGCCAGAGATCGATCATGCCGGGTATGAGGTGCGGCGGATCCTGCAGATCGCAGTCGATCTGCACCGAGCAATCGCCGGTCGCCGCCTTGTAGGCCACGAGCAGCGAGCGCTGGTAGCCGATGTTGCGGCTGAAGCGGATCACCCGAACGCTCGGATCCTCGCTCGCGATCTCCGTCAGGATCTCGAAGGTTCTGTCGGTGGAGTGGTTGTCCGTGAAGATGATTTCGCGGTCGTATTCGGGCAAGCTGCGGAACATGTCGACGATCGCCTCGTGGGCGCGCCGGACATTGGCCTCCTCGTTATAGGCCGGTACCAGGATCGAGATTTTCTGTCTCTTTATCATCTCGTTGCCACCACCCTCAAACGGTCTTGCGCGTAGCGTGGCTGTCGGCCGAGGCCGGAGGCACGACGGCTCGGTGCCATGCGATGGTGCGGGCCAGTCCCTCCGCAAACGGTATGCGGGCGCTCCACCCGAACAGATCCTTTGCGCGCCCCGGTGCTGCCCGGAAATCGCGGATGCCCCCTGTCGAGGTGGCCGAGCCGTATTCGATGAGGGCGGGATCGGCGCCCGTTTGTTCGACGATGAGGCGCGCGACCTCGCGCATCGGTGGCGCGATGCCGGTTGCGACATTGACGAGCCGGGTGCTGACCGGCGCATCGGCAATCCGCAGCAGCGCTTCGACAACGTCGTCGACATAGAGCAGGTCGCGCCGGTCGCTGGGATGGCGGACGAGGCAGCGCTGGCCTGCAAGGCAACGCTCGATGAAGGACGGGATCATGAACTCGGTCGATTGCCTCGGGCCAAAAACAAGTGCCAGCCGCGCGGTGATCACCGGGAAGGGCAGGCGTGTCTGCAACCCGCCGATGAAATGGGTCGCGGCCGTCAGCTCGGCCCCATAGGCGTTTACCGGGATTTCGCGGCTGTCTTCTTCGTAGGGGGCGGGTGTCGCACCATATTCGGCAAGCGATCCGGTTCTGATGATCTTTCGCGGCGGATGGCGCAGCGCACTTGCCGCGCCGAGCAGACCGAGCAATGAGTTGAGGTGCTCGCGGATCCCCGCCTTGGCGTCGTTGAGCTCCGCCTCTTCGCGTCGGCGCGTGCGGGCGGCCAGATGAAAGACGATTTCCGGCTCGACCTCCTGCAGGCAGCGCCGCATGGCATCGTCGGACTGAAGGTCGAAATTGTGCCGGATGAACGCGCCGTCGACTGCCTCGAGCCGGCTGTCTTCCGAGCCGGGCCTCACCACCACATGTACTTCATGACGCGCGTCGAGGCAGGTCCGCGTCAGATGCGAACCAATGAAGCCAGCGGCACCGGTTATCAATATTCTCGACATGCGCCTCTTCTCATCTACGCGTGGCCGCCGAGGACCGAAAATCCGTCTGACGCGCCTCCCCTTGGCCGGGGGAAGCGCGTTTCGTGTTCGCTCAGAAGAACGAGGCCGGCTGATGATCCCGGCGCTTCGTGGCGCCGGAGGCTTCATACCGCTGGGCGAAATCACGGAAGGACTGGTGGATATGGTCCAGGTGCGCCTGCGTCAGGCCGTGGTGGCAGGCAAGCAGAATGCCGCCACGCATCACGTCGTCGGCAACCGGATAGCCGCGCGGCTCGACCTTGCTATGAACGCCACTCATGGCCGGCTGGCGCAGGATGTTTCCGGTAAACACCGGACGGGTCTGGATGTCGCGCTGTTCCAGGAAGATCTGCATCTCCCGGCGGGTGAACGGCGCATCGGCACGCACGGTCATCGGGAACGCCAGCCACCCGGTTCGCGAAAGCGGCAGTTGCTCCGGCAGGACGAACCAGTCCTCGTAGGTCTCGAAGAAGGCGCGCTGCTTGGCGAAGTTGCGCTCGCGTGCATCGATGTTCTGCTGCAGCCGATCGAGCTGGACAAGTCCGAACGCCGCGCCCATTTCGGACGGTTCGATGTTGAAGCCCAGTACTTCGAACACGAATTTGGCGTCATAGTCGAAGCCGTCGAGGTCGATGTTGAACCGGTTCTCGATGGTCTCGGATTCGACAAAGAGCGAGGATGTGCGGCCCCAGGAGCGATAGAGCATCGCCTTTCGCGCCAGTTCGTCGTCGTTGACGCAGACCATCCCGCCGTTGCCCGCCGCGGTGATGACATGCGAGCCGTAAAAGCTGGTCGTGCTAATGTCGGACCGTGCGCCGGTGCTGGTGTCCCTGATCGTCGCACCCAGCGTGTCGGCGCTGTCTTCTATCACCAATAGTTTGTGCGCGTCGGCGATGGCGCGAATGCGATCCCAATCGGGCAGGTTGCCGATCAGAGACGGGATCATCACCGCCTTCGTCTTCCTGGTAACCATCCGCTCGATCGCATCGACGTCGATATTGTAGGTGCCTTCGACGACGTCGACGAATGCCGGGATAAGACCGGCGCGCACGATCGGGGCGACGGTCGTCGCAAAGGTCAATGCGGGCGTGATGACCTCGGATCCCTTCGGAAGGTCGGCGATTTCGATGGCGAGATGGTTCGCGGACGAACCGGAATTCACCATGATGCCATGCCGTTTCGCAAACAGGGTCGCGACACGTTCCTGCATCGTCCTGACGGCCTTGCCCATCTGTGTCGATGAGCGCAGGACTGCCACAACGGCATCGATCTCTTCCTGGCCGTAAACGGACTGTCCGTAATTAACTCGCATCTTTCCAATCTCCGATGTCGCGCAATGGCAATGGTTTTGCTTCGTGTTCGACTTCCTGTTTCCAGGCGGCGGCGTATTGCTCGATCTGATGCTCCGAGAACGACCGGATGTTTCTCGGATCCTCCCGGTACTTGCGGTACCAGGCGACAGTCATGGCCACGGTGTCGCGCAGGCGCAGCACCGGCTTCCAGCCGAGTTCTGTGCGGGCCTTTGTGCTGTCGAGGCGCAGGATGGTCGATTCCACCGGCGCGTTTACCTGCGGCTCGACGATGTATTTCGGTGGCGCGTCACCCCATTGGGCGACGACCATGTCGGTAAGCGTTCCGACATTGACGGTCGCTTCCTGATCGGGGCCGAAATTCCAGCCGCCGGCAAAGCGCGTTCTGCCGTGAAGCAGGTGCGCCGCCAGCATCATGTAGCCGCGAAGCGGCTCGAAGACATGCTGCCACGGCCGGATGCTCGACGGATTGCGCAGCCGCGCGGGGCTGCCGCCTTCCACCGACCGGACCAGATCGGGCACGAGCCTGTCGGCACCCCAGTCGCCGCCGCCGATAACGTTGCCGGCGCGCACGCTGACGAGCTGAGGCCCGTTGGGGTCATTGAAGAACGAGGATCGATAGGCCGCTGCGACGAGTTCAGCGCAGCCTTTCGACGAGCTGTAGGGATCGCGCCCGCCCATCGGGTCGTTTTCCCGATAGCCCCAGACCCATTCGCGGTTCTCGTAGCACTTGTCGCTGGTGACGACGATCACGCCCTTCAGGGACTTCATGCGCCTTGCCGCATCGAGCACGATGGCGGTGCCGACGACATTGGTCGCATATGTGTCGACCGGGTTCTCGAAGGAGGCGCGGACCACGGCCTGCGCGGCCATGTGAATGACGAGATCGAAATCCTGTCCGTCGATTGCCTCCGCCACGTCGGCGGCAGACCGGATGTCGCCCTCATGGCCGTCGATAACGTCGCCGAGGCCGGTCGCCAGGTAGAAGGACGGTATCGACGGTGGCAGCGAGAGGCCGACCACCGATGCACCCAGTCGCCTTAGCCAGAGCGAGAGCCAGCCTCCCTTGAAACCGGTGTGTCCCGTGATCAGGATCTTTCGACCACGGAACGCCTCGGCAAGGTCGATCTCGCTGGTGATCAAAGCCATGTCCTACATCCGTACGTGATGGGTGGAGGGTGCGGTTGTCGCGGCGGCCAAGTGATCGCGTTCGAAGTGCAGCCACGGCGGATCTTCGCTTTCGCACAGCCCGTTCAGGTAATCGCGATCGCGGATCGTATCCATCGGATGCCAGAAGCCGTGATGCTTGTAGGCAAACAGTTGACCGTCCCTGGCGAGATTGGTCAGCGGCGACATTTCGAGCGGTTCGGAAAGGCTCGGAATGTAGTCGAGGACGCCGGGTTCAAAGACGAAGAAGCCGCCGTTGATCCAGGTTTCCTTCTTCTGCACCTTCTCGGTGAACTCGACGACCTGGTCGCCCTCGATCTCGAGGTTGCCGAAACGGGCCGGTGGCTGCACGGCGGTGACCGTCGCAAGGCGCCCGTGCGAGCGGTGAAATGCCAGCAGCGCCTCGATGTCGATGTTTCCGACGCCGTCCGAATAGGTCACCATGAATGGCTCGTTGTCGAGCCACTCGCGCAGGCGAAGGAGCCGCCCTCCGGTCATCGTCGACAGGCCGGTGTCCACGACAGAGACATTCCAGTCGAGCGGATGATTGGGGTGCAGCACCATCGAGCCGCTTCCCAGCGCGACGGTAAAGTCCGCGGTCGACAGATGGAAGTTATGGAAGAAGCTCTTGATCGACATGCATTTATAGCCGCCGGCAACGACAAAGTCGCGGTGCCCCCAGTGGCTGTAAATGTCCATGACGTGAAGAATGATGGGCTTGCCACCAATCTCGACCATCGGCTTGGGAATACGCGTGGTTTCCTCGGCCAGGCGTGAGCCAAGCCCTCCCGCAAAGAGAACGACTTTCATAGCGGTCTCCAAGAAGATATGTTTGGGATAGTGTTGACGTCTCAGGTTTTATTCATGAGCAATCGCGATCCAATGCGCGATTTGAGCGTTTTCAATAACTGATAAAAATGCACGTCAATAAAAGCAGGTGGTTACCTGCAGGTTACGGAATATGTCTGGATAAGTCCCAGGGTTTCCGTTATGTTAAGTAACTAATATACAAGAAATACCTTATATTCTGCTTGGCCGCAAGCCTTTTTACGTGTCAGGTTTATCCCTGCACGCTTGTCGGGGTTGTCCCGCTAGGCCACGCGCCGCTGCGCGTTACGATCCTGTGTGGTCCATTTGAAGCCGTGTGCGGCTGCATCGTTCTCGTCGCCAGCCTGAATTTTATACTTCGTCTATTTTTGTTCGGAGTTATTGCATGACTTATCCAGCAAGTGTTTCTTCGGAAAGGCAGGACTCTGTTGAAGGAAAATCTGTCGGGATTTTCTACCAAGTTGCAGCGGCCCTGTTCTTCCTGTTCGTTTTCTATTTTCTGTTTCTTCGGATCATGAATTTCGAGATGCGGCGAGACGAGCAGTTGTATGTCCCGCCGGCCAGACTCTTGAACGACCATGGGCTCTACGCCGATTTTTTCTACAATCATCCGCCGGCCTCCGCGTGGTACTTCTACGGCATCAGTAAGCTGACCGGGTCCAGCGACCTGCTCCTAAGCGGTCGCCTCGGTGTCTTCCTGGCCTGGATCCTCCTGACTGTTGCTGTCGGCGGCGTGGTGTATGTGTTGACGCGCTCGGCTTGGGCAACTGTCTGTGTCGGCATCCTGTCGCTCGTGAACGAGTTGTTCCTGACGCAGACGGGTGTTGGCGCCACCAACAATTTTCTGCCGTGGCCGTTCGCCTTTCTCGGCCTCAGTCTTTTTCTTCTCGCCCTGCGTAATGACCAGCGCCGTTCGTTGTTGGTGGCGCTGGCCGGGTTTCTGCTGGCCTTGGCCGTGTGTTTCAAGCTGAGCGCCATCGCCTTCATCCCGGCCGTGGCCGTCGCCGCATTCCTTCTGCCGCGATCGCTGGCGCTGAAGGATCGTATCGTAAAGGTCGCGGCGCCGCTGCTGGCCGGCGGTCTTGCCGGCGGGGCGCCGATCCTTTTTTATCTCGTCAGGGATCCACAGCTCTTCCTGGCGCATGTGGTTCGCTACCATACCGGTCCGCATCCGCAGTATTGGCGGCTGATGAGCGGCGACGGGGAGGGAGGGGCGATGTCGCTCGCCCAGAAACTGGTCATGGCGCAGGATATATGGCTTGCGCCGGCCGTGGCGGTGGCGCTTGCGGCGCTCATCGCCGTCGCGTTCATCGTTCTTGCCCGGCGCTCCGACAACGTGGCGGTCGAACCACAGCTGCGCATGGGGGAGGTGCTCGTGCTTGCGGGCGTGCTCGCCTGCAGCTTTGTGCTGAGCTTCGTTCCGACGCCCGGGTTCCCGCAGTATTTTGCGCCGCCGCTCGTCTGCCTTCCGCTGGCGTTTGGCCTTTTGCTCGAGGCACTTGGTCCGCGCGCGCTCCCCACGGTGCGGCCGATCCTGCTGTCGGCCGTGCTTGTCGTCCTTGCGGTCAACGCGCCGCGCCTTGGTCAATACCTCGGCAAGGCGACCCATCCGCAGCAGTGGACGACAATGCGCGTGCATGAGGGAGGCGTGACGATTGCTGAGAGAATGCAGGCTGCCGGCGTAACCGGCAAGGTTGCGACGCTCGCGCCCATCTATCCGCTGGAGGGCGGCCTCGATGTCTATGCGGAGCTGGCGACAGGGCCGTTTGCCTACCGCACCGCCGACATGACGAGCCCCGAGCTGGCGAAGTACTACAAGATGACATCGCCATCGACGATCGAAGGGCTGTTCGAGAAAGACCCGCCGGCGGCGTTTCTGCTTGGCTTTGAAGACGAACTGGAAAAGCCGATGCGTGCCTTTGCGGAAAGCCACGGCTACGTGCAGTCCGCGTCTCTCGGTTTCAAGGACAGATATGGGATCCCGACCCTCTATCTGAAGCCAGCAACGCCGCCCGGATCGTGATCGGGTGATGCGGCGTCGCCTCCTAAGGCGGTGCCGTATTAGGTCGATACGCGCGCTGCCGGGTAAAGCGCCTGGGCCTCCTCAGGCGCAGCGATGACGTCGTCCCATTGCTGAAGGACCGACTGGATCGCGTAGCGCGCGGCAACCGCGCGTGCGCCCATGGCGCCGATCTGGTGCCGCAGTGTTGCGTCGGCCGCCAGGCGGGCTATCGCGTCTGCCAGCCGGCGAATGTCCTCCTTGGGGACGAGCATGCCGACCTGCGGCGTGTCGATGATTTCGGACGGCCCCCACGGACAATCAAAGGCGATGCTGGCAAGGCCCGCGGACATCGCCTCCAGCAGCACGTTCGGGAAGCCTTCGAAGCGCGAACTGAGGACGAAGATATCGCCGGCGTTGATCCATTCGACCGGTGATTTCGTCGTGCCCGGCAGACGAACGCGGTTCGAAAGGCCGAGGCGTCGGACCTGTTCCTCAAGCGCCGGCCGTTCCGGGCCTTCGCCGAAGATGGTCAGCGTCATGTTCGGCGCGCGCCCCGCGATATCGGCAAAGGCGTCTATCAGCAGATCGAAGCCCTTCTGCCTGTCCAGGCGGCCGACGGCTAGCACCCGGGTGACGGTACCTGACTGTTTGTCACGCACATGCTGAAGCGTGATCGGGTTGGGGATGATCACGGCCTTGGCTTTGAGGGCCGGTGGCAGCGAATTGACCGCTTCCGTCGTCTGCATCACCAGCCGCTCTGCCAGGCGAGCCGCCAGCGGCCGCGCCAATCGCCACAGCCCGTTCATGTCCTGCGTATTGAAGTTGTTTCGCTCGGAAAGGACGAGCCGCAGGCCGAGGCCGCGGCTGGCAAGCACGACCATGATGTTGACCTTCGTCAGAAAGGAAATGACGAGATCGGGCGACAGAGCGCGCAGGCGCGCGCGCAATCGGGCGATACGTGCAGCCGTCCTGAACACGGGCACCGACGAGCCGCCGCCGAGCGCCTCCACGCGGACCGACCTGTCGTAGGCAAAATAGGTCTCCGGGGTTTCCGCATTGAGCGCGAGCACGTGCACGTCGTCACCGCGGGCCGAGCGATGGCGCGCGAGGATGTTGACGACCTTTTCTGCGCCGCCGGCACCAAGCCCTGAAAGCACAAACACAATTCGCAATGGCGGCTCCTGTCTCGATTGGGGCAGACGGGCATCCCGCCTGCGCCCGACCCGACCACGGCCTAGACGGCGCTCATCCAGCCGTGGGTCAAGGCGAAATGGACAATCTGCGCCCGCGTGTGGAGCTGCAGCTTCTCCGTTGCACGGGCCTTGTAGGTTTCGATCGATTTGACGCTGACATTGGCGCGCGCGCCGATTTCCTTGTTGGAGTACCCAAGGGCTACGAGGCGCAGAACATCCTGTTCGCGACGGGTCAGCCCCGGCACGCCGGCCGTCTTCATCGCGCGCGACCCGGGATTTGGTGCCGTGCGCGTCAGTTCCTGGGCGGTTGGCGGATCGAGATAGAGCCCGCCATGCGTGACGGAGCGAACGGCAAGCAGCAGGTGCTCGGGCGCGGAGCATTTCTGGATGAAGCCCTTGACGCCGATCTGAAGCGCCTGCTGTGCGTAGGAGCGCTCCGGGTAAATCGTCATCACCACCACATAGGCCGAAAGCTGCTGCTTGAGGATTTGCTCCGCCAGCGTAAGGCCGCTCATGTCGGGAAGGGCGATATCGATGACCGAAACGTCCGGCCCGATTTCCTTGATCAGCGCGAGCGCCTCCGCACCCGTTCCGGCCGAGCCGACGCAGACGATATCGTTGGTCGTCTCGATCGTCGCGCGGGCGCCGACGATGACGAGCGGATGGTCGTCGATGATGACTGTGCGTATCGGCGTCGTCATGCTGCCCGCCTGACTGTCGGCGCCAAGTCCGCCGGCATTCGCTTAGGTCGAGCCCCTTTGTTGTTGTCGTTCATGTGTCGGTCCCCCTGTCCGAATTTTCTTTCCGCAGCTTGAGCTGTGCGGTCGCTGCTAGAAGTTCCTCAGGAAATTTGAGTAACGCCGTTCGATGTTGTGCAGCGTGTATTCGCTTTCGATGCGATCGCGGGCGAGGTGCGCGTAGCGGGCATATTCCTCCGGCGATAGGTCGAGCACCTTGCGCATGGCGTCGGCAAAGGCCTCGGGATTGCGAGCGGGCACGACGATTCCGGCATTGCCGGCAACCTCTGCCGCGTCTCCGACGTCCGTTGCCACCACCATTTTTGCGTAGCTCATCGCCTCGGCAACGACGTTCGGAAAGCCTTCGGTCCTGGAGGACAGGGCGAGGATATCGATGCTGCGGTAGAAATCCTCCATGTCCGCGACTTCGCCCCTGAGGTCGATTGCCTCGCTTGGCAATCCGGCATCGGCAATCAGCCGCACGACTTCGGGATTGTCCCAGGCCAGCCCCCGTCCGGCGGCGAGAAAGCGCGTGTCGGGATGGGTGCGCAACACCGAAGCGGCGGCGCGAAAGAAGGTGGCGTGATCCTTTTGCGGGTGGAAACGCGCGACGATGCCGACCCGCCGGGGCGGCGCCTGGTGGCCTGCCGCCACCGCCGGGATTTCAAAGCCGTTCGGGATGACGACCGAATTCAGGTTGCGGTAGCCATAGGCGCGGTGCATTTCGCGGGCGCGCGACGAATTGTAGATGATGCCGGAGGCCGAGCCGGAGAGCACGCGGGCAGCGGCGATCGCCATATGCGAGCTTCGCGACAGCGAGGCGACATCATCCAGCGACTGGCGAACATTCCAGATGACCGGCGTTGCGCGGCGCGCAAGTTTGGCAGCGACCGTGCCGACCACCATGGCGTGGTACATCCAGCACAGCATGACACTCGGCTTTTCCTGGCGGATGATGTTGGCAAGCCGCATCGTGCCCTGCAGAATGGCCGGGAGCGAGTGCGCGCCGAGCGCCACATACTCGACGCGCGGATTGTCCGCGAGGTCACGGTTTCGCGCCGAGACATCGAGCAGCGATACGACCATGACGCGTTCGTCAGACGACGCCTTGAGCAGGCGCGCGAGCATCGTCTCAGCTCCGGCGCTTGCGCTGAAATTAGTGATCAAATGCAATATCATACCGTGGATCCGAAGTTGCGCCGCCGTTTGGGCATTCCTCCGCATTCCCTGAGCCTGACGACAGGGCACACTGGTGTGTATCCCGGCGCTGGTCACAAGCATTAAATTCCCGGGCGCGCTGTGCACGCCAGGACATTAACTTCCTATTGCCTCGATTGTGGAGGGCACATCGGACGCGATCATTTCTGAAATGGGTTCGTACTCTAAATTGGCCTTCCAGGGCGCACCCTAGAAAAGCAGTGGTTTCAAGATACAACGGCAGACACTGTCATGCAATTATTCTCTTGCAGTATAGCCCGGCTCTGAAATAGCATCCCCTCATATCATACTTGAAATACATTAATATCGCCCAGATGGGTTATTTCTTCCCTTGGTTGTGATCCGAGTTGTATATTGCGCTCTGACACATTGTGCATTTGAGAACCAAAATGCGTTTTGCTCTGGTTGGTGCCGTCGAAGGATCCCTAATCGCGCTCGATGCCCTGTTGGCGAAGGGGATGCTGCCGTCCCTGGTGGTCACGCTGCCGCCGGAGGCCGCGGATCGCCATTCCGATTTCGCGGACTTGACGACGCCGGCGCGCGCGGCAGGCAGCGCGGTCTGCCATACGACCAACGTGAACGCCGAAGAGACGCTTGCAGCCATCCGCGCGAGCGCCCCTGAACTCGTCCTGGTCCTCGGCTGGTCGCAGATCTGCCGTCAGGCCTTCCGTGCCATCCCGCGCATGGGCGTGATCGGTTTTCACCCGTCGGCGCTGCCGCGTCTGAGAGGTAGAGGTGTTATCCCCTGGACCATCCTGCTTGACGAAAAGACGACGGGTTCGTCGCTCTTCTGGATCGACGAGGGTACGGATTCCGGCCCCATCATCTTGCAGCGCCTGTTTTCCGTCGCGCCGGATGAGACCGCGCGCAGTCTATACGGTAAGCATGTGCGCAATCTGGCGGAGATGGTGCCGGAGGCCGTTGAATTGGCCCGAGCCGGCAAGGCGCCGCGGATGGAGCAGGACCACAGCCTGGCGAACTATTGTGCAAAGCGGGTCGCCGAAGATGGCCTGATCGATTGGCAGCGCCCGGCGGTGGAGGTGATGCGACTGATCAGGGCGGTTGGCGAGCCCTATCCCGGCGCATTTTCGCGCCAAGACGGAAAGGTCATCCATATCGATGCGGCGCGGGCTTTCGCGGACTCCTTCCGTTACATCGGCCTTGCCGCGCAAGTTCAGACCCATACGGCGGACGGTTTTACCGTCATGTGCGGAGACCGGCAGTGCATCGAGGTAGCCGCGTGGCGCACGGCTGACGGCCGGCGCCCCCCGGTGCACAGCAAGTTGGGAGTGTAACCGTGCGGGCATTGAATCGGGTTCAGTCAGGCGGGGCCACGGCGATTGCCATGGCCCGTCGTCCTAACAGTCAAGGAGAAGGCGTGTATGGCGTACCGGTCGTTCAAGATCCTTGTCTCTTCCGCAGGAAGACGTGTTGGCCTGATCGAGTGTTTTCGCCGGGCAGCGCGCGCGCTGGACATCGATGTCCAGATTCTGGCCTGCGATCTTGAGCCTGACCTGAGCGCGGCCTGTGCGATCGCCGACCGGGCTTTCGCGGTACCCGCCTACAGTCACCCGGAGTTCACGGGCCGCCTGGCGGAGATCGCGCGGGCGCATGATGTGCGCCTGCTCGTACCAACGATCGATCCCGAACTGGTGCCGCTTGCGGCAGCGGCGGGGGATTTCGACCGCTTCGATTGCCGCGTGCATGTGAGCACTCCGCCGGTCATCGACGTTGTGCGCGACAAGCTCGAAACCATGCGCGTGCTCGACGCGGCCGGGGTGCCGGTCCCGCGAACCGGCATGCTGGAGGAGGTTCGCGGCGAGCTCTCCCGCTGGGACTGGCCGCTGTTCCTCAAGCCCAATGCCGGGAGCGCAAGCCGCTCGATCAGCATGGTCCGCTCAATGGCCGATCTGCCTGAAACGACCGTAGAGCCGATGATCCTGCAGCAATATCTCGACGGCCCGGAGCATACGGTCAATGCGTTCGTCGATGACGGCGGCACATTGCAGTCGGTCATTTCGCATCGGCGATTGCGCATCAGGGCAGGCGAAGTCGAAAAGGGCGTTACCGAGCGACATACGGCGCATCGGGCGATGGCTGAGGGTATCTTGCGGGCGTTGCCGGACTTGCGCGGTGCGTTCTGTTTTCAGGTCATGGACGATCGGCTCACCGGTCCGCGGGTGATCGAAATCAACGCCCGTTTCGGCGGCGGCTATCCGCTTGTGGATCATGCCGGCGCGACCTTTGCCCAATGGCTGCTGGAGGAAGTGGCAGGCTTGCCGAGAACGGCGCACGACGATTGGCGAGAAGGTGTGCTGATGCTGCGATACGATGCAGCGGTCTTCAGGGGATAGGCGGATGGGCGAGCAGGTGCTTGTTTTCGACCTCGACGATACGCTCTATCTGGAGCGGGATTTCGCCCGAAGCGGCTTCAGGGCCGTTGATGCCTGGCTGGCGAACCATCTGGGCGCGGAAGGCTTTGCCGGGCATTGCGAGGCAGCTGCTGCGAGCGGGCACAGCGGACGCGTTTTCGATACGGCGCTAGCAGCGATGGGCATTGCCATCGACGAAGCGTTGGTCGGCCAGTTGGTTGCCGTCTACCGCGGACACCGGCCGGAGATAGCTCTCGCCGACGATGCTCGCCGCTATCTGGAGCGTGCGCGCGTCGGCCGAAGGGCGATCATCACTGACGGGCCAGCGGCCACGCAACAGGCCAAGGTCAAGGCGCTGGGACTCGAAGCCTTAGTCGACCGGGTGATCTTCACTGATCTTTGGGGGAGAGAATTCTGGAAACCGCATGCACGAGCCTATGAGGCGATCGAGAGCTGGGCGGACGTCAAGCAGGACAATCTCGTCTACATCGCCGACAATCCGCTCAAGGATTTCGTCACGCCACGCCGGCGCGGATGGCAAACTGTGATGGTCACGCGCCAAGCGCGGGTTCACCGCACGGCGGCGCCGGATGATGCGCACCGAGCCGATAGGCGGATCAGCGATCTAGACGAACTGGACGACGCATTGCGCTCACTCGCCGCTGGTGAAGCGGTCTCTCGGTGAGCTTTTCGCGAACTGGACTGCCAATGCAGGCAGGAACTGGCGGTAGTGGCGGCCGCGGAGCGCGTATTCAAACCCGCGGCCGCCGGTATTTTACGCGAAGGTGAAGTCCGCCGCGCTGAAGTTGGCCGCAGACAGGGTACCGTTCGGATCGTCGACGACGATCTGGAAGGCGTGGCCGGCCGAATCCTGCGCCTTCAGGATCACGTCGCCGCTGGCGTCGTCATAGGCATAGACCGTGCCGGGGCCACCGGTGTTGGCGTAGCGGGTGATGCCGAGCTTTTCGAGCACGATGCGATCGAGACCATCCTGGTAGTCCATGATGGTATCCCGTCCGTCGAGTGCGCCAGCACCCTTGAGCACGAAGCGGTCGGCGTCAGCGCCGCCCCAGAGGAAGTCTGAGCCGGTGTCGCCGATCAGGGTATCCCTGCCGGCATCGCCGCGGATCGTGTCGTTGCCCGAGCCGCCATAGAACAGGTCATCGCCATCGCCGCCATTTAGCGTGTCGTTGCCGTCTTCGCCGCTGATGCTGTCGTTGCCGCCATCACCGTAGACGAGGTCGTCGCCTGCGCCGACGCTGATCCTGTCGACGCCGGCACCACCATGGGCCTCATCGCGACCGCTCTCGGAATCGAGAATGTCGTTGCCGTCGCCGCCGTCGAGATAGTTGTCGCCGTCGCCGCCGTCGACCCGGTCATCGCCGATGCCGCCATAGACGTGGTCATTGCCGGACTGGCCCTTGAGCGCGTCGTTGCCGCCTTCGCCATAGATGTAGTCGTCGCCGGCACCGCCACCGACGGCCTGCGTCGTTACCTGGCCGGTTGCCGGGTTGACGCGGTTGACGAAACCGTCATTGCCGTCGCCGGCATAGATGATGTCGTTGCCCGTGCCACCGTCGATATATTCTTCGCCGGCGCCGCCGTAGAAGGTATCGTTGCCGGCACCGCCGAGCATGGTGTCGTGGCCATCGCCGCCGTCGAGGATGTCGTCGCCGTCCTCACCGTCGAAGATGTCGTTGCCCAGGCCACCGACGAAGTGGTCGTTGCCAAGGCCGCCATCGAAGGAGTCGTTGCCGACGCCGCCTTCGGCATAATCGTCGCCTGGACCGGCCTTGAAGAAGTCGTTGCCGTCGCCACCGTACATGCGGTCGTTGCCGTCGCCACCGTCGAGATAGTCGTCTCCGGCATAGCCCCAAAGGCTATCGTCGCCGCCATATCCATAAATTGTGTCAGCTACGTTCGTGCCATAAAGCGTGTCAGCTACGGGTCTTCCCTTAACGATCATGTTTCCATCCTTTATTAGTGGGGCAGAATACGCGCCGTTGCTTTTACCGACCGCCGCGCAAAGACAGCAAGCGACCGGAGCGTGTGAAAACTGTGATCTGTCGCGTTAAATGGTGGGGTTCTAAAATAGCATCTATAAGCAACCGCTACAACAGATGTATAGTACCTACTCAACCCCCGGCACGTTGACATCGGGGAACAATTCCATCGATACGGCCCCACTCAAATTCCTGGAAACGGTGTCGTTGCAGCATGGTAGACAACAGAATCACAAGCGGCAGTTTACGCTCTGCGTTCCGGCGCAGCGTCATCGATCTCGGCTTGTTCTCGACGGTCGTCAACGTGTTGGCGCTGACCTCGCCGCTGTTTCTGATCCAGGTTTACGATCGGGTTTTGCCCTCTTCCAGCATCGAAACGCTCGTCTATCTTACGATTATCGCGTTTCTTGCCTTCGCATTCCTCGGCCTGCTCGATGTGATTCGGGCGATCTATGCGGTGCGGATGGCGGCCAAGCTTGACAGCGAGCTCGGGGCGACCGCCTTTGCGAACGTGGTCGCGGCAACAGGCCGGGAGCCGGGTGACATCCAGCCCTTGCGCGATCTTGCGACCGTTAGAGGCTTCGTCGCTTCGCGCGGCACGCCGGTCCTCTTTGACCTGCCGTTCTCGCCGGTGTTCGCCGCACTCCTTTATCTCCTGCATCCGCTGCTCTTCCTAATGACGACGATCGGCGCGATCGTCATTCTGCTCTTGGTTTTCCTCAATCAGTACATGAACAAGAAGGCGTCGCAGTTCGCGCAGGAGCGTATCACCAGCTCCAATCTGACGGCGCAGATGTTCAGCCGCAATGCCGAGACGGTGCGTGCGATGGGCATGACGAACAACGTCAGCGAGGTCTGGGGCCGCCAGTTTGCCGCCGCGACCGCGGCAGCTGACGGAAGCCTCGTCGTCAACGCCATCTTCGGCGGCATATCGCGATCGATCAGAATGATCCTGCAGATGGCGATCCTCGCTGTTGGCGCGACCCTTGTCTTAAAAGGGCAGATGACTGCCGGGATGATCTTCGCGTCGTCGATCCTATCGGGCCGCGCGCTGCAGCCGCTCGATCAACTGGTCGGGATCTGGAAGCAGGCAATGGATGCGCGCAGCGCCTGGTCGCGGTTCGAAAAGGTGATCGAGGCCGGCAGTGTCGATAGCCGCAAGCTTCTGCTGCCGAACCCCGTCGGCGATATCGCGGTCCGTGATCTGCTCTATGTTTCACCCGACGCCGGAGCTGACCCCGAGCCGATCCTGAAGCGGCTGAATTTCACGATCGCTGCCGGCGAAAGCGTTGCAGTGGTCGGGCCGAGCCGGGCGGGCAAGTCGACGCTCGCGCGACTTCTGACCGGCGCCGTTGCGCCGACCGCGGGCTCGATCACCATCGACGGTGCGGATTTGAGAACCTGGGACGTGGCGCAGCTCGGCAGCCTTATCGGCTATCTCGCACAGGACGTGCAGCTGCTGCCGGGCACGATCGCCGCCAATATCTCCCGCTTCGAGCCGGATGCAGCCGACGAGGCAGTGGTTGCGGCCGCGCGCGCGGCTCATGCCAATGATCTCATCCTGTCGCAGACGAAGGGCTATCAGACCCCGATCGGGCCCGGTTCCAACAATCTCTCCGGCGGCGAGCGGCAGCGCATCGGGCTTGCGCGCGCCTTCTACGGCGCCCCGCGTCTTCTTGTTCTCGACGAGCCGAACGCCAACCTCGACAGCGAAGGGGAAGCGGCACTCGGACGGGCACTGAGAGACGCGAAAGCGCGCGGCGTCACGGTCGTCATTGTCACGCACCGAATTTCGATCGCCACGACGTGTGACCGGATCCTGGTGATGAAGAATGGCAGGATTGATGACTTCGGCCCGACGGAGGAGGTGGCGCGCCGCGCGCAGTCCGACCGGGCGGACCGGGCCGCGAAGGCAGCGACCGCCAAGCGGCCCTCGAACCTGCCGACGGCAAACATTTCCACCTTCCTACCTGGTAGAACCGGGGATCGGCCATGACGGCGGCGGCGGGCACTCGGCGCTCCTGGCGGGAGACGATCGTGACCGATACCGGGATGGTCGCCCGGCTCGGCTATGGAACGCTTGTCCTCATCCTTGCCGGTTTCGGCTATTGGGCGGCAACGGCGCCGCTCTCCGGTGCCGCAGTCGCTTCCGGCACGATCACGGCCACGGGCCGTAATGTTCTCGTGCAGCATCTAGAAGGCGGGATCGTCAGCGAAATCGCGGTGCGCGAGGGCGATGCGGTCGCAAGGGGGCAGACGCTTGTGGTCCTCGACGACACCGTCGCCCGCACGCAGCTCAACCGCCTTGCCAAGCAATGGGTTGCGCTAAAAGCGCGGGAGGCGCGCCTTGCCGCCGAACGGGACGGGCGGCGGGATCTGACGATCGCGATCGGCAACGCGCCGGCCACGATGTCGGCCGCAAGCCGTGACCTTACCGAAGAACAGGTAAAGGAGTTTCAGACCCGGCTTGCCCGCTTCACCTCCGAGACCGTTATTCTGCAGCAACGGGTCGAAAGCCTCAACGATGCGCTCGATGGCTTGGCCGCGCAGAAGGCGGCGGTCGAGAAGCAGACGCAGATCGTGCGCAGTGAAGCCGAGCGAAAGTTCAATCTCCTGGAAAAGGGGCTGACGAACCGCACGGAGTACACGCAGCTTCTTCGCGTTGAAGCGGACCTGCTCGGCCAGGTCGGCATGCTGCAGGCAGAATCCTCGTCGAGCCGCACGCAGGTCGCAGAAGCGCGTGAGCAGATCGAACGGCTGAAGACCCAGCGCGTCGAGCAGGCGGTGACCGCGATGAACGAGGTGAAGACCGGGCTTGCCGACGTGGAAGAACAAGTCGAGGCCGCGCGCCGGGTGCTCGAGCGCACCGTCGTCAAAGCGCCGGTGGACGGCGTTGTCGTCGCCTCGGTCTACAACGCCGTCGGCAGTGTCGTCGGTCCCGGCGAGAAGATCATGGAGATCCTGCCGACAGGGGACCTGGTCGTCGACGCGCGTATTCATCCGCAGGACATCGACGTCGTCCATGTCGGTCAGCCGGCGAGGGTGCGCCTCTCGGCGCTCAATACCAGCTTGACGCCGGAGGTTTCTGCGACGGTTGCCCATGTCTCGGCCGACCGCCTGACCGACCCGGCGACGCGCGAGCCCTATTACAGGGCCGTGTTGCGCCTGGATACGCCGCTGCCGCCCGGCGTGCGCATGGAGCAGCTGCATCCAGGGATGCCGATCGACGCCTTTATCGAACTCGGCGACCGCACCTTCCTTGAGTATCTGATCCGGCCGATTTCCGACTCCTATCGACGCGCCTTTGCGGGAGAATGACCCGACAAGGTCTTTCCGGCGGAAGATTGCACTGGGCCCACGTGCAGGCTGATGTTGCATGCGCGCGCTCCTGGCATGGTCGGCTGGTTGGTCCGTTTCCGGTGGTTGGGGAGCATTTGTCGGCGTCCCTCGGTCCTTACCCGAGAGCGGTTCCAGGTGCATGCTGGGGAAGATCCGTTTCCAGTCGCGCTAATATTTATCCGATGTATAGTGTCGGTTATGCGTTCGGTTGGTCTGTCTGTTGCTTTACATGCAAAAATTACTGACCATTTAATGTAAAAACATCTCAGATTATCTTTCATTATTTATTTTTTATGTCTTTGATTTGGGCGGCGCATTCTGCCTAACGGGCGGACGAATGGTCGCTAGTTAATCCAAAAGAATTACGGAACAATCAGCAATAATACTATTGAGTTCTAATATAATTAGGTAAATTGCTTGCGATAAAACGAAAAGATAATTTACACGCAGTTCTTGGCGTGCGAGAGTTTCGGCGAAGTTGGCGTATTATATTGCGAAGACCAAAGCTTGTATCAGTGCATAGATAAAATAGATTTCAGGTAAATTTGTATGATCTGATCGGTATCAGAGGTCTATTCCAGAAAAAAATCAACGAGACATGACGTCTCAAGGCGCATCATTCGTCCGTCCGTTCTCGGCGCGGCGGTTGAATGGCGTTCTATGGATCGAAGGGTGTCGCATGCATCGCAACGAGGCCGCTGCCCAGCCAACGCAAGCCGTCGCCCCGTCTCCGCCGCCTATGGCGAGATACTGGGCAAGGTTCCTCAACATATTCACCTGGTTTGCCGCCGTCGGACGTGCGCTTCTGCGCCTGGCGGCAAGAACCGCCGTATCGTCGGTCAAGCAGGTTCGTCGATCGCGCGTGCTCTATGCGATGGACATCGCGTCTGCAGCCCTGGCGCTCGTGGCCGCCTTTTTCCTGCGCTATGGCTTCGACGCCATGTCGACGCGACCGGAGCTTATCTGGGCGCTGGTGGCGACCGGGCCGCAATATCTTCTGGCCTGTGCGCTCGCCTTTCCGATTGCGGGATTGTACGCCCGCGACTGGCGCTACTGCTCCGTCTCGGACTTGCGCTCGATCCTTCAGGCCGTCTTGATCAGCTCGGCGGCGCTGGTGTTGATGTCGTTCTTTGCGAACCGCCTCCAAGATATGCCGCGAAGCGTTGTGCCGCTCGAGGCGCTGCTTTTGACCGCATTCCTTTCGGCTTCGCGGCTGAGCTTCCGGCTCGACGAACTGGCGCTGCGCCCAACGCGGCGGCAGCCGGTCGCCGACGGCAATGCCGACCAGATCCCGACCTTGCTCGTCGGCAGCGGCCATGCGGCAGATCTCTATCTCAGAGCGCTCCGCCGCGATCCGCATTGCAGCCATAAGCCGGTCGGCTGCTTGGAAGTGACGCCGGAACATACGGACATGACCTTGCGCGGCATTCCGATCCTAGGCGCGCTCAGCGATTTCGAAACTGTGGTCTGCGCGCTCGCAGAAAATGGACAGCTGCCGCGCCATGTCGTCTTTACCGAAGCGCTTTCGGCGTTCGGCGAAGCCGCTGAGGATGTGATGCGGCGCGCCGAAGCGCGTGGCATGACCGTATCGCGTCTGACGCAGATCACGGAACTCAAGAGCGCCAAGCAGGAAAGCCGTTTCGAACTCCGCTCGATCGAGCTCACGGATCTTCTGGAGCGCCCGCAGGCAGCCCTCGACAACGAGGCAATTCTTCGCCTCGTCCGCGGTCGGCGCGTCCTGATCACCGGCGCCGGTGGTTCGATCGGCAGCGAGCTCACCTTGCAGGTGGCGGCGCGTGAACCGGCCGAACTCATCCTGGTCGAGAACTGCGAATACAATCTCTATGCGATCGACATGGAACTCGGGGAGCGCTATCCGGCCGTCAAGCGGACGGCAAACCTTTGCAACGTCCGCCGGGCCAATCGCGTCAACGATGTCTTTGCCAAGTACCGGCCCGAACTCGTCTTCCACGCTGCCGCACTCAAGCATGTGCCGATGGTGGAGCTTAACCCCTGCGAGGGCGTACTGACCAATGTGATCGGCACGATGAACGTGGCGAATGCCGCCCGCCGCTTCAAGGTGCAGGCGATGGTGCAAGTGTCGACCGACAAGGTCGTCAACCCGACCAGCGTGATGGGCGGGACCAAGCGGCTGGCCGAACTCTATTGCCAGGCGCTCGACCTTCATTGCCTGAAGAAGGGTTCCGGCCCGCGCTTCATGACCGTTCGCTTCGGCAACGTGCTCGGATCGAGCGGCTCGCTGATCCCGCTGTTTAAGCGGCAGATCGCTAAGGGTGGCCCCCTGACGGTAACCGATCCGCGCATGACCCGCTTCTTCATGACCATTCGCGAAGCCGTCGAACTGACGCTGCAGGCTTCGGCCTATGGTCTTGAAGGCGAAATCGGCAAGGGCGAGATTTTCGTTTTGGACATGAATGAGCCAATCAAGATCATCGACATCGCCAAGCGGATGATCCGGCTTGCCGGCCTTACGCCGGGCAAGGACATCGATATCGAGATCATCGGTCTCAGGCCCGGCGAAAAACTCTATGAGGAGCTGTTCGACAGCGGCGAGCAACGCATCAGTTCACCTATTCCCGGCGTGCTCGGCGCGATGCCGAACGCCGTGCCCCTGGCGACACTCAAGGAGATGTTCGCGCGCCTTAAACTTTTTGCTGAACTCGGCGATCAGGCGATGGTCTTTGCGATCATGAACAGCCTCATTCCCGGCTTCGACAAGCATCCGGCTGAAGGCACGGCTGGCGCGCCCTCGTCGGACGACGGGGAGGAAGTGGCCGCCGACGCCGATGCCGCGCATCTCACCGACGATGTCCTGCAAGCAGCGCTGTCGAGCCTAAGGCGGGGCCCGCCTTCAACGCCGATGCCGATGTGATCTGTGCGATCTTTCGAACGCTTGTATGGAGCGCGCCCTGATGTTGATTGACGCGAGCGACTATTCTCCGGTCAGGCTGCCGCCACAGCGGGCGGTTGCCTCCGCGGGATCGGCGGTTGCCAGCGTGGTTCCGAAACAGCGGATCGCTGTGCTTTCGAGCTACAGTCGCTCGCTCACCAATTTTCGCCTGGAGTTGCTGCGGCGCCTGGTGGAGGCCGGCCATTCGGTCCTGGCCGTCGGGCCGGAGCAGGACGAGGACGTCGTCCGGCAGCTTGCCGCGATCGGTGTAGAGTTCGTCCGCTCGCCCATGAGCCGCACCGGGCTCAACCCACTGACGGATCTCGCGACGCTTTGGTCCTACTGGCGGCTGCTACGCTCGCGGCAGATCGATGTCGTGATCCCTTATACGATGAAGCCAATCGTCTACGGCGGCATTGCCGCTCGTCTGGCTGGCGTCAAGCGACGGTATTTTCTCGTTACCGGCCTTGGCCATGTCTACTCGGACGCCGCTGGAAAGCGGTGGGTCGGGCGCCGCATCAAGCAACTGAGCGTGCTGCTCTACCGGCTGGCGCTCAAGGGGGCCGGCGGGGTCTTTGCCTATAATCGCGCGGATGCGGCTGATATCGAGAGCTGCAGGCTGATTTCCGACCAGCGCGAGCTGACGCTCGTGCCGGGCTCCGGCGTCGACCTCGACCACTATGCCTTTTCGAGCCCGCCCACCGGGCGCCCGGTTTTTCTGCTCGTTGCCCGGCTGCTGAAGGACAAAGGGATCAGCGAGTATGTCGAGGCCGCGCGCCTCGTTCGCCAGCAGTTCCCGGAGGCCGAATTTCGTCTTCTGGGACAGTTCGATCCCAGTCCGGCCGCGATCTCCGCTGAAACCATCGATGGATGGGTCAAGGACGGCAGCCTGAACTATCTCGGCGAAACCACGGATGTGCGCCCGCATCTCAGCGATTGCAGCGTCTTCGTCCTTCCGTCCTACTATCGCGAGGGCATACCGCGCAGCATTCTTGAGGCGATGTCGACGGGGCGCCCGATCGTCACAACCGATCTGCCGGGCTGCGACGAGACAGTGGTCGACGGGCTCAATGGTTACCTTGTGGAGCCGCGTAACGCCAAGCAACTGGCCGAAGCCATGTGCCGCTTCCTCAGGGCGCCTTCGCTGATCACAGACATGGGGCTCAGGTCTCGGGAACTGGCCCAATCAAAGTTTGATGTGCATGCCGTGAACACGCTGCTTCTTGAGCGCATGGCATTGATCTGACAGGAATATTTCCTCGGTCCAAAATAGTCGCGAGTGTTCGACAAGAAAGAACAACCGTGATGATGCTTTGTCAGCAACTTTTCGGCTGCGCGCGTTTCTAACGCGCCAATTGGAAACGCATATTTTTCGATGTATACATTACTAATAGTTGTTGAATTGATCATTGCTATGCATAATCGCCTTTGCGGAATATTTGAGGCGATTGTCTTACGATGGCAGGCAGCGTCGTTCATATTATCAACAATCTTAATGGAAACGGCGGCGCCGAGCGCCTGGTCGTGGAAATGGCGCAGCGGCAGGCGCGGTTCTCGGCAACGGTGATCGTGTGGAAGGGAGCTAACAACGAACTCCTGGAAGACACGGCTTTTGCTGCAGTGACGATCGTCGCGGTCAAGCTGTCGAGCCTCCGTTCGATTGCCAGGGCATGGCGCGCGATGCGGGCGGCAGACGTCGTGCACGTCCACCTGTTTCCGTCCCTCTATTTTTGCGCGTTGCTGCCTTTTCGAAAAATCTACACCGAACACAACACCTGGAACCGCCGAAGGGCGAGGCGGTGGCTGCGGGGTATCGAACGGTGGGTCTATGGCCGTTACGACTGCGTTGCGGCAATCAGCGCACCTGTCCGTGACCACCTGTCCGAATGGCTGGCGCCCATGACCGCGAAAATCCACATCGTCGAAAACGGTGTCAGCCTGGACCGGTTTGCGTCGGCGCGCGACCGCAAGCCGAGAGAGGATGGGCGCTTTTACATCGGAATGGTCGGAAGCTTCACGGAGAAGAAGGACCAGGAAACCATCGTGCGGGCCCTGCAGCGGCTTCCGGACAATGTCCATGCGGTCTTTGCCGGTGTGGGGGACCGCCGACCGATCGTGGAAGAACTGGCTGGAGGTCTGGGTCTGCGTGAGCGCGTCCACTTTTCCGGGCTGGTCCGGGATATCCCGGCGTTCCTCAGCCGCCTTGATCTCTATGTACAATCCTCCCATTGGGAAGGCTTCGGGGTGGCCGTGGTCGAGGCGATGGCGTCGGACCTGCCGGTCCTGGTCAGCGATGTCGGAGGGCTGGCCGTGGTCGTTGACAACGACGACTACCGGTTCCCGGCGAAGAACCACGAGCAGCTCGCCGACCGCATTCGCGAACTTGCCAGCGATGATGAGAAGTATCGCAATGCAACGGCCTATGCACGCCGCCGTGCGCAAGGCTTTTCGATCGACCGGACCGTCTCGTGCTACGAGGACCTTTACGAGCTGATCAAGCCCGGCCCGCCGACATTGACGACGGCCGGCGCAGATGCCGGCGCCCCTCGGTTCCGCCGTTCCTCGCGCCCTTCACAGGATCTGCGCTGAGTAGTCGTCGCGTTCGTCTGGAGGGAAGCAGAGAAGAAAGAAGGCGGCACGATCAGGTGAACAGGGGCAAGGCATGACGTAGCGGCTCATTTAAAAAGCAACTGCTGAAATGTAACTTGGAATCTCCGGGGGAGTTGGTATTATCCCTGCATTGTTTTCGAATATACTGAAATTAACTGTTGTCGTTTTCATGTTTTGGGAGCCGATGTCGGCCAATCTACCCTCGGGATCACTGTAGCGGGCGCTGAGCCCCTGTCTGGAAAGGCAGGCGGCAAAGTATTCGGTCGCTGCCAGATGCCCTCTGGGTTCGAGAGCCGCAGGCAATTTTTACAGGTTGTCCGACCATGGTGATGAGCGCCCGGCAATTTTATTCTGGAGATGACGGCTCGACGGACTGGGTCCGGGAGTCGGAGTTCTTCGCAAAACTGAAGATGCGAAACGGCACCTTCAAACTCACGCAGCCGTCGCGCTTTCGCGAGCTGGAAACCGCATTCAGGCCCTTGCTTTCGCAGCGGGCGACGCAGTTGCGGGAGGTGCTCGATGTCGGCGTTTCCACCGGTGTGACGACGGTCGAGCTATTGCGATACCTGGAGGCCTGCGGGGCGAAGCCGAAGATCACAGCCACCGATCTCTTCATCGACGCGCACATCGTCGAGGTGGCGCCGGGGGTTCGCGTTCTTGCCGATCCGGAAGGCTGGCCGCTGCAATATGATGTCGCCGGTCTTGCGATCCGGCCCTGGATCCGACGGCTCGACTATGTCTCCCTTGCCTTCATCCCGCGGCATCTGGCGAAATCCATGCTGCAGCCGCGACTGCGCGCGCTGATCCGCAGCGGAAGGAGCGAGCCGGTCCAGATGATCACCCGGTCGTTGTCGCGTGACGATTCCATCGCATTTGTCGAGGATGACATCATGCGGCGCTCACCGGATTTCGCCGGCCGCTTCGATCTCGTCAGAGCCGCGAACATTCTCAACAGGAGTTACTTCTCTATAGCGCAGATCCGGTCGGCAGTGTCCAACATTCGATCCTATCTGAGCGGCGCTGGAAGCCAGCTGATTGTGACCCGGACGAACGAGAAGGGGGAAAACGGGGGCACGCTTTTCGAAGTGGGCGCCGACGGCACGTTCACGGTGCTGATGCGCGTCGGTTCCGGATCCGAGGTCGAAGACCTGATCCTCGGCTGTCCAGCGCCCTGACGCTCTCCCTATAGGTCTTCGCGAGGGCAAGCCTTAGCCTTGTCTCTCATCAAGTCTCTGCGAAACGGTAAACCTGGCTGCAGGAGCCTTGACGCCGCCTGGGCGACAAGGAAGATTGCAACCCAGACGGAAGGTCCGGTCACGGACGCACTGGCCGAGTGCCGGTCGCGCTCCACGGTCGGCTCGGCGCGTTAGGAACCCACCTACACTTAAGATCCAGGCGCCTCCGATCGCGATGAGGTGTCGCGAGGGAAAACGGCTTGAAAAGGATACTGGTTACCGGTGGAGCCGGCTTCATTGGCGCGCACCTCGCCCGTCGGCTGGTAATGGCCGGCCATGACGTGACCGTCCTTGATGATCTGAGTTCGGGAAAACGAGAAAACGTCCCGCAGGCTGCGACCTTCATCGAAGGGTCTTTGCTCGACCGAGACGCCGTGCGCCGTGCGCTCGCCAATGTGGACGCCTGCATCCATTTGGCGGCAATCTCCTCGGTCGAGCGGTGCAAGCGGCAACTGACGTCATCGCACGCAATCAATATAACGGGGTTCCTCACGATCATCGAGGAACTTGCCCATTCCCGGGCCCATCTTCCGCTTGTCTACGCCTCATCGGCTGCGGTTTACGGGGCAAGCCAGGAGCTGCCGCTTTCGGAAGCGGGACGTTGCATTCCATTGTCGCCTTATGGTGCGGACAAGCTTTCCAGCGAACTTCACGCGCGGTCTGCCTATGAGGTCTATGGCATAGCGAGCCTGGGGCTGCGTTTCTTCAACGTGTATGGGCCGGGGCAGGATCCATCGTCTCCCTATTCCGGCGTGATCGCGAAGTTCGCCGAACGGCTGGAGCGCGGTGAAAACATCACGATCAATGGGGATGGCCGTCAGACCCGTGATTTCGTCCATGTGGACGACGTTGTGGAGGCTGTGCTGCACGCGCTTGGCCGCTGGGACACCGGCGCGCGCATCGTCAACGTTTGCAGCGGTGTCGAGACATCGATCAGCGACCTTGCGCGGATCATGATCGAGGAAACCGGCAGCCGCTCGAATATCTCCTATATCGACGGCCTTTCGGGTGAAGTCAGGCGCTCGCGGGGGTGCGTCGAAGCGCTTCACGCAAAACTCGACTATCGCTGCGAGACCGACCTTCGAGCCGGGCTCGCGCGACTGTTGCAGTAATCTTGGTGGCGAGGCGGCCTGCGGGTAGCGACGTTTGCCGGCCGCCGAGAGGGTCGATGACGCCACAGGCAACCGATTGCCGTTGGGCCAGGGCGCATTCTCGTCCGCGAAGGCGTTCCGCTAAACTACCATTCTTGGGACGCCGACAACGGCCGAGGCGGGACTTGTCAACGGCTCTGCACCGCGGGCCCGCCTCCCGCCAGTGCAACCAGCGGCTCCATGACATGGCGCGCGCTGAGCCGGCGGGTGTAGGAAGGAAGCGGCCCGGCCATGGCTTCGGGCGCTCCGAGTTTAAGTTGCGTGAAGCGGCGCCCGGGGGCTTCAGGCGCCGGATTTGAGCTTGCCACTGATGTAGCGGAATTCCTGCGTCTTGCCGCCATAACCATAGGCGGCAGCCGCAACTTCGTGGACGAGAACGTAGCTCTCGTGGTGTACCCGTCCGAGCAATTGTTCAAAGCGCCCGAAGATGGCTTCGAGATAAGCAGCCATTTCCTGCTTGGTGTTGGTGCCGTCGACGACCTTGATGTCGAGCCAGAAGCTGTTGATATCCTGTTCGGCAAGCGACTTTCCGCCAGCGAACCAGTGTTCCGGATCCGCATAGGTAACGACGATTGCCGTGATCGTCGGATCCTTGCGCAGGTGCGCTGCCGTCAATTCGCTGACCGAAGCGGCGATCCGTGACGAGAGTGCGGTGTCCGGCTTGCCGCTGACGGTGACGTTGATGATGGGCATTGGGTGGTTCCTTTCGGGTTTCCTGTTTCGTGTGTGAGCCCAATCTGCCACGTCTCTATCTTCGGAAAAATCGAATTGTCTAATATCATAACTTCGATTACATTGAAGTAATGCAAGCCTTCGATCCCGATCTGCTTCGTACCTTTCTTGCTTTCGCCGAGAGTGGCTCTCTTGCGAATGCGGCCACGGCCGTTGGGCGGACGCCTTCGGCTGTGACCGCCCAGATGCAGCGCCTGGAAACGATGATCGGCGAGCCACTTCTCGCGCCCTCAGGCCGGGGGCGAATTCTCACGCCGGCCGGGGAGGAATTGGTCGTTCATGCACGCCGGATTCTCGAAGTTCACCGGGATGCATGGCTGAGCCTCAAGGGTGCCAGCACCGACGGCCGTCTGGCGCTCGGCTGCACCCAGGATTTTGCCGACAGCAATCTGCCGGATCTCTTGCGCCGCTTCGGGCGCACCCACCCGCGTGTGCGGTTGGATCTCAGGGTCGGCAGATCCCGTGAACTGACTTCGGCCTACGATCAGGGGCTGATCGAAGTACTGATCGTCATGCGGGAGGGGCCGACGCCCGACGAACTTGCCATTCTGCGCGAACCGATGCTGTGGCTATCGTCATCGGATGCTCCGTCCACGGCTGACAGCGAGTTGCCGATCGCGGTGCTGGATCCGCCCTGCGGTTTTCGCGCGGCCGCGACGGCAGCCCTCGATGAGACGGGTCGTCGCTACCGCATCGCGGCGACAAGCCCCAGCCTTTCGGGTCTGCGCGCAGCCGTGCGAAGCGGGATTGCCGTTACGGCGCGCACAGCACGCTTCCTCGGAGAAGGGATCGCGGTCGCACCCCAGACACTTTCGCTCCCGGCATTGCCGAATGCGGAATTCAGTTTGCGATTGAAGGCCAAAGCCGACAAGCCGGCGTCGAACCTCGCTACACTGCTTGCCGAAGGCCTGGCGGCCGGTTCCGAGCGGTGGTGAAGACGATCACCCGGAAAGACTGCGGCGCTGCCGCGCCGATCTACGGGCACTCCGGATCCAAGCACACAGCGCCAAGGCGAATTCCGAATGCAGCCGCTGCACGGGAAAAGGTCTACGATGACGCTCACATCTGCGCGGTCATGCCACCGTCCACCGTCAAGGTTATGCCATTGACGAAGCTGGCGGCAGGCGAGGCCAGGAACACGGCGGCCGGCGCGATCTCCTCCGGTCGGCCCCAGCGTTTCAAGGGAATTCGGATATCGACGAAGGCCTGCAGTGCGGGATCGGAGGCGAGTGCGGCATTGGTCTCGGTTGCAAACCAGCCGGGCGCAATCGCGTTGACCGTCAGCGTCGCCGATCCAAGTTCCACCGCCAATGAACGGGTGAGGGCATCAAGACCGCCCTTTGCCGCGGTATAGGCGGGGTCGCCCGGCCGCGCGACGGAGGCGGCGATCGAGGTGACGAAGATCAGCCGGGCGGACGAGGAGCGGCGGAAATAGGGAAGTGCTGCCCGCGCCATCGCATAGGCTGCCGTCAGGTCCGTGTTGACGAGGGTGGCAAAGGCGGCGGGATCCATGACGTCGGTGCCGCGCCGGTCGCGCTCGCCGACGGCGTGAATGAGGATGTCGAGTTGGCCGGTCCTGCCGGCGGCGGCAGCGACGATCTTTTCCACATCCGTCGAAACGTCGCCGGGAACGATGTCGAGTGCGGTGCCTTCCGAGGCAGCCTGGGTACGGGCCGTTTCGAGTGTGGCGGAACCGCGGCCGTTGATCGCGACGGCTGCTCCTGCCCGTGCGAGCGCCTTTGCCATTTCAAAGCCGAGACCGCGGCCGCCACCCGTTACCAATGCCGTCATTCCGCTGAGGTCGAACATGTCGGTCTCCGATGCATTCCGCCGATTCCGGGCTGACGCTACACCAAATCCCGGCAGAAGAGCTTTAGCGCCTGTCGTTGCAGCCGCCAATGGCGCAAGCGCACGGACCGCAGGGCCGTCCTGAAGCGGTTACCGTAAAGCGCTTGTTCCATCCGGCCCTGCTGTCTGGTTCGTCGAGTGCAATCGCGCCCGATCCGGGGCGCACAGGAAGAGAGAGGGTGCAAGATGACAGTGTCCAACGCCGTGCGCCGGTCGGCTGAAGTCGGTCTGAAACGGGACGACTTGCTCGTCTCTACTCTTTCTTCTGGCGGCAGGGATGGGATATCCCGCCGCAACAGGATTGCATTTTCATGTTTCTACTCGAACAAGCCGCCTATTTGGCTGCTCACGCCCTCTTAAAAGACTTTGCTTCCACCCACGTAGCCATTGCTGCCGTACTCGACGGCACCATAGACGGTGAAGTCTGGGTCGATCGTCCAGTCGAACCACGCGTCGCGCTGCTCGCCAATGGCGATGCCTTTTATCTCGCGGGTCTGCCCGACGAGGTGGTCGATAGCTTTGCCAATCTGAAGGAACTGATCCCTGACTGGGCCTATTTCTTCGTCGAAGACCGCTGGTCCGATCGTCTCGGCGATATCTGGTCTAATCGCTTCGCCCGGCCGCATCCGCGCGTCAGGATGGGTTTGCCGGGAGCAAGTTATGGTCTCGCGGCGACGGTGTTGCCTGACGGCTTCCGCCTCGTGCCGATCGACCAGCGCCTGCTCGATCTGGAACCCGGCAATATCGAGACGGTAACCGATCTCATGGAAGGGTGGGCTTCTCCCGAACTCTTCCTGGAAAACGCCATCGGCTTCTGTGTGCTTTACGACGGATCCGTCGTCAGCCATTGCGCAACCGACAGCGTCAGCGGTACCCGGTGCGAAGTGGGAGTCGGGACCGAACCTGCCTATCGGCGTCTTGGGCTTGGCAAAGCGGCAGCGGCTGCGACGATTACCGCGTGCATCAAGCGCGGACGTCCCGATATCGAGTGGCATACGCATGCCTCGAACAAGGGATCGATCGCGATTGCCAGGAGCATCGGCCTCATCGAACGCGACCGGCACCTTGCCTATAGCGGTAACCTACCGGCAGAGAACGTCGGCGATCTCGATCTCGCCACTTGCCGGGAATGGGGGCTGCATTTGGAGCGGGCAAGCGATCACATCAACTGGTATCGCTTCCACGCAACCGGAGCCTGGATGCTTGCCGACGACCGCACTCGGGCGCTTGCCAATGTCCGCCAGCTTGTTGATGGCGGTTGGGAAGGCGAGGCCGAGTGGCTCGAAGGCTACTGGGCCGTGCAATCGCTCGTCGACGATCCCGAATTCAAGACGATCGTGGCAAGGCAGCGCGCGATAAGAGAAGAATAAGAAGAGGATCCGGCCGCGCTTCTGGGGCGCGGCCGGATCTCAAATGGACTGTTCCGCCCGCCTTCAGGCGTCACTTCATCGTATAGACGTCGATAGTGAAGTACTTGTCGTTGATCTTCTTGTAGGTGCCGTCGGCGCGGATTTCGTCCAGCGCCTTGTTCAGTCGTTCGCGCAGGTCGTTGTCCTCCTGGCGCACGGCAATGCCGACGCCTTCGCCGACGAACTTCTTGTCAGTGATCGGTTCACCGATCAGTTCGCAGCATGCCTTTCCGTCGGCATTCTTCGTCACCCAGTCGAGCAGCGGCAGCATGTCGCCCACCTGAAGGTCGAGGCGGCCATTGACCATGTCGAGGTTCGCCTCATCCTGGGTCGGGTAGAGCTTGATCTCAGCATCGGGGTATGTCGCGGTGATGTATTCGGCCTGGGTGGTGCCCGACTGAGCGCCGATCACCTTGCCCTTGAGCGCCTCATTGGTGAACTCGGTAAAGCCGGCACCCTTCGGGGCCGCATGCGTCATGGCTGCGAGGTAGTAGGGATCGGTGAAGGCGACCTGCTTCTTGCGTTCCTCGGTGATGAACATCGACGCGATGATCAGGTCGTATTTCTTGGCGACCAAACCGGGAATGATGCCGTCCCAGTCCTGGGCGACGACTTCGCATTCGACCTTCATGCGCTCGCAAAGTGCTAATCCGATGTCGACGTCGAAGCCGCCGATCTTGCCGGCGGGGTCGATGAAGTTGAAGGGAGGGTAGGCTCCTTCCGTGCCGATCTTGATCTTTTCGGCGGCCTGGGCCGAAACGGCCGTTGCCGCCATGATGGCGAGCACTGCTGCTGCAATCCGCTTCTTCATTCGCGTTCCCCTTGTTGCGCATCATTCTTGATGCTTCCGGGGAAGACTAAGTCGCGCTCGTCTATAAGCGAAATAGATAGGCGCGATAATCGGTATTGTTTTGGTTGATCTGCATGGCAGCCAGGTCCTACTTGTAGCGACCGTGGCGCTGCAGCACTTCGACCTTGTAACCGTCGGGATCGACCACGAAGAAAAACCGCGCAAGCAGGGCGCCATCGCGGTTGAAGTCGACGATCTTGCCCGGATTGAGACCAGCCTCCGTCAGCCGCCGGTGCTCGGCACTGAGGTCGTCGACCGACAGCGCCAGATGGCCATAACCGTCACCGAGCGCATAGGGCTCGGTCCGGTCTTTGTTGACCGTCAGCTCCAACTCGAATTCGCTTTCCTCGTTGCTGAGATAGATTAGCACGAAGGTTTCGAACTCCAGCCGTTCAGCGATTTCGAGCCCGAAGACCACACGATAAAAATCGATCGATCGCTTCTCTTCGAGAACACGGATCATCGAATGGATCGCTTTGGCCACGGACATCTCCTTCAAGCTTGGACCTCGGCGGCGTAGCAGAGTGTCGCCGATGAGGGAACCCCGCCGGGCGGGAGATCAGGCTTTTGCGTTTCGCTTCTTCAACTGCTGTTCGCGGAAGAAGATGAAGAGGCCCGAGGCGACGATCAATCCTGCGCCGACGAGCACGGTCGGGCGAGGCGTGTCGCCAAAAAAGAACCAACCGAAGACGACGGCCCAGAAGAGCAGCGTATACTGCAGCGGGACGACGGTGGCGGCATCCGCGAGCTTGAGCGACCGATTGACGAGGATATGCGCAAGCATCGCGACGATGCCGAGCGCGCCAAGCTGCAGAAGCGCCTCGCCATCGACCGGCGCCCAACCGGAGGGATTGGCGGCAACGCCGACGAGCGAGAAGATGAGCGCGCCGACGATCTGCCAGAAGACCAGCGTCGTGTCAGGTGTGGAGCGGAGCGTGCGACCGAGGATGAGGGCAAAGGCGAAGGCCGTGCTGCCGGCAAGTGCAATCAGGGCCGGGAGGCCGAGGCTTTCCTTGGAGGGCTCGAGCGCGATCAAG
This sequence comes from Ensifer sp. YR511, assembly GCF_900103045.1. NCBI lineage: Bacteria > Pseudomonadati > Pseudomonadota > Alphaproteobacteria > Hyphomicrobiales > Rhizobiaceae > Ensifer > Ensifer sp. YR511. The sequence goes on from NZ_FNGR01000032.1 coordinate 62,680, forward strand.
ACGCCGGCAAAGCCGATGAGGATCGCCGTCCAGCGTCGCCAGCCGACCTTTTCGTCAAGCAGGAACGGCGAGGCGGCAGCAACGTAGATCGGTGCGGCCAGCCAGTAGGTCATTGTATCGGCGAGCGGCATGTAGGCGACCGCGAAATAAAAGGCGGAGGCGTCGATGGCAAAAAGCAGCGAGCGAAGGGCCTGGAGGCCGGGCCGCTCAACCTGGAACATAGAGCGCAGGCCGCGCCTGAGAATGAAGGGCGACAAAAACAGAAGTGCAGCAACGCTTCGGATCACCATCAACTGGCTGACCGAGTAGGTCGCGACCAGCCATTTGCCCATGACGTCGTTCAGCGAAAACATCAGCATGCCCAAGAGCATGATGAGAACACCGGTCCTGGCGGCGTTCGGGGCGGTTATGGGGGCGGAGATCACGGTCATGTCGGGGCCTTCGATAAGTTGCGCACGCCATGCCACATTCAGCGCGGCCGATCCATCGCCGTCTGCATATGGAACCATAAGTTTTGCGAATGAATCGGCGTCGACGCTTGGTGCGGCAGCCGAACTAAGACAGGGCTTGGTAACAACCGTTTGGCGATCCACCGAGTGGCCGCCCCCTTGACGTTCCGCCCGACACTGCTAATTAGTCAATCGTGCCCGCGGTCCAGACATCGGATCGCGGGTCGAACACTGGTGCCGGGCCCCTCTGGCGAGAGTTTTTACGGCGCTCTCGTGATGTCGGTACCGCCAGCAAATTAGCCGGCGGATTAGCTCTCATGAAAACTGATCTCATGCCTCACGCATGTGCACCTTCGGCCGTGCGCATTTCTGTCTTGAAACCTCATCTTTTTACCGAATCCGGCGTCGTCCGCGCGAAGGAGGCACGTCGATGAACCAGCCTCAATCGCATTCGAGCGCGCTCGGCTATTTCACCTGGGCCTTCATCGTCACGGCGGTCGGCCTTGTGCTCGGCGCCTGGCTCGGCTGGCAGTCGACCGGCACCATCGGTGGCATGGCCTCCGTCTTCTTCATCTGCACCGTGCTTGCGGTGCTCGAAATCTCCCTGTCCTTCGATAACGCCATCGTTAATGCCAACAAGCTCAAGGACATGACGCCCGAGTGGCAGCATCGCTTCCTGACGTGGGGCATTCTCATCGCCGTCTTCGGCATGCGTATCGTCTTCCCGCTCCTGATCGTCGTTATCGCAGCGAAGATCGGTCCGATCGAAGCGATCGTTCTGGCGGCAAGCAAGCCCGAAGAATACGCGCGCATCATGAACGACGCGCATTTGCCGATCGCGGCCTTCGGTGGCACCTTCCTGATGATGGTCGGTCTCAGCTACTTCTTCGACCATGAGAAGGACGTGCACTGGATCAAGTGGGTCGAAACCAAGATGGCGCGTTTTGCGACCATCAAGGGCGTCGAGATCGCATTCGTCCTTGCTCTTATCCTCGGCTTCTCGACGCTGCTTGAGCCGGCAGACGTGCACACCTTCGTCTATTCGGCGATCTATGGCCTCCTGACCTTCCTTGTGGTTGAGGTGGTCGGCGGACTGCTCGATGCGCGGCAGGAAACCATGAGTGCTGCGGCAAAGGGCGGCTTCGGTGCCTTCCTCTATCTCGAAGTTCTCGATGCCAGCTTCTCGTTCGACGGCGTTATCGGTGCCTTCGCGCTGACGCAGAACCTCTTCATCATTGCGATCGGCCTCGGCATCGGCGCCATGTACGTGCGCTCGATGACGATCATGCTCGTCGAAAAGGGTACGCTCAGCGAATATCGCTACCTGGAGCACGGCGCGTTCTATGCGATTCTGATCCTCTCGGTCGTCATGTACTTCCAGACGCTGGTCCACATTCCGGAAGTCATCACCGGCCTCGGTGGGGCAGCGCTCATCGGCATCTCGCTCTGGTCGTCGATCCGCTACAACAAGCGGGAACGCGAGGAAGAGCTTGCTGGCGCACATCAGGAAGAGCGCGCTCGCGCGGAAGCCTAAGAGGAGAGCCTGCTAGTTCCTTGATATGTGAAGAACGGGCCCGGCGTGCATATGCGCCGGGCTTTTCGAGACTAACCTCGCCACGGCACGCCAGCGGTTTGCGTTGAAGCGGGTGTGCGCCAAGTGGAATGGCGGCGCAGCTATTGGGGTAAGTCTAGCAATTGGGGTCTGTGGGTTGATCTAGACGATGCCCGCCTCAAGGGGAGTGTGCACGGTTCACGCGTCGTCAGCTTGTCAGACAGTGGCGCTCCAACGCTCCACTTGTGGAAGCTCTAGTCGTTACGGTCGCTGTCTTTCCGGTCGCGATCACGCCGGTTTTCGAGCACTGTCCAGACGTCCAAGTCGCGTTTGAACAAGAGAGTGCTCGGTCGAGTTTGCCAGATCGCATGTCCCAAACCTCCCGGTATTGCGGCCCTCTGTAGGCCTCTGTTGCTGGACAGGAAGCTCACCACCGAAACCCGACCAAGCGCGGACCGAGTGATAAGCGAAGCAAGAACGGATCTGTCGCCCCTCTGAAAGAGGGCGCCGGATGAGCGCGAGCGACACGGCGTTGCCAAGTGGCGGGGCGCGCATGCTCGGTGTCGCAAATTACCCAGTGAGGGCTAAAAGCCGGCAATCTCTGGCGCACGTGCTTGATGTGCGCCGGACGCCGTCGAACGTGTGAGTTGTACAGGCGCCGAGTTCCGTAGGTCGAAACGCTTCACCGACCCTTCCTCGCCGAAGGCCTTAAAGAGCGCGTGCATGCATGATAAGCCGACCCGCAGGAGATGCTTGAGGGACGCAGGCTCGCGAGCGGCGTGCATAGTCATGTGCTGACGCTGCAATCGCCGCGGTATCCTCAGCGAGTGGCCAAGGGCTTGGCCGATCTGGCTGTCAGACCTTTACCGCTGAAGAGCGTCTGCGCGAGACACGGCCGGTGAGATTGGCGCATCTTGCCCGGTCGGTTCGAACGCCGATCATGGTCAGCGCCTCCTACAGCTCGCCCGTCGAGACATGGCTTGGGTGTGGCAGACGCTGCCAGCCCATCAACCCAGTTCCGCACCAGCACCGAGAACAGGGTGTGACAGGCCGGCCTCCCGCGTCTGCCTCTACCGCATCGCCCTCGACGAAGAGGGCGAGCTGAAGGAGGCACCCATGACCACAGATCGCAGACGCCAAACACATGCCGATATCTACGAGCGCGTCACCAACCAGATCATCGCGGCCATCGAGGCCGGCGCTGGTGACTACCGAATGCCCTGGCATCACGACGGGTCGGCCCTCACCACACCCGTCAATATCGCCTCAACCAAGACTTATCGCGGCGTCAACGTCCTTTCACTCTGGGCGGCGGCGCACGCGGAGGGCTATCCCACGGGCATTTGGGGCACCTACCGCCAATGGCAGGCGCTCGGCGCCCAGGTTCGCAAGGGCGAACGAGGCCACTTAGTCGTGTTCTGGAAGACCACTGATTGTGACGCGGCGGATGCCCAACAGGGCGACGAGGATCGCGACGCGCCCGCCCGGCGTCTGTTCGCGCGCGGCTACACGGTCTTTAATTGCTCTCAGGTCGACGGTTACGGATCGCCAGAGATGCCAGCGCGACCCGAGGCCGAGCGGATCGAGCGCGCCGAACGTTTCTGCGCGGCGCTCAGCATCGACATCCGCCACGGCGGCTCGCAGGCCTATTACCGCCCGGCTACCGATCACATCCATTATCTGAACGGCCAATCTGTCTCACCTAACTGTTTAGGCGCTCGCATGGCCACCCGAAATAGCCGGCGCGGCGTGATTTCGGTGAGTACGCTTGTTGCTGACGACGGCGCCTTGGTCTTGCCTTAACGGGTCGCGATCCTTGGCAGGTTCTCAACGGATTTGGTGCGCTTAACGATATCACCGACCGTGTTCTTACTGATGCCAAGATCACGGGCGATCCAGCGATAGCTGCGGCCTTCGGCGACAAGCGCGAGAACTTTGGGTGCAAGCCGGTCGGATTTGGGTCGTTGCCCAGTCTGACGGCCAAGTTTTTTGCCCCGTGCCTTTGCTGCGGCGAGGCCGGACTTGACCCGCTCGCTGATCAAGTCACGTTCAAATTCGGCAATGCCGGCTAGAAAAGTCGTTAGCATCCGACCATACGGCGAGGACAAGTCGAAGGTCACACCGTTTGTGGCGATGACCGACACTTTCCAATTTGCCAGCGCGCGTAGCGTGTTAAGAAGATCGATGGTCGAACGGCCCCATCGTGAAAGCTCCGTGACAAGGATGGCGTCGATTCGTCTGGCCTGGGCGAGCGCCATGATCTTTTTGCGCTCAACCCGATCAAGCTTCACGCCTGAACCCGTCTCTTTGAAAACCGCCACGACGTCGTAATGGGCGCGAGCAGCGAACGATATCAGGTCGCGCTGCTGCCGCTCACACGACTGGTCGGCGGTCGAAACCCGACAATAGATGGCGGCACGTTGTCCCAATTGAACCTTCCGGGATTTTAGGATCGGAGGGCCTTGATAGGGATGGAGCGAGCGTTGTCCAGAACAGACTATAATTTATTGGGGACAAGACATGCCGCCGATGACTGTTCCGGAGCGACGGCAGCGCTAGCCGTCATCCAATTTGCCCACTACCGACAGCAGTTTACCATTCCTATTGGCGCTGTCGCGTTGCAACAGGGCGCGGACCTGAAGGTGCTGGGCCACCACATTCGCTGCGTCGCGCTGATCGCGCGTCGCATCGATCTGCTGGTGCTGTTTGAGAGGCGGGGACGCGGTCTCGGCCAAAATCGCTCTGAGCTCCGCCACGATTGCCGGAGCGCGGTTTGCAGTTGCCCGGCTGACATTGGCCTCGCGCGCCAGATTGGTAACCGTCAAACGTCCATTGGTCCGGGTTGCATTGCCGCAGACAAGCCGGGTCAATGCGGCACGTAGCGCGCGGTCGGTCGACATGCTGACCGGCTTCAGGGCGGTTCCTCCCGGAGGGGAGCGATCAGCTTGCGCATTCGATCTCGGTCTTGCCGGATGGCGCTGCGCTGCAGGTTCGACAAGCGCCTTTCTTGCAGCATGGCTTCGGCATGCGCGATTGCTGCTTGCCACGCTGGCAAATGGCGGCGTGCAATGCAGGAGTTCGGGCAGCGATCGGGAGCGCAGTTCGACAGGATAGGCTGGCTTGTTGAGGTCCCTGACCGGGTGAGGCAGAGTGCGGTTGCCGGCTCGAAGAAGCAATCGTTCAGGTAGCCGACATGCAGCGTGCGTGCGAGGTGAGCAAGCATTGCCTTCATGCGTTTGCCATCCGCAATGACGCCGGGCAAGGAGCCAATCTCCTTCGTCACCCGTTCGATCTCGTGTATGACGCGCGATGCGCCCGGGCCGGTCAAGCGTTCTCCGCGTCGTGCCGCTTCATAGTGCTCTACGATGTCATCGAGCTGGCCCAGATAGTGTTCCTGTTCCACTTCCTGACGGAAGCCGGAGGTCGATGAGCCGGCATAGCCGTCGAAAATTGCCACGGAGGCATGCTTGTACTGGATCTTGCCGGCGACCACTCCGAAGGGGCGGTTGGCGATATACCAGGCCACAGTGCGGCGGAACTGCCGCGTGTTGAAGATCCAGCATCGCCCATCCACGAGCGGGATCGCCGGTTCATCCGCGGTTCCGAAACGCCGGTCCAAGTTCTGGCGGAACCCATTGATACGTTGCACCACGTGCGGCACGCCGCCATCTCGGGCAACTTTACGATGAAGAGCGACCCAGATGCAGCCCTGCCTGCGCTGTGGCCGATGTCTTGCCACGAGGCGCTCAGCCACTTCAATGGCGCGTACAACTGGCGCGATCGTCACCCACTCCTCGACGCTCCCGCGCTCTTCACGCCCTTTGTAGACGGTACTGCGTATAGTCAGCCGCTCAATCATACCATCGGCGCTGCGTTTGCGCTGCAGGGAGCCGGATTGCATTGCCTGGACTTCACTATCGCGCATGCCGGTCAGATAAGCGCACAGGATGTAAGCGGCGGTCTGGAGCTGGCGCTCTTCGTGTGCCAGGGAGAAATCATCGAAGCGAGACCGCCATGGACGCCCGCTCGTCGGATCGATGGTGATCGGCGTGTCCATGCCACCGTGCTCGACGCCGAGCTCCTGCACGGCTTCGAGCAGAAGGGCAAAAGCCGCCTTATTCTGGATGAGGTTGCTCGGACGCACACAGCTCTGCAACGAAATGAGCCGAATGTTCAGTACTTCCCCCTTGAGCCATTTGCCTCGAATGAGAGCATCTCGCAGGCCTGCAATGTCGGCGGGGTCATTCCACACAGGGATGCCACGGCCAGCACGGCGGCGGATGTCGATGTAGGACGTCACGCGTGCGACGACGCTGCCCGCAGGAGCTCCGCGCGGGCGGGCCGAATAGCCCGCTTCCAGTTCATCCAATTCCTCGCGTGCTGCAAAGATGTCGATGGAAAACAACTCGACATAGCGAAGCGACCATCGCAGCAGTTCGGCGATCACCGCGTCGGGTATGCGCGGTGTCACATTCTCATACGTATGCCCGCTACAGCCTGCCACTCTGTAGGGTGGTGCGCCGTTCCAGGGCACAAGACTTAAGCCGCCATGCGTCAGGAAGCGGGCCAGCCGATGCAACTGCAAAGCCGGCCTCAAGCACTCAGCGATCCGGTACGGCGAAACCGAGCGGTTCTTCTGAAACACGAGATAAGCATTGAGAAGATCCTGATCGATGAGAGCTGCATCGAATCGTCCCTCTCGTTCCCGAACGAAGGTCATAAGCTGACGTAGCGTGCCGAGCGCCGCCCGTGCACTCATGGGCCGTAGCCGACGCGCGGCGTCTGGCAATCGCTCGTTAAGCCAGGCGTAAATGTATTCCTTGGCGGTGAGCTTCTCCCGCGGACAGGTGATGGTGCTGAAGTCAAGCGTGCGGAAGGCATGCCGTGCCATGTCCTGAAAGATTGCCGGATCGAGATCCCAGACGTCGTCGCCAAAACGAGAAAGTGCTTCCCGATTCGTCCCATCCTTCAGCTTCATCGACTTAAGAACAATGTCAGTGTCGCTGCGGATGCTGGAGGTGCGCGGGATGTGGCCGAGATTTGCCGCTGTCATCGTGCTATCGCCTCTACCGGCAGATAGAGGAGCATCGGATCTCTTGCATCAGTCGTCCTTCGGGCCGCTTCCAATACCTGTGGAGCAAAGGCAGGAATGATCTGATGAGTGATGCGATGCCAAGCGCGCGCGAACTTGACTGACCACTCTTCGGCATTGAGGGCAGCACGCTGATCGGCCATGAACGATTGGAATGCGAGGAGCGCCGGGAGCTTGCGCTCGCTAATGACGGCGTTCTCGCATTCCAAGCACCCCCAGAATGGCGTGGGGCAGGGATCGCCGGCTTTTGCGAACGGGCTATCGTAAAAGTTACCGCATCGCGCCATCCACACGTCTTGGTCATCTTTTGCGGGAGCCTGGTCCTGCGGCTCGACGGCAGGGTTCTCCTGCTCGCTGGTGACGAGGCGTGGTCTGAGCGCAGCGTCGAGAGCGTCGTGAAACGCGTCAGCTAACGTCTGTTCATGGACATGGCGCAGGGCAGGTATGTCGGCATAATGCCTGGCTGCGACAGGGATCGAATGGCCGACGGCGAACTGCTCGAGTTGCCCATTGGTGCGACGATACCATTCGGCTTTAAAGGTCTTTCGAAGCCGGGAGAGCTGCAAGCGCAGCGGCCTGCCCTCATCATCTGTAAGTTTGTAGCGTTCGACAAAAGCATCGACTCCCTGCGTGCCATCGTCGCTCAGCGATCGCAGGCCGTTGACGGTCCAAAGGACCCACAATCGATCTGAACCAGTGTGCCGGCGTGCCCGTTCGGTCAATGAGATCGCGAGCCGCATTAGTCCGCCTGGCGTGGCGATCGATCCGTCCCGCACCCGCACGTGTTTCCATTCCGAGCCCCGCGCCCGAGGCTTGTAATACTCGATCTCGACATACCCTCGGGTAGGATTGCGCAAGCAATCGGCCTTCAGACGGTTCAGGCACTCCATCTCCATACCGGTCTCCAGCGACAGCAGCACCAGGAACGCGGCGAAGTCGCTTACCGTTAAGTGGAATCCTCTGTGCGGCAACTCGATCTTGCAATCAATCTTGTGATATCGGGCGAGATTTGCGAAGCGTTTGAAGGCGGGATGTTCTGCCTCGATCCAGCTGGATCTTGCGATCTCAACGAGGACGGCATCATAAAGAACGCGCAGCCGCGTACCGGCGCTAAGTCCGAGTGGAGGCGCCGGAAGGTCGTCGCCGAGTACGATGCGCTCACGGGCGTTTGCCACTTGTGTCCGCGCAGCGGTTCGCAATGCTTCGGCAATCCCACTGCTGTAAGCGTCACGAGGGCGCCCGCCGCTGCCGTGACCACGCCCCAGATAGCGCAAACGCGATACGACGTCGGGTGTGAGCACGCCAGGACGATCGTTGACGGCGATCCGCAATACACTGATCAGTGTCGCCAGAAGTTGCCGCTGGGACGATCGGTTCCCTGCATTTTGCTCCAGCCAATCTTCGTAACCGTCAATCAGCTCGACGGTTACGTCACCCAGTGCACGTATTGTGTGGCGCTGAGCATCGAGAAACGACCAAAACCGCCGCAGCATCTTCACGCTATTGCGTACTGAGCGCCAAATTGGGGTTGGTCCCATCTGACGGATTCGTTCCCGGAGCAGCGGCGCGATCTCCACGACGAAGGATGAGGGAGTCAAGTCGGTTAAATCCACGATAAACTCGTTGCCCGTATCAACACGCACGGCGAAGCGGCGCGGATCGACAGTCGTAGTGGTCGCGGCGGTATCCGCGTCGGAGCTATCTGACTGCGGCGGAAATTTGGCCAGCCTCCCCCGTCTCATGGCGCGAACTCCTCGGATCCCGCGTCTAGCCCGAAGTTGCTTACGGCCGCATCGACGATCTCCTGACTGTCGGCAAGATGGTCGAGATAGATGTAAGTGCTTTCGATACGGCTGTGCCCCATCAGCCTTTGAAGCTTGAGCAGCGGATCGCCGATCATCCGTCGATAGGCGGAGCCGAGCTGTGCCGATCGTTCGCTGACCACCCACCGGACCTGCTCGCGCAAAAGCAGCGTCAACATGTGGACGGCAAAGCTATGACGGAGCATGTGGGGAGTGATATGCATGTCATCGAAACCGAGGTGGCGGCATCGTTCGCTGGCCCGCATGAACACGGCTTCCCAGGCCGCCATCGACACTGGCTGCCCATCCTCGGTCAGCCAGAGCGCCAGGGGTGAGCCGGTCGTCTTGTCGATGAGGCGTACCCGATCCGATGGACGCAACTGGTCGACGCTTACTCTGACCGTGTGATCGCCGTCGGCTAGGCGTAAAGCGCGATGCTCATATGCGGCTACTGTGATTGATCGAGGCATCCGGCAGATGCGCCCGCGCCGCCGGTGACGTCCAAGAGCATTCTCCCGCTCAATCAAACCATAGTCGTGAAGTTGCCTGATCAGACGAATAGGCATGCGGATATCCCGCCCACGCGACCCCTTTGCCGTCGCAGCAGCCAGACGGAAGGCTAAAGAGCGGACTGGAGAGCCTGTTTCGGTATCCAACGTTGGCAATTCGCTCAGCAGCAGGCTCGATGCTTCCTGTAATCGCAGACCTGTCGTGATCAGCAGTTCCGCAAACAGAGCATTGCGCGTACCATTGCGTCCGCGCCAGCTCGGGTCTTCCTGCCCGTCAGGAAGTCTGCCGCGCAGTCCGACGTCGCGAAAAACCAAATAGCGCGGCATATCCAGGAATTGCACATCTCCGTTGCGACCTCCACTCTCCTTGGCACAGTTGATCGCCACGGAGACGACCGCGCCCGAGGTCGGTGCCCGTGACCATAGCTGCCTGTAAGTGAAGGGGGCCGTTGTGATGATCTTCTCATCGACGGCCCATCTATAGAGCTTGTCGAGAGCCGCGATCGTTCGGTTCCAGGAAGAGGCCGAGATGCGGAAGGGCGGCTCGGACAGGCGCCGGGCCTGGTGGAACGCGGCGATGTCGTCACGGTTCGCAGCCCATACAGACTTGCCGCCCCGACGTTCTTCCAGAAAACGCATCCACACGACGATGTCTCGCGCATATGCGCGAAGGCTGTTCAGGGAGCGTACGCCCATGGTCGGGCAGGATCGCAAGAAGCGATTGAGGTTGTGGTCGTAGGATCCTTCTCCGCCAAGAATGAAGGGCATACCCTCAACGAGCCCGAGCTTCTCTGCAGCCGCTATCTTGTCTGCCTCTAACGCGTGTGCAACGCCGTCGATCGTCACCGAACGAGGCAGGGCAGAAAGGTCGGTGAAGAAGAGCTGGGGCAAGAGGACCTCTTCGAGCAGCGATGTTTTGCCGGGACGGGCTCGAGCCCGCCCCGGCAAAACATCGCCCCATCGCGCAACGCCGCGCGTTCTAATTGCCGGATATGTTGATCATGAAGCCGTGACACTTGTGAGACACGGCCGCAGAGCCGAGATAA